>JADJZB010000004.1:0-375000 GCA_016719485.1 Holophagales bacterium
CGTCCTTCTTCCCTTCCCTCCGGCAGGACCGGACCTGGCAGGGACCGACTCCTGTCCCGCGAGGGTGTTGGCGACCCTCCCGCGAGGCTCGAATCTTCTTCCCGGTGGCGACGCAAGCACTCTGCCAGCGGCGGCGGCCGGTCTCGCGCTCGTTTGCCCGGTCGAAGTGCCTCTACCCGCCCGCGGCGTGGAAGGCCTTACACGGCTTCTGAAGAAGGTGCCATCCGAAGCTCTCTGACGGGCCCTGCGTCTCGTGTTGGACGGCGCTGTTCGAGCCGTCAAGGCGTGGCCCGCGACGGGACGCTGGATGAGCTCCCGAAGCGGCTCCTTGAAGCGGCTCGTCGACTCGGGCTGGCTTCGCAGTACCCATCCTCCCAACTCTACCGATCCGGCTCCGCCTGAACAGCCGCCCCGTCGGCCGTCTGGGCACCCAGGTGCGAGAGCCTGCCATCCACGCCTTCTCGCACACCGGTTCCAGCTTCCCGCTCGGTTTCCGCGGGTCCCCTACGACCCCCCAAGGCTATGCATGCTGACTGTTCCGCAGCACCCGCCTTCCTTGTCCACGACGGGCAGGCTCGTCGCTCGATGCTCGTAAAGCTTCCGGCGCGCCTCTTCCACCGGCTCATCTGCGCCACAGCATGCGGACGAGGCTCGCATGATCTCGTCGACGCGCACGTCGGAAGCATGACGGCCCTCGGCCGCCACGCCGCAACACACGTCCCGCTCCGTGACGACACCGACCAGCTTCCGGCTCTCCGTACTTTCAACCACGGCCGCGCAGCCGCAGCCTGAATCGCGTATCGCTCGCGCGGCGTCTGCCGCCGTGGCCTGTGGCGTACAGCACGACGCCGCTTCGACGGGTTCCATCACATCACTACAACAACGCATCTTTGTTTCCTCCTTCAATCTCTCGCGTTTGCACTTCCTCCCACGCCCATCCCGGGCGACCCGCCATATCGCTACTCCGTTGCCGGCACATCCCACCGGCGGGCGAGGACGTTGTAGATCGGAACGAACACGAGGCCCGCATAGCAACCCCAGAGAAAGCTCTCGATCAAACCGAGCCAGAAGCTCCAGAAGGTCAACCACTTGAAGGCGGGTAACACCGCTTCCAGGAACTGGACCGAGTGCAGGCTCTGCGGCACGATCAGTCCGTAGATGACGCACAGGACGAAGCTGATCGCGGTGAAGATGCCCAGCGACCAGGTTACGAGCTTGATATTCAGCATTGTCCCGACTCCTTTACGTTCCGGGCTGGTGCTGCCCTCTACGATGGGCGACTCGCGTCACTTCGGCCTCTGCATGCGACCCAGGTGTTCCCTTCAATGTTGGTGCCCGCCTGCACTCGTGCTCACGACCCGACCCTCCGCCTCGTTCTTCTCTCCTTCAGCCCCGCCTCGTTGACGACCCCCTCCACCAGGACCGCCATGACGCCCGTGCCCGCCATGACCGAACAGGTGCATCGCGGCGAAGGCGATGAAGATGAACACCCAGAACCAGTTTGCCGTGAACCACGCCATGACCCTCTCCTTTCGGCTTCTCGTCGCGCTCCCTCGTGAATACCGAGGACGGAGCGCCGCTGAAACGCCATTGCGACGGTCCCCAACCGCATCGCCGCTGCCGGCTTGCCACCCAGACGCCTTCGGTAGGCCTACCCGCGCTGTTCCACGAAGTTTCAGTCATCCTGCGCACTTCCCGTTGGCAGTTCCGACTCGGAGGTCCAGCGCACTTCGTTGCCGCCATGTCACATGCTCGTAAACGCTGCTCCAATACATGCCGAAGGCAACACCGAACATCAGCTCCTCCAGCGGCAGCCCTGCGGGCCGCCAGCCGATCAGATCGTCGAGCCTCCACACCGCTTCGATGTAGCCTGGCCACAGCCACCTCAGGCCGAGCAGGAAGGCCGCGTACAGCGCGAGAAACACCAGTCCACCGACGAGCATGTAGCGCCACAGATCGGGTCTGCACAGGCCGCTGGCCACTGTTCCTACGCACAGCGCCGCAATACCCGGATAGATCGGGTTCCATGGCAGCAGCAGGAATGCGCCAAATACGAAGAACGGGCTCGCGAGCGCGGCGCGGTGCCAGCGATGCCGGCGATGCCGGCGATGCCGACGAGAGCCTCGCTCTCGAGGTGCGAGTGCCTCTTCCGCGGTCGGCGCCAGGGCCCGGTAGTCCGCCACGGCCAGCCCGCCAATAGCAAAGCAGAAGATCAGGCTCTCGATGTCGAAGCCCGTGCGATGCGCGAGATCGAACAGGCTCGGCGGGTTCCAGTACGCGGGCACGAACAAAGGCTCGGTCAATCCAAACAGTGCCGTCAGAGCGCTGGCCTGGAGCATGGCCCGCCGTGACGTCGGCCTCGCGACGAACAGCGCAGTCCAAGGCACCAGAAAGGCGCTCGCCCATATGAGCCACACGTAGCGGAATCCGGGGTCAACCGTGGGCATGGCCGTCGCCCCTCGCGTTGCTCGCCGTTGTCATCCGTCGGTGCCTGGCGCAACGTTGCAGGTCGTCGATGTCATGGTGTGAACCTCGCGCGCTGAGTCATCGGATGAAGGCGTGAGCATCAGCCAAGTGCCGAGGCTCGCGCTCAGGAGAACCTTCCACCGCATCGCTACGCCCCAGATCCTCGCCCTGGCGCTCACGAGAGAGTGATCATCACCAGCATCGCGGCAGCGGCGATGAGGCACGGCGTGTACCGTCACGCTCATCGCGGATCCCCTCGTGCGGACTGCCCGATCACGCTCTGCCAGTCGGTGCGTACGAACCCGGCCTCCGGCCGATCCACGCGCTGATACGTATGGGCGCCGAAGAAGTCACGCTGGGCCTGCGTGAGGTTCTGCGGCAGCCGCGCGCAGCGATAGCTGTCGAAGTACGCGAGGGCCGCCGACATTGCCGGCACCGGAATGCCCGCAGCGACCGCCGCCGAGATCGTCCGTCGCCATCCGCGCTCGGTCTCCGAAAGCCACGGACCGACGTCGGCGTCGAGCAGGACGTTCGGCAGGTCGGGCGCGCGCTCGAACGCGTGCATGAACGTGTTGAGCAGCCGCGCGCGGATGATGCAGCCGCCCTTCCAGATGCGGGCGATCTCGCGCAGGTCCACGCTCCAGCCGTACTCGCCGGAGGCCGTGCGCAACAGGCTCATCCCCTGCGCGTAAGCGCAGACCGTCGTGGCGCGGAGGGCGTCGTGAATGGCGTCGGTCATCTCCCGCACGTCGCCCGGGATGCGGCCCGTGGTTGCGCTCTGGAGTTGGGTGCTTGCGGTCGCGCGCTCGCCCTTCATGCTGGACAGGACGCGGGCGTCGATCGCCGCCGCGATCGTCGGGATCGGTACGCCGAGGTCGAGCGCGGACTGTGCGGTCCACTTTCCGGTCCCCTTCTGTCCGGCCTGGTCGAGGATCATCTCGACCAGCGGGTTCCCCGTCTCGGGATCCCGCGCGCCGAGCACCTGCGCCGCGACGTCGATCAGGTAGGACTCGAGCGGTCCGCGGTTCCACTCTGCGAAAATGGCGGCTACCTCCGCCGCCGGGAGCGCGAGCCCCCGGCGGAGCAGGTCGTACGCCTCGGCGATTGCCTGCATGAGGCCGTACTCGATGCCGTTGTGAACCATCTTCGTGAAGTGACCGGCGCCGTCCGGCCCGACGTAAGTCACGCACGGACCCGAAACGGTCTTCGCGGCGATCGACTCGAGCACCGGGCGCAGCAGATCGTACGCGGCGCGCGCGCCGCCGGGCATCAGCGACGGGCCGTAACGCGCCCCCTCCTCTCCGCCGGACACGCCCATCCCGACGAAGCTGATCCGCCGGGCACGCAAGGCGGCCTCGCGCTGCTGCGTGTCGCGGAAGAACGAGTTGCCGCCGTCGATCACCACGTCGTCGTGCGCGAGGCCGGGCGTCAGCCGATCGAGCATCTGGTCGACCGGCTCGCCAGCGCTGACCATCAGCAAGATGCGGCGTGGCGGCGCAATCGCCGCCGTGAACTCCTCGAGTGTCCGCGTGCCGACCCAACGCCGGCTCGCGTCGCTGCTGTCGATGAAGCGCTGGACCTTCCCCTCGGTATGAGTCCAGAGCGCCACCCGGTAGCCGTGGTCCTCGATGTTGAGCGCGAGGTTCTCGCCCATGACGCCGAGGCCGATCAATCCCAACTCCGCCGCCTGGGGCTTCACGCCAGAGGTTGCCATGCTCGGCCTCCTCCTCTTGGTGCGGTGGGGCGGTGCCACACCGCTCGCTGCGCTGTGCCCGAAGCGAAGTGGCCGATTGTCGCCTTCATGGTCTCATCCTCGCGCGCTGACTCATCGGATGAAGCGGTCCCACGTGCCGTAGCGTTCGCCCACCGGGCCGCGCCGAAAGCTGAGCAGAATCACGAGCGCCCCGGCGAGCGCGTCACTCCACCTCGACGCTGGGGTGGCACCGCCGAGAACCCACGGGGCGACGATCACCCAGGCGCCGAAGACGATGTTGAGGAAGCGTATCGCACGGCCCACGTCGGCCAGCGCGATCACGGCGGTGGTCACGATCAGGGCCCCGACGAGATGGTCGCTGTGGGCAGCCGCGCCGGTGCTTCCGAGCAACGAAGGCGTGAGCATCAGCCAAGTGCCGAGGCCCGCGCTCAGGAGCAGGTTCCACGGCATCGCTACGCCCCAGACCATCGCGCTGGCGCTCACGACGTCGGGGCGAACGGGACCGGTGTCCGGCGCCTCGCGCAGGGCACCCCCTAGCCAGAAGGTGCGCCAGAACGCCTGCCCTTCCCGGCGGGCCTGGACGAGGAACTGGCACATGGCCACGACCTCGTCGAGGGTGAGTGTGATCATGACGAGCATCGCGGCGGCGGCGATGAGGCACGGCGTGCACCAGAAACCGACTGCGAGGGGCTGGAGGATGATCAGCGTGATGCTCACGATGCCGAGCGGGACGACGAGGATGCCGAAGAAGGTGACCATCCACGGCATGGTCCGCCACCGGCGCTTGTCGCCCATGAAGCCCATCAGAAACTCGACCATGTAGGCGAACGCGCCGAGCCCCGCGTCGGGGATCGGGAAGGCGCGAGAGACGTCGGACGTCAGCACGCGCTGCGTGCCGATGCCGAAGAGCGGGTCGGTGAGCGTGGCGACGTAGCCGAGCTGAAACGCGGTCATCTGCCGCGAGAGGAAGAAGCCGACGAGCGCGAGCGCGATGATCGGCGCTCGCTGCGGCCAGCTGGAAGGGTTGTAGGACCAGCCCGGCGGCACGTCCGGGCCGGGCTCCACTCATCCCCGGTGCCACCGGCATCCCGGGCGCCAGGATGGCGAACACGACGACCAGCGCGCCGACGAGCGTGTCGTTGGAATAGGCAGCGGGCGTAGGCGCCCAGAAGGCGAGGGGGGCGAAGAGCAACCACAGGCCGACCAGCGAGCTCGCCCACGGCGCCCACAGCTTCCAGAACGGCCAGCGCGAGAGGGAGAGCGCGGCGAGAAGGATGACGAAGGCGCCACTCGCGACGTCGCTCACCTGGAGCGCGGAGCTCCGGAGGCCGAGGGCAAACGCGCCCGTGATGAGCCACAGGCCCAACGTCATGTTGGCGAAATGCGGCCAGATCGCCCCGCCACCGTGCTCCATCGCCGTGGGCATCGCCGCGTCGCCGGAGGCAGCTGCCGTGGCCTTGGGCGGTTGCATGCCGTCTCCTGGCGGCATCAGGGCCGGATCTTGTTTGTGCGACGGCGCGTGGCCGGCGTGGGGCGTGGGTTCAGGGCGAACGGGGCCTGGCGCCGCCGGTGACTCGTGGACGTGTTCCTTCCGCCTACCGGGGGGCCGTTCCTGCGGCGATGCCACAGCCGGCGCCTCGAACGTCCCGACCGTCTTCTCGAGCTTGGACGGGGGCTCTAGCTCGTTCTCGCGGTACCAGCCGATCGGATCGGCCTTCAGCGCCGCCACCATCTTCGGCAGCGTCTGGCGCAGCGAGCGCTTCGGCTCCCATCCGAGCAGGGCCCGGGCGCGGGTGATGTCGAGCGCAAAGTGGTCGTTCGCGCGGTCGATCATCCACGGCTTGACGAACGCCTCTTGTCCGGGGATGTGGTCCAGCACCCAGGCGCCCGCCTTCGCGAGGGGCGCCAACGCGGAAGGGATCGCGATGGTCTCCGTGCTAGTGCCGCGGATCAGGCGGGCGATGCTGTGCTGCAGCTCGTCGTAGCTGAGGGCCTCCGGCTCGGCGAGGAGTATCGCGACCTCCGGCGGAAGCGTGGCCCGGCGTTCCACGACGCGCTCGATGGCATCCACCATGTCATCCATGTGCAGGAAGGCCTGACCGTGCGCGGTCGAGCCGGAGTAGAACCGGCTGGAGAGGTTACGATCCAAGATGCGCTGGATCTGGTGCGCCAGCGGGACCGAGTGGCACCCGTCGTCGTAGACGCCGGAGATGCGCAGCAGGACGGCCGGAATGCCGCCTCGCTCGTCGCGGATGAGCTGCTCGGTCCGGACTTTCGACGCCGGGTACGCCCAGGTCGGTTCGAGCGGCCAGTCCTCCGTAATGAGCTCGCCGGGCTCGCCCGGCCGGTGTACGAGCATCGTGCTGGAGAAGACGAACTGTTCGATCTGGAAGCCGAGCTCGCGCAGGCTGCGCAGGAGGCGGCCCGTGCCGCGGACGGTGATCTCCTCGTACTTCGGGCTCGGCTTGCCGAAGAAATCATAGTAGGCGGCGAGATGGATCACCGAGGCGACGTGCGCCCCGTGGTGGTCACGGATGGCGCGGAGTCCGTCCCTTACGCTCTCGTCGGACGTGATGTCGACGGAGACGTACACGCAGCCCGTCGGCGCTGGTTGAGGTGCCTTTCGGTCGAACCCGACGACGTCATCGAAACGCCCGGCGAATCGCCGCATCACGGCGTCGCCGATTCGGCCGTTGGAGCCGGTGACGATGACAATCCCGCGGTCCGGCGTCATGACCTTTCCTCCCGCCCCCGTGATGGAGTGGGCGCGCATCCCGGCTCTCGGTGTGGCCGGTGCGTACCGGCTGCATGGATCTATCAGAATGTGCGTCGCCAACATTAGAGGCACCTTAGAGCCCAGCTCTCCGCCCCGTGTAAGCGATTGGGCGGCGTCGTCCGCTCCTCCCCGGGGAACGCTCAGTTCCGCGGATCGGCAGGGACGACGCCGCCCGGATCGATCAAGTCGGGCGAGACCGCGGGTGCCTCAGGCCCGATCGCGCTCCCCTCGGCAGGAGTCGCCGTCAGTGCCCTCGATGGCCGGAGCTCCCCATGCCACATCCGCCCCGGCTGGTCCTCGGTTCAGAGGCGGCCTCCTCACCGGCGAGCTCGGCAGCGGTCCCGAAAGTCCGCTCCGCCGCGGCGATCGCCTCGTCGACGAGCTCCCCGAGGGCGGGCGGCGCCGCGTCCGCCAGGCCACGGAGCGTCGCCAGGCTCTCCCGGCAGACCTTCTGTACCCGCGAGGCATCTCGCGCTCGGCCATCGTCCTCGCCACCGGCGCGTAGGCCGGCGCGCAGCTCATCCTGAACCGAGACGTAATCCCCGACGGACCGGTCGACCCGTTCGCGCTCGCGTGAACGGACGCTCGCGCGGAGCGCCCGCAGCGCGCTCCTTTCGTCGCGAAGCGCCACGTCCAGGTTCGCGGCAGGCCTCTCCGCCGAAGGCGTCTGGCCTGGCGCCCCCGGGTCGCCGTGGACGTGTTCCTGGGCCATGGCCGGGAGGCTCAGCATCGCCGTGGAAAGGAGAAGTGTTCGAAGAACTTTCATCGCTCAACCCCTAGAAAATGACGTTCTTGTGGTCCATGCCGCCGCATCCGTTCTTCGCGAACGGCCGGTTGCAGCCACCCTTGAAACACGCATCGCCTGTGTACCCGGCGGGCCCGATGAACTTGACCCAGTCGAGGACGGCCGTCTTGAGCTGGGCCGCGTCGGCTCCCTTCACAACGAGCATGTAGTTCGAGAGCCCCCAGATCGTCATGGCCATGTTGCACGGGCAGCAGCACGTCTTCATGGAGAACTTCTTGCAGCACACGGTCGGAATCGCCGAGAGGACGTCGTCCTTGATCTTCTGCTGCTCGGGCGCGAGGCTCATGTCGGCGTAGCCGATGAACTCCTGCGTCTGCGTCTTCACGTCCTTGAAGACCATCTTCCCGGCGGCCGCCTTCGAAGGCGGGGCGGCGGCTGCCGACGAGATTGCGAGGACCGCAACGGCGGCGGCGATCCAGCGGCGGAGGTGGGTGGCTGTCGTCATGGGGCTTCTCCTTATTGGTCTGGCTCGAATTGCGGTGCGCGTCACGCAGGAATCAGCGACGGTTCCGGGGCGGGTACGGGAGCATCCGGGTCCGGCTTCGGGAGGCTTCGCTGCTTCCAGAGCATGTAGACGGCTGGGTAGACGAGGAGCTCGAGCGCGAACGACGTGACGAGACCGCCGACCATCGGGGCGGCGATCCTCTTCATGACGTCGGAGCCCGCTCCGACGGACCACATGATCGGGAGGAGGCCGAGGATCGCGGCGAAGACGGTCATCGCCTTCGGGCGAACCCGCTTGACGGCGCCGTGGATGATCGCCTCCACGAGCTCGAGCCTGTTCCTCAGCAGCCCCTTCGCCTTCGCCTCGTCGTACGAGAGGTCGAGGAAGAGGAGCATGAAGACGCCCGTCTCGGCGTCGAGGCCCATGAGGGCAATGATCCCGACCCAGACGGCGATCGACATGTTGTAGCCGAGGATCCAGAGGAACCAGACGGCCCCGATGATCGAGAAGGGCACGGCGAGGAGGACGATGAAAGTCTTCATCGCCGACTTCGTGTTCATGTACATGAGGAGCCAGATGAGGACGAGCGTAATCGGGATGACGACCTTCAGCCGTTCCCTGACGCGGATCATGTTCTCGAACTGGCCGCTCCAGACGAGGGTATAGCCGGAGGGGAGCGTGACTCTTTCGGCCACGGCCTTCTTCGCCTCCTCGACGAACCCGCCGACGTCCTCCTTTCCGGTGTCGAAGTCGACGTAGACGTACCCCGAGAGGAGCCCGTTCTCGTTGCGGATCATCGAGGGCCCCTGGACGAGGCGGATGTCGGCGAGCTGGCCCATCGGGACCTGCGCTCCCGACATCGTCGGGACGAGGACCCGCTCGAGGCGGGTGAGGTCCTCGCGGAGCTCGCGGGGATAGCGGAGCGAGACGGTGTAGCGCTCTCGGCCCTTGATGACCGTCGTGATCGGCTCGCCGCCGATCGCCGTCATGATGACCCTGTTCGCGTCGTCCACGGTGAGGCCGTAGCGGGCGAGCTGGTCGCGCTTCAGCTCGAAGTCGATGAAGTAGCCGCCCGCGACCCGTTCCGCGAAGGCCGAGCGGGTCGCCGGGACGGACCGAACGGCCGTCTCGATCTCCTTGCCGATCCGCTCGATCTCGGCGAGGTCGGAGCCGAAGACCTTGATCCCGATCGGCGTCCGGATGCCGGTGGAGAGCATGTCGATGCGCGCCTTGATCGGCATCGTCCAGGCGTTCGTCGTCCCGGGGATCTTCATCGCCCGATCCATCTCGTCGACGAGCTCGTCGTGCGAGATGCGGTCGCGCCAGACGTGGCGGAAGACCGACGCGAGCCACCCCGGCGCCCAGGAGGAATACCAGCGCTCGCGTGGCCGCCACTGATCTTCGGGCTTCAGGATGACGGTCGTCTCCATCATCGAGAACGGGGCGGGGTCGGTCGCGCTGTCGGCGCGGCCCGCCTTGCCGAAGACCCGCTCGACCTCTGGGAACGACTTCAGGATCCGGTCCTGCACCTGGAGGAGCCTTTCCGCCTCCGTGACGGAGATGCCGGGAATCGTCGTCGGCATGTAGAGGATGCTTCCCTCGTAGAGGGGAGGCATGAACTCGGAGCCGAGCTTCATGTAGACCGGCACCGTCGCCGCCATCGCCAGGAGGGCGGCGGCGATCGTCGTCTTCGGGTGCTTCAGCACGAACCGGCACGGGGGCTCGTAGATCCGGTGGAGGAAGCGGCTGATCGGGTGCTTCTCCTCGGCGTAGTACTTCCCAACCGTCACCTGGTTCACGATCCAGGCGAGCCACCTCGGCCGGAAGTGGAAGTAGTCCATCCGGGCGAACAGCATCCGCAGCGCCGGGTCGAGCGTGATCGCGAGGAACGCCGCGATCGCCATAGCGAGGTTCTTCGAGAAGGCGAGCGGCTTGAAGAGACGCCCCTCCTGGTCGACGAGCGTGAAGACGGGAAGGAACGCGACCGCGATGACGAGGAGGGAGAAGAAGACCGACGGGCCGACCTCCATGAGCGCCTCGAGGCGCACCTTGTGGAAGTCGCCCGGACGGCCCCCGTCGTTCCAGAGCTGGAGCTTCTTGTAGGCGTTCTCGACCTCGACGATCGCTCCGTCGACGAGGACGCCGATGGAGATCGCGATGCCCGCCAGGGACATGATGTTGATCGTCAGCCCCATCTGGCCGAACGGGATGAACGCGAGGACGACCGAGATGGGGATCGTGAGGATGGGGACGATCGCGCTCGGGACGTGCCAGAGGAAGATCAGGATGATGATCGAGACGACGATGATCTCCTCGATCAGCTTCGACTTCAGGTTGGATACGGAGCGCTCGATGAGGTCGGAGCGGTCGTAGGTCGTCACGACCTTCACGCCTTTCGGGAGCGACGGCTCGACGTCCTTCAGCTTCTGCTTGACCCTCTCGATGACGTTCAGGGCGTTCTCGCCGCTTCGCATCACGACGATGCCGCCGACCACGTCCCTTGCCGTCGAGGTCCGCGACGCCGCGCCGGATCTCCGGTCCGAGCGAGACGCGGCCGACGTCGCCGACCGTGAGCGGGGTCCCGCGCTCGTTCGTCTTGACGACGATCTGCTCGATGTCCCTGACCGATTTCAGGTAGCCGCGCCCCGTACCATGTACTCGCGGCCCGAGAACTCGATGAGCCGGCCGCCGACTTCCGCGTTGCTCATCCGGATCGCCTCGGCGACGCGTGAGATCGGGACGCCGTACGCGGAGAGGACGCTCGGGTCGACGGTCACCTGGTACTGCTTCTGCGAGCCGCCGACCGTCGCGACCTCGGCGACGCCCGGCACGGACTGGACCGCGTATTTGAGGAACCAGTCCTGGTAGGTCCTCAGCTCATCGGTGCTGTTCGTGCCCGTCTCGTCGACGAGCGCGTACTGAAAGACCCACCCGACGCTCGTCGCGTCCGGGCCCATCTCGGTCTTGACCCCCTGGGGAGGCTCCCTGGATCTTCGAGAGGTACTCGAGGACACGCGAGCGAGCCCAATAGAGGTCGGTCCCGTCCTCGAAGATGACGTAGACGTAGGAGAACCCGAAGTCCGAGAAGCCCCGGATGGTCTTTACCTTCGGCGCCCCGAGGAGAGAAGTCACGATCGGGTAGGTGACCTGGTCCTCGATGATGTCGGGGCTCCGGTCCCACTTGGAGTAGACGATGACCTGGGTATCCGACAGGTCCGGGATGGCGTCGAGGGGCGTCCGCTTCATGACCCAGACGGCGATCAGGACCGCGACGGCGTAGAGAGAGAGGACGAGGTACTTGTTCTCGGCGGAGAAGCGGATGACCCGCTTGATCACCCCTTCGCCTCCGCCCTCGCTGGGGCTCGCGTGGCTCATCGCGTCCTCCTTCAGTGGGCGTGGGCGGCGGGTGTCGCCGGCGGCGAGGGCGGATCGGGCGTCTTCGTCGTTTCTCCGGGCGCCCTCGTGGGTGAAGTTGTGGTCATCGCGGAGAGAGCAGCCTTCAGGCGCGACTCCGAGTCGACGAGGAAGTTGGCGCCCCGAGCGACGATCTCCCCGGCCGAGAGGCCGCCCGTCACTTCGTACTGGCCGCCCGCATGGTCTCCGACGGAGATTTCACGCGGCGCCAGTCTTCCCTTCCCTTCTGCGACGAAGACGATCTTTCGCGTACCGCTGTCGAGGACGACGTCGTCGGGAAGGACGAGCGCGTCCCGAGACTGCCCGTGAATCGTGACCTGGGCGTACATCTCGGGCTTCAGCTCTTCCCTGGGATTCGCGAACTCGAGGCGGACCTTCACGGTCCGTGTCATCTCGTCCACGGCCGGGTAGACATAGGTCACGCGCCCTGTCCAGAACTTCCCGGGCCAGTAGGAGAGCGTCATCGTCGCCGTCTGGCCGAGAGACAGCCTGGGGAGCTCGTACTCGTAGACGTCCGCGATGACCCAGACGCCGGAGAGGTCGACGATGTCGAAGAGCGAATCGGCCGGCATGACCTTCATCCCGTGGTAGGCCATCCGGCCCGTGACGAATCCGGAGATCGGAGCGTAGATGTTCAGTGTCCTGGTCGGCTCGCCGCGCTTTTCGAGGGCGTCAATGTCCCGAGGGGTGATGTCCCACAGGAGGAGGCGCTGCCGGGCGGCCGCGACGAGGTCCTGCCCCCCCTGCGAGACGGACGGGATCGCCGATCCCGACGTGGACTTCGCGGCCTTGAGCGCCATCAGGTACTCCCGCTGCGTCGCGTACAGCTCCGGGCTGTAGACCTTCACCAGGACGTCGCCCTTCTTGACGTACTTGCCGGTGTAGTCCGCTTCGATCGCCTCGACGTAGGCCTCGTAGCGCGTGTGGACGTGGTGGACCCTCCGTTCGTCGTACGCGATGCGTCCGGTCGTCCGGATGGACGTTTCGAAGACTCCCCTCTTCACCTCTATCGTCTTGAGACCCAGCAGCTGCTGCTTCTGGGCGTCGATCGTGACCGTGGCAAGACCCTCCGGCCCCTTCGCTCCCGCGTCGACCTCGTCCGAGTACACCGCGACGAAGTCCATCCCCATCGAGTCCTTCTTGGGCGTCGGCGAGGTCTCCTGCGGATTCATCGGGGACCGGTAGAAGAGGATCTTCCTTTCCCCGGACGGCGCGGCCGTCCCCGCGACCGCGGCCTCGTGGGCTTCTTCCTCGATCGGGACCAGCTTCATGCCGCAGATCGGGCAGTCGCCCGGGCCATCCTTGATGACATCCGGATGCATCGGGCAATGGAACCGCTTGGCGGCGGCCGTTGGTCCGCCGCTCTTCTGGCAAGCGGACGAGACCAGAATGGACCCGCCGACCACGACGGCGAGAGCGACGGTGAGGGCGATCGCGAGGAGGCGCTTCTTCTTCATTTCTATGCTCACATCTTCGGGCTGGCCGACGCGGCCGCCGGGGCTTTCTTAGACGCCATGGGCGCCTGGCTGCTCCGCTCGGGAGAAAACTCCTCGAGGTCGGCCAGTGCGCGGATCAGGTTCGCCAGCCGGCCGAGGGCCGCCCGTCGATCGCCGAAGTACGTGCCGATGGCTTCGAGGACCGTCACGAAGGGGACGGTGCCCGTACGGTAGCTGGCGAGGGCGGCATCGACGGAGAGCTGGTCCTGCACCAGGATTCCCTCGGCATCGAGCCGCGCTTCCTGGGCAAGCTGGTTGAGGCGGATGAGGCGTTCCTCGGTTGCAGCCTGAACTCGGCGACGGAGGGACTCCTCTGTGGCGGCTGCCGCCGAGGCGAGGGTCTCGGCCTCCACGATGAGCGGCCGCTGCTTCTGGCCGGCCCAGAGAGGGATCGAGACGCCGAGACCGGCGGACCACATGAGCGGGAGCCCCCGCGGTTCATGTAGGCCGCGGATGCGACGAAGTCAGGCCTGAGATTCCGGTGCGCGAGATCGACGGAGAGCTTGGATCGTTCCCTCACGAGCGCGATCTCCTTCAGCTCCGGTGTCTCGTCGAGCGCCCGGGCAAGGGTCTCCGCGCTCGAGGGGATCGTTACGAGGCGTCCCGGTGTGAGGCGCTGCTCGGTAGGAATAGGCGCGTCCGGCGGCCGGAAGAGGAGCTGACGCAGCTCGCTCAGGGCCGTCAGCTCGGCTGCTTCCTCGCGGCGGCGCTCTTGAAGAAGCCTCGTCCGCTCGCTCTGCGCTCGGAGGACGTCCTGCTGGCTCGCGAGCCCGGCCGCGTACCGTCCACGGGTCACTTCCTCGATGCCTTTCCACGTTTCGGCCTGCTCGTCCACGAGCCGGAGGGCCTCACGTGCCTCGAGGAGGTCCGCGTAGGCGCGGCGGACCGAAGCCCCGATCGTGAGCACGACGCGCTGGGGTGCGGTCCCCGCCCGCTCGGCGTCCTTCTGCGCGACCTCCCGGGCGAGACGGAGCTTCCCCGGGTACGGAATCGCCTGCTGCGCCATGAACTGGAGACGCGTCATCTCCATGGTCCCCAGCGAGGGCGAGACCCCGTCGTTCTCGTAGCTCACCGAGACCATCGGGTCCGGCAGAGTGCCGGCGGGCTTAATCCGCGCCTCCGTGGAGGCTGCCGTGGCCCGCGCCGACCGGATCTCGGGATTCGCCCCGAGCGCCTCGTCGACGAGACGCTCCACCTCGGCGCGATCCAGCGGCGGCGGTGGCTCTACCCCCTGGGCTCTGAATGCAGCGACGGACAGGAGGGCGCAAAGCGCGACTCCCCGTCGGGACCATAGGATCGACATCTCTTCACCTCGTGCTCCAGTCGTCGGACGCAGCCTGCGTCAGGCAGCGACGAAAATGCTACGTTTCAGGATCAGATCCTGAGAACGCCGATCCGGAGGAAGAGGTGGCCGCCCCCGGCTTGGCCCCGCGCCGGTGTCCCGAGGTTCTGGCGCGCGGTGCCAAGATCCTGGTCGACGTCCCGACCCGGCGACTCCGAGACCCCGGACCGAGACGCACCTTCGGGCGGCGCCGCTTCCGGCCCCCCGGGGTCCCGGGTGACGCTGCAAGGCCCCCCAGGGGGGCAGCAGCATCCCCCTGAATCGTCCGACAGAGTGTCCCCCGGGGTTCCCGCCGGGCGAACCGCGCCACCGCAGCAATCCCCCGGGCATCCTCGACGCCGAGACCCCCAGCCAGCGGGTCGCCGTCGCCGCGCAGGTCGCCGGCGCGACGTTCGCGCCGAGCAGGAGCACGGAGAGAGCCAGAGCCGCCCCACGATAGAACCAGCGCCCCCGATTCCCGCCTCTGGCGATCTCGGGGGACATCTGCGTGCGGGCTGCGGGGTTTTCCTGGCGAAACACCATCGACTCTGCTCGCAGGGAACTTACCCCCCCAACATTAGAAACGGATTAGTGCCGCGGTATCGTGAGACCCTCCACTTCGGCCGGTGAAACTCATGAGAGTCCTCGTCGTTGAAGATGACCCGAAACTCCTGGACAGCATCCGGCAGGGGCTGAAGGAACACGGATTCGCCGTGGATGTGGCACCGGATGGGCGCCTGGGGCTCGAGCTCGCGCTCGGGGCCGACTACGACGCTCTCGTCCTGGATGTGATGCTCCCCGGCAAGAGCGGCCTCGAGATCCTGCGCGAGCTGCGGACCCGCCACCGGGCGACGCCCGTCCTCATCCTCAGCGCCCGGTCCGCAGTCGAGGACCGGGTCCGGGGACTGGACCTCGGGGCAGACGACTACCTTCCGAAGCCCTTTAGCTTTCAGGAGCTCCTCGCGCGCCTCAGGGCGATCAGCCGGCGCCCTGCGGCCGAGCCCGTCACCACGCTCACCGCCGGGGACCTCGAGCTGGACACCGTGCACCGTTCGGTGCGTCGCGGAAACCGGCCGATCGAGCTCACCTCGAAGGAATTCGGCCTCCTCGAATACCTCATGAAGCGGAAGGGGGTCGTCCTGACACGCGCCATGATCCTGGATCACGTCTGGGACCTCGACTACGACGGCGGCTCGAACCTCGTCGAGGTCTACATCAACTACCTCCGAAAGAAGGTCGACCAGGGCGCCGACGTGAAGCTCATCCAGACGGTCCGCGGCTCCGGGTACGTCCTGAAGGAGCCAAAGTGAGAGCGCTTCCGAGGACATTTCGCGGACGGCTGACCCTGGGGTACTCGCTCGTCCTCACGCTCATCCTGGCCGCTTTCGGGCTCAGTCTCTATTTCATCGTCCGAGACCAGCTGCTCCGCCACCACGATCGGGAGCTCACCGAGACGGCCGACGCGATCCAGGCCGTCATCGGGCAGCACGAGGACTGCGAGCACCTGACTCCGGAGCAGGTGGCGCAGCTGAACCGATACTCGAAGCTCGCCCTGTTCCACTCCGTCGACGGTGACCCGGCTGTCTTCTACCGCTCGCCCGACCTCGAATCGGTGCCGGCCGCCAAGGAGCTCGCAGCGCGGCCGCAGTTCCTCGAGGAGCGCTCGGCCTTCCGCACTTACGTCGAGAAGGGCGGCCTCCTTCGGGTCTACACGAGGCCCTACAAGTCCCATGCCGGACGCCAGGGCGTCATCCGGGTCATGGAGCGAACGGGAGACGTCGAGCTTCCCCTCTCGAACCTCCGCCTCGCCCTGCTCCTCCTTGCGCCGATCGCGGTCGCAGGATCTGCCGCAGTCAGCTACTGGCTCGCCGGTCGCGCGCTCGCCCCCGTCGTCGAGATCACGGAGCTGGCGAGAGAGATCGAGTCGACACAGCTCAGCCGCCGGCTCCCGACCCGTCCCGTCCCTGACGAGATCGGCCGGCTCGTCGACACGTTCAACCAGATGATCGGCCGCCTCGAGAGCTCCTTCGAGTCGATGAAGCGCTTCACCGCGGACGCCTCCCACGAGCTCCGAAGCCCGCTCGCGAACATGCAGAGCACGCTCGAAGTAGCTCTCAGCCAGCCCCGAGAGGCGGACGAATACCGCACCGCGATGGCGAGTCTCAACGAGGAGGTGGGCCGCCTCCGGCACATCGTGGCCGACCTCCTCCTCCTGGCGCGCGCCGATAGCGGCAAGGTCCCCTTCCAGCTCGAGCCGGTTCGTCTCGACATCCTCGCCGGCGAGGTGGTGGAATCGTTCTCGGAGCGGGCGAACGCCCTCGGAGTCCGGCTCGAAATGGCGCCAGCACCCGCCGTCGTCATCCCGGGCGATGAGCGCTGGCTTCGCCAGCTCGTCCTCAACCTCATCGACAACGCCGTCCGATTCTCGACTGGAATGGACGCGCACACAGCCAAGGGCCGAGTCCGCGTCACGGTGTGGACCGAGGACCAGCTCGCGTTTCTCGCCGTAGACGACGACGGACCAGGGATTCCCGAGCCTGATCTGGATCGCGTCTTCGAGAGGTTCTTTCGTAGCGACACCGCCCGCACGCGCGGTGTCGAGGGCGGCGCCGGCCTCGGCCTCGCCATCTGCGCGTGGATCGTGCGCGAGCACGGTGGGACCATCCGCGCCGTCAATCGGCCGGAAGGCGGTACTCGGATGATCCTGGCGGTACCGACATCCTCGAGCCCGCCGCAGTAGTGAGGGGTGCCGCTCCTCTAAGGCGGCTCTAATCTCGCCCTCGCATATTTCCTCCGAAGACACCGAGGCCGACGGGCGCCGGCCGCCTGGGATCGTCCGGCGACTCGCAACCCGCTCTCTGGTGCTCACGCATCCTCGGACGCTCGGGGTCCGGGGACATTCGAGCGGAGGTACTCGCACATGACACCCATGAACGGACACGACACTCCCCGACTCGGTCGCGCCGCTGCTCTCGCCCTCGGCGTTGCGCTCTCCGCGTCCGGCGCCTTCGCGTTGCCGCAGTCGGTCGCGCCCACCTCTGAGAACGCGGAAGCCCCCAAGGTCGCCGTCACGGCCGAAGACCACCTCGCGAAGGCCGCCGAGTATCGGAAGAAGGCTGCGTCATACCGCGAGGAGGCCGCCATGCACAGGAAGATGTACGCCGACTACAAGATGACCGTGGCCATCCATCCGAAGGCGCCCGAGAATCCGTGGCTCCGCAAAATGCGCGACCACTGCGACCGATACATCAAGGACGCCGAGGCCCTGGCTGTGGACGCGGAGAAGTTCGCCGAGTACCACGGCTTCCGCGCCGCTGAGCTCCAGGGAAATGAGCAGTTCGACGCTGTCCCGGCAATTACGGTCGCGACCTCTACCGTCCTCCCCATCGAAAGGAGGACGCCATGCACACGATCACCATCTCGATCCAGGGCGCCGCGAACGACTCGACGAGCGTCGAGCTCCCGGACGACCAGGCTCTGCCCGTCTACGTGAAGCTGAAGGAGGTCCTCGCCGGGACCCGGGCGGCCCGGCGGGCGACCCGGAAGGACTCCGGCTCCGCCGCGGCTGACGGCCAGAACGGCGACGCCGGGAGGAACGGAGTCGGCGACAGTTCGGCTGACCTCGACCGCTGAGGAACCGGTGATCTCGTTCCTCATCGCTTCGGCCTGCGTCGTCTTCGTCCTCTCGCTGCCGATCTCGGCGACGAAGGCCGGGCAGACGCTTCGGAGGTGGGCCGGAGTGCTCTTCCTCCTGGCGCTGGCGCCGGCGCTCTTCGTGGGGCTGGTCGGCGCCATGGGCGGCTCGGTCGGCACGCCCCAGGCCGTGACCGGCGCCGGTAGCGGCATCGACGCGCTCGGGACGGTCCTCGGGTTCCTGATCCTCTCTCCCCTGGCCTACGGGATTCTCCAGCTCCGCAAGCGCTTCAACCCGAAGAGCCGCGACCCGTGGGCCGACTACGTCGACCGGAAGGCGGCCGGGAAGAAGGTCGTGGACCCGAAGGCGGCCAAGCCCGTCCTGCCGGGCGGGACGTTCGGCCCCTTCGGAGGCTCTCCGTGAGCCTTCTCGACTTCGTCGGGTCGATCCTCCACCGGGAACGGAGACGCGCCTACGAAATGGCCGTCGCCGCCGAGCTGCCGAAGCTCGCGCCGCCGAAGCCCTCGTCCGAGGTGATGGAGGAGGTCCGCGGCCGGCTCGCCGGGCCTGGCGCGCTCACCTTCGGAAGGCTGCCGTCCGGCCAGATCGTCCGCGTGAAGGGCGACACCTCGATGAAGAGCGCCCTCGTGATCGGGGCGCCCGGGTCGGGGAAGACCCGGTTCCTCCTCGGGCTCCTGATCGAGCTGATCTCCCGGGCCCTCCGCGACGAGGTGGAGATCGAGCTCGTCGACCCGAAGACGGAGACGTACAGCCTCACTTGCCAGATCCTCGCCGCCCTCTACCTCGGCGGCGACTTCGCTCTCAGGGAGGCGATACGGCGGCGCGTCCGGGTCATCGACTGGTCCCGCGATGCCGTCTCCCCCGTCACGCCTTTCGACAACACCGAGGGCATCGTCTCGAACGCCTACCTCGCTCACCTCCGGACCGACGCCACGGTCCAGGCCAGCCCGCAGACCTACACGGAGTCGCTGAAGCAGGCCCTGTTCATGCTCTCGTGGCTCCTCACGGAGAAGGGCTTCCCGCCGAACCTCCGGTTCGTCTCGAAGCTCTACTCCGACCCGGCGTTCCGGGCGAAGGTGATCGCCGACGTCGCCGAGCCCGACCTCCGCAACTACTTCGCCGAGCTCGAGCGCCACATGGCGCGGCCCACGGCCGACGCTCTCCTCCGGCGGTTCCAGCACGACCTGTCGTTCCCAGAGGTCCGGCTCTCCATCGGCATCCCGCCCGCATCGCTCCGGAACATCCTTCCGGCCGGCTCCCCGCGCATCACCCTCGGGAACTACGGCTCCGGGATGGCTCTCCCCGCCTCGGTCGGAAAGGAACGCGCCGCCCACCGGGTGACCGACGTCCTCCTCCGCGCGCCGCGCCGGAACCCGAAGCGCCCGGGCCTCCTCTTCCTCGAGGAAGCGCCGACGCTCCTGGCCGGCGGGAGCGAGCTCGTCGAGCCCCTGACGACCGCGGCCCGGACGCTCCGCTCGGTCGGCTTCGGCGTCGTCTTCTGCGGGCAGGACGTGGCGAACGCCCTGCCCGGCCCCATGGTCCGGACGCTCCAGCTCAACACGTGGTGGTGGGCGATCTTCCGCTCCCACGAGGAAGCGGACTGGATCTATCCCCACCTCCTCGTCGACGAGGCCGGCGCCGCGCTCTCCGAGGGAGACAGGCAGAAGGAGTTCCGCCGCCTCATGGTCGGCCTCCCGTCCCGGAAGTACTTCCTCCACGTGAAGGGCGAGCCGGCCCTCCCGATGCGCGCCCCGACAGTGAACGACCCCTCGGACATGGCGAAGCGATCCGAGGCCGAGCTCCTCGAGGTCTTCCGCCGCGAGATCGCCTCCGTCTCGATGGTCCCGGCCAAGACCGCGGCCGACCTCATCGCCCGCTTCGAGGCCGACGTCGTCGACCGCGCCACCATCCCGCCGGCCCCACCTAAGAAGGCGGCCCCCAGGGTGCGGCGCCCGTCCGCGGAATCGCGGACCTCCTTCGGATGATGGGTGGCTCACCGGGGACGGGGGCATAGACGTGGGCCCGACGATCCGCACCGCCTTCCGGCTGTCGGCGCTGGCGACGCTCTACCTCCTCGCCGCGCCGGTCTACCTGGTCCGCGCGATCGGCGAGTGGCGCCGGATCGCCCGCGGCCTCGCCATCGTCCGGCGCGGGACGATCGCCTGTCCCCACTGCTCCTTCGTCAATCCGATCAACGTGCTCTCGACCTGCCACCGCTGCGGCGTCACGGAGTTCGGGAGCCGCCTCTACTGCTCGAACTGCCGGCAGGTCACGCGCTGGTTCGACTGCATCCGCTGCCACGCCACCATCAAGGTCTTCTGATCGTGACGACCTCGTCATTCGCTCGTGCCAGGGAGGAAGCTACCGCCCGCTACCCCACCTACACCTCACCCCTATGCCCCACAACCACTTCGGAATCGTCGTCCCCGCCGTCCAACCGCCTACAGGCGTCCTCGATCTTCACGACGCCGACTGGGAGAACCTCCGCTCCATCGTGCGCGAGCACCTCGACGGGCGAATCGAAATCACGACGCACACCGGTCTCCGCGTCCTCCTCTTCGGGAGCGTCGTCGAGATCCCGGTCTACCTCGTGCGCGTCTGGTCCGAGCACCCGATCGAGGACATCGCCACCGTCGTTCAGCCGGAGCTCGTCCGCATCGCGAACACCCACACCGAGAACGTCTGACGGCACCAACCGGACGGCCCCTTCCCCCTGGACGTCGCCACCGGCCCCGCCGGGACGGGACGCTGCACGAAAGACCTGCCGGGCCCCACACGCGAACGGCGACGTGGTCCCCGCAGCACCTCCGGAGTGCGGCCTCGTCCCGGCGGGGCACGGAGTGACCGTCGCCCCTTCAGAATTCGATCTTGGGCGGACGCCCGAGCCATGTGCGCTGCTGATCCCGGTACCACTTCCAAACCGTCACCCCTATGGACCAGACCCCTCGATCGCACCGGTTGTGTCGACGAAGCGTCGGCGCCGCCGATCCGTGTGGCTTCGCCTCACGCTCCGCGTTCTGCGCGTGCTCTCGGTCGCGCTATTCGTGTTTCTCAAGTTCGCGGAGCGAGCGGTCCGCGAGCCACTCACCTGGTTACTCGTCGGCGCCGCTTTCTTCGCGCGCAGTGCCTACGTGCACTGGCCGCACTGACTGCCAGACCGGATACCGATACCGACCCACCCTCCGGGACCGGCGCGCATCCTGGCTCTCCTGTCGTCTCGCTCAGGTTGCTCTCGACCCCGCCAGCCCTCTGGCCTGCAGGAACGCCCCCGACCGCCGCCGTTCGTCTCGAGCGAGAGACGTCCGTCCCGAACGGGATCGGCAGGACGGCAGTCCACGGCTGGCGGGGCACGAGGCATCTCACTTTCACCGAAACACCTCTCTCCCGGAAGGAAGCCCTCGGCCCGAAAACGCGACTCTCGCTGGCTGCCTGGTATCCCCTTCCCCACACCCCAATGCGCGACACGACCCGACTCGAGCTCCTCGTTCCGCTCGCGGACAACGACACCGTCCCGTTCTCCGACGCGGCCTTCGCCGCCTTCGAGGACTTCCTCGTCCAGCTTGCCGGCGGCTTCACCCGCCGCGGCGACGTCGAGGGAGCCTGGAGGGCGCCCGACGGTCGCGTGATGCGAGACCGGTCACGGTCGTACGCTGTGACCGTCCCCGAGCACCTCACGGATCGCGTGGCGTCGTCTATCGATCACTACGTGCGTCGCCAGTTCAGGCAGCAGGCGACGTTCGTCGAGACTCTCCCGGCGCGAGCCGTCGCGTTCTAGGACCATGGTGCCTTCCGACCGGGCGGGCGCCGACCCGGGGCCGACCCCGCACGAACCGCCGGACCGAGGAGACAGCGCTCGAAGCGACCTCGTCATCCTCTCCGGAGCAACGGGAAGTTCGGGGCGGCCCCGGTCCGCGGCGATCGGGCCGCTCGACCCGCGACGTCCTCCCGAGACGCTCACCGATCGCGACGTCTCGGCGCTCGCGTTCATCGGCCGGTCGCAGGAGGCCGCTCAGTACCAGCTTCACGAAGCGGTCTTCCCCGGACTCGGCGAGGCCGTCGTCTCACGGCGAATCCGGAAGCTCGCTGCCCGGGGCCTCCTCGCCATCGAGCGGTGGAACAAGGTCGGCATCAACCGGCTGCGTCTCCGGCCGGCCGGCCGCGATGCCGTCGTCGAGAGGAAGGGCGCCCGCGACGACGAGCTCTTCCTCCTTCGCGCCCCGCTCGCCCAGTCGGCTGTCGCCCACCACCTCTGGGTCGTCGACTGCCGCCTCATCATCGAGAGGCTCCCGGCCCCTCCGACCTCGGCCCAACCGTCCTGGGTCCTCGAGCGCCGGTGGAACCCGCGGCCGGCCGCGATTCCGGACGTCCTGGCCATCTGGCGGCCCACGCGTGAGAGCCCCGGACATTTCCTGGCCCTCGAAATCGACATCGGGACGGAGGCGATCCGGCGGACGTTCGTCCCGAGGCTCGTCGCCCTCGCTGAGACGCTCGTCCCCTTCGCCGGAACGTCTCCGGCCTTCATCTCCGTCCTGACCCGGGGCTCCAGGCGTGTGGCGGCCATCCAGCAGGCTGTGGCCTCCGCCTCGATCGCCCTTCCGGTCGTCGTCGACTCCCTGCCCCCAGCGGCCGGCCGGCCGGCATTCGCCGCCCTCCGGACCCTGCTCACGGTGGGTGCAAAGTCGCCTTCGCACCCCGGTCCGGCGTAAGCCCGCACGCCACAGACATTTCGCACCCTTCGGCTTCGCGGCGCTTAGGGGGCGCGAGCGAATGAGTGAGCGGCGAAAGGGCGCTGGGCGCTGCAGTGGCTCTTCAGCACGCCGAAGTGAGTCAGTTCGACGGAGTGCAGGGCAGGAGAGTCCCTTCGGGTGAAGGTCGCAGGCGCACCGGACCACACCGAAAGGAGATCCACATGACCACCTTTGCTCCCTCGAAGAAACCCATGACGCTCTGCCCGTCGTGCCAGTCCATTTTCACGGGGACGCTCCCGCCGACTTGCCCCACTTGCGGGGCCGCGCTCGGGACGTCGATCGGCGCCAACCGGAAACAGGGCTCCCTCCTCGTCCCGAAGATGTCGTCCATTCGCCCGGCCGCGCGGCCGAAGCTCCCGGTCGAGGTGACGCTCGGAATCGAGATCGACCGCACCGGGTCGTCCGCCGCCTTCCAGGCCGGAATCGCCTTTTCGTCCGAGGTGCTCCTCGAGACCATCGCGGCGAAGGTGAAGAGCCTCACGGTCTACGTCGGCACGCACGGCGACGAGGAATGCGGCGAGGCGCCGGTCCTCCACACCGCCGGCGGGACGCGCGAGCAGGCGATGGCCGACATTCGCGGCATCACCTTTGGCGGCGGCGGCGACGCACCCGAGACTCACCTCGACGGCATCCGCAACTTCCTCGAGACGGTTCCCTGGCCCATGGACAAGAGCCGGACGCGCGGCGCCTTCGTCGCCTTCCTCACAGACGACACGAAGCCCGACCGGACCGGGGCGACCGCGACGCAGATCGGGAAGGCGATCCGCGACAAGGACCTGCTCTTCTACGCCGTCTGCCAGAAGACGAAGGAGCTCGAGGCCCTCGTGAGCGCGGCAGGTGGACTCCTCATGCCGATCTCGAACACGCCGGATCGCGCCGATCTGCAGAATGCGGCCGCCCAGGTGAGCGCATCGCTCATCGCGACCATCGGCGCCGGCGGAACGCTCCCGATGACGATGCCGGGAGGTGGGCGGTGAAGAGCGTCATCCCCACCCTCCAGCGCGTCGGCACCTTCTCGACCGGACTCGCCCGGCCCGTGACGGCGTGCCGCAGGCAGCAGCTCGCGATCCTCGTCCGGGACGCCTCGTCGTCGATGTCCGGCGAGAAGGCGCGGGAGGCGGACGCTGCTTCCCGCACGCTCGCCACAGAGCTCGCCGCTCCCGCCAACCGAGGCGTCTTCACCGTCGCAGTAATCGACTTCTCGACGTCCGTCTCCAACGTCCAGCCGCCCGAAGCCGCCGACAGCCTCGTCGGGCACCTCGCACCGCTCACCGCCTCCGGTTCGACGAACGTCGCGGATGCCCTCTCCGAGGCGGAGCGAATCGCCCGCAACGCTCCGGCAGACCTCGCCGCGTCGCGCCCGGTCGTCCTCCTCTTCTCCGACGGCCGGCCCAACTGCGGCGGCGACGCCCGGACGGTCGCGGCCAGCTTGAAGGCGGTTGCGGACGTGGTGACGGTCGCCTTCGGCTCGGATGCCGACGAAGCGTTCCTCCGCGAGATCGCTTCCTCGCCGGCGCACGCCTACCGGTGCCGCGACGGCCGGGAACTCCGGAAGTTCTTCGCCGCCGTCGGTGCCACGCTCACCCACTCCATCGCCGCCGGTGTCCCGGCCGCCGGCCCCCTCGCGTCGATCACCCGGTGAGGGCTGCCGTGAGCCGCGCCGTCCCCCCGCCGGAGCATCTGGACTACCTCCAGCAGATCGGTGTCGACGTTCATTCGCCGAGCCTGTCGGTCGCCGTTCCGCGTGCTCCCGCGGCGCTGGCGTCGGCTCCGGCACCCGTCTCGCCTCTGCCTACCTCCCCGTCGCCCGCCCGCTCGCCCGTCGCCGTCTCGGTCGGCCGGCACCCTGCCCGCCGGCCGGCCGAGCGGAAACCCACCCGCCCCCAGCCGGTTCCCTCGCCTCGGCGCCTCGCCACGCCGCGTCACCTCCCTACGTGGTGGCCGATCGTCGAGTGGGCCGTCGCGCTCTTCGCCGTGGCGGCCGCCGTCGTCCTCCTCGTGATGCTCCTCATGGCGCGCGGAGTGCTCGCCCAAGAGCTTCCGGCCCCGACCCCCGTAGCCACTTCCGCCTCCCCGTCTTCCGAGGAGCTGCCCGCCGTGCAGAAGCGCCCGAGCTCGAAGTCATCGAAGCCGAAGGCCCCGTCCCCGAAACCACAGGACGGCGAGCGCGCCACCCTCCCGGTGCAGGCGTCGGCGGAACCGAACGGGAATGCCGAGGCGAGCGCCCGCGGGGAGAGCTCCTCGCCAGAGCCCGATGCATCTGAAGCGCGCGCACCGGTCCTCGTGCCGGCGCCAAACGCCGTGGCGCCGGCCGGTCGACCCGCCGCGGGAGGCCTGCCGCAGCAGAAATCGACTTCCGGCATCGAGACAGTCGTCGGCATGGCGTTTCTCTCGGGGCTCGGTTACCTCGCGTGGGACCGCCGGAAGCTCGGCTCCCGGCTCGGACGCATAGAGGCGGCCCTCGGGCTCGAGGCCCAGATCACTTCGCCCTCGATCGCGCCGGTGGAGAGCGAGGTGCCGACCACCCGCTCCCCGGAACCTCCGGCCCTCTTGAACGCCGAGAGCCCCGAGGCCGCCCTTGGCGCCCTCATAGCCGAAGCCAAGCGCCGCGGTGTAGCGACGCTGCCGAGGGCCGCCACGCGCAGCTGGGGCGCCGGCGTCGCTTCGATCACCGGGAACGTCCGAAAGGAGAACCAGGACGCCGCGATCGTCTTCGAGGTCAACTCGACGGCGGTGCTCGTCGTCGCCGACGGCCTCGGTGGCCTCCCGCACGGGAAGGAGGCCGCCCGGCTCGCGGTGGGAGCCGCCGCTCTCTCGGCCGCCGAGGCGCTCGGAACGTCGCCGGCGGCTCCCGCCCACCCGGAGCTCGTGGCCGAGCAAGCCCTCCTCGACAGCGCGGCGGCCCTCTGCCGGCAGGCCCGTGCAGCCGGGCGGGCCGAACCCCGGGACGGCTTTCGCTCGACTCTGATCGTCGTTGTCGGCACTCCTTCGACCTACGGCTACTGCTACCTCGGTGACGGCGGAGGCGTCGTCGTCCGGCAGGCGGGGACGATCGATACGTTCCTCGTCCCGCAGAAGGCCGACGGCATCGCCAACGTCGTCGCCGGGAGCCTCGGTCCCGTCCTTCAGGGGACGCCGGTCGTCGGCAAGCTCCCCCGCCGCGCTGGCGACAGCCTCCTCGTCGGCACGGACGGTGTCTTCGACCGGGTTCCCGAAGGCTTCGCCGCTTCCGTCGTTCGGCTCCTCGGCTCCCACGACGGCGACGCCCAGGCCGTGGCCTCGCTCGTCGTCTCCGACTTCGCCTCCGCCAAGGACGGCTCCATGTACGTCTGCGACGACAACCTGAGCTTCGCGATCCTCTGCACGCCCGCCCCTCGGGCGACAGCCCCCGCCGTCACCATCCAGCGGCCGGCGCTGGCCAGGAGGTGATCCGTGCTCGCCGCCGGAACCGTCATCAAGTGCGCCTCCGGGGAGTCGGTGACCATCGAGAAGACCTTCACG
The DNA here is from genome assembly GCA_016719485.1 of Holophagales bacterium. NCBI lineage: Bacteria > Pseudomonadati > Acidobacteriota > Holophagae > Holophagales > Holophagales bacterium. Next base: position 26,342 of record JADJZB010000004.1, read on the forward strand.
CCGGGCGGCCAGGGCTGCGCCTATCTCGTCCGGCGGTCGCGGACCGGCACACCCGGCGTCCTCAAGCTCTTCCACGACCGCTTCGACCGCGCCGAGACGCAACGGCGCCTCGAGTACCTCATCGCCCAGCGCCTCGATAGGCTCTGCCCGGTCCTGATCGGCCCCCGCGACCTCGTCGTCGGCCCGTCGGGCGTCGGCTACGTCGCCGAGCTCTTCCCCGGAGAACCGCTCGAAGAGGTCCTCTCCCACCCGGGCCTCACCATCTTCCACACCCTCACGCTTGCGGTCGCCCTGGCCCACGCGGTCAACGCGCTCCACAGCCGCGGCATCGCCCACGGCGACCTCCACGGCTCGAACGTTCTCGTCGCGGTGGCGGGCGACACGCTCCAGCCCGGGATCATCGACTTCGACAACTTCGCCGGGCCCCGCGTCTCTCCCCCGCCTATGGTCGGCCAGATCCTCTACATCGCCCCGGAGCTCCGGGCGGCCCTACGCGACGGCCGCCCGGCCATTCCCGACCTGCGCTCCGACCGGTTCGCCTTCGGCGTCCTCATGCACGAGGTCGTCCTCCTCCTGCACCCGGCCGGCGGCGCCGACGCGACGCCCGAGATGTTCGAGCAGGCCATGATGGGCGGCTGGGTCCACGACCCGGCCCGCGCGAACCGGCCGAAGAGCGCCGGAGGCGTGCCCCGCGAGGCGATCAACGCCGACCTCCAGCGGCTCTTCCGCCTCTCGCTCAGTCCGGACCCCGACGAGCGTCCGTCGACCAGCGCCTGGAAGTCAGCACTCCTGGCGGCGCTGAAGACGGTCCACATCTGCGACAACTGCTCCATGCCCTTCCTCGTCGACCCGTCCAAGATCGCCTGTCCGGCATGCGGCGGCGGATTCCCTGACTGGCTCCTCCGCCTCCGTGACGGCCGGGCCATCCCGATCGACGAGGCCTCCGTTCGCGTCGGGCGGGCGCACCTCGGCGGCAGCCCGAAGGTCAGTGGCACACATGCGGTCTTCCGGAAGATCGGACCAGATCTCCTCGTGGAGTCCTGCGGGCGGAACGGGACGTGGCGCATGAACGGGCACGGATGGGTGCGGCTGCCGGACCGGACGCCCATCATCCTGTCCCTTTTCGAGCGCCTTCAGCTGTTCGATGAACCGTAGTGCGTCTTCGGGTTTCGTCTCGCCGAGCCACTCCTTGTCAAGGACGAGGGCGTAGATCGACTGAATACCGCGCTCGAGGTTGATCTGCATCGCATGAATGTAAGGCTCGACGCTCCTGAGGAGCGTGGCCGGCTTCGCAACGAGGATGACGCCGAGCTTGATGAAGGCGCGTGAGTACTGAAGTGGAACCTGAGCCCCTGGTGGGCAGGCGGCGATGTCGTAGAGGAAGTTCACGAGGCCTTCGACCTCGCCCACCATGAACGGACGAGGCTCCCTCCCTTGCACCCGAGCCGCGAAGTCGCTCAATTCGATCAGGAGGATGTGCGTAAAGATGCCGCGCTCATCTAGTCGTGCGATGCGTCCATGTTGATCTCGAATGGCCGGATCCGAACCTAGGGCGGGCGTAACGCTGTCAGCCAGGAACCAGTCGAGGGCCGCCCGGTTGCCCGCCTTGGTGAGCAGCGTGCGGACGAGATTCAGATCGATCGCCGTCGCGAGAGGGCGTTCGACCAGGTGACGAATGCCCTGAAGCGTTGTGCGCCGTACGATGGCCATCGCGAGGAGTGCGATGTTGCGCTCTTGATGAGTGCTCGGATCGAGCCTGACAACGAACTCGCCATCGGCGACGTCGTAGGCATCGCCGCAGCCTCCGTCGACCCACTGAACGTCTATTGCCACGGGGGAGAGGTACGCCGTTCGCACAGAGTCGCCTTCTGGCGAGATTCAGGCGGCCGCGCAGGTCATGACGGATGTACTGCTTCTCGTCTTCGGCACGACCGCTGATGGCGTACACCGCCTTGAAGATGCGGCCCCGCCACAACGCTGAACGATCTTCATCTAGCAGAATTCGAAGGAAGAGCAGAAGCAGCAGCGGAATGCACGCCAACAATCCGTAGCGCTCCACGAGGTTGAGCAGCGCACTCATTTCGGTGTTTCCGGCGGAGCTTCGATGAATGCGGTGACGCAGTCTTGACGCGTGCAGACGAAGTGCAAGTCTCTCCCTCGCCGCCCTACCGCTCGAAAGGTCTGTGCGGTGAGAACGCTACCGCAGACATGGCAGGTCAGCGCGCCTGCCGCAAAGGCCTCGAGCAACCCAAGGCGCGAGAAGAAGGCGTCGACATCGGAGGAGTGCAGAGCCGAGATGGTTCGTTTCAAGCCCATTACCTCGTTGAACACGACGAAGCGTTAATGCCTAACCGTGACATCAGCGGCGAGCGCAGCGAATCCACTGTATACCGGGCTAGGCGCCGTCTTTCGGAATCGAGTATTCGATCGGACGTGGGCCCAGGATGTCCTGGAGAATCTGCGGCACATCGCCGAGCGGCTTCCGAAACGTCACGCCCCAAGCCTCCGTGACCTCTTGCGCGCCCTCGAGCAGCTCCCAGGCGGTATCCGGTAGTTGAGCCGGCGGCCGCAGTGTGATGGCCTGAGTGCCGACGAACTGGCCGGTGGTGTAGGAGTAGGAACCGTTCAGGAGATTCATGAATGCAGTACCCCTGTAGACCAGCCAGCGAAGGCCGATGTACACCTTGATGTCGGGAACCTCCCCGGCGTTGTCGTGAATGATCACGACCTTCTCCCGAACGCTGGGAAGGGCGTCGGCCGGAGTGAGTGCGGCGAGCGCGTCGGCGTGGGCCTGGATGAGAACGGAAGCAACGAACGATCCGAAAGGAGGGCCGGACTCGTCGGCGCCCGATCGGAGAGAGAACAGATCTGCGAAGGTCGAGAGCGGCCGATTCGGCGGCGGCGGCGCCACGAGGCCAACGGAGATGGCGGGCACGACACAGAATGCGTAGAACGGCAGCCGCGATGGGATGTCCGCGGCTTCGTTCTGAAGCAGGCGACACGCGCAGATGCCGAGGGCCGCCGCTTTCTCGAGTGCAGGAGAGGTGAAGCCTCGGAAGGAATACAGGACACCCTTGTGGGCGCCGGAGGAAGCCAGTTCTCCTGCGAAGGCGTCGATATCCTGCTCATTCACCGGGCGTCGAAGGCGTTTGCAGCTGATGAGGATCTTCAGCGGGAATACGCCGCCGAAAGAGGTCTCGACCCAGACATCCCGTTCGCGGAGGCGTCCGGTGTGTCGGTCTGGCAGACGCGCGTTGACGCGCACGGATGCCGATGGCTCTAGTGCCGAGACGAATGAGGCGACGGCCCGTTCAAAGAGCCGCCAGTCCTGCCGTGCGCCCTGCTTATGTGGCATTTGAAGAACGTGAAAGGAGTCTGACCGTGGCATCAGCGGCGAGCGCAGCGAGTCCGTTGCATGCCGGGTTAAGCTCCGCCCTGGCCACTAGACTGAGATGGGTACGGCACAGAGGCGGGCCAGGTGCCGGCCTCGTGGATGGCTCTCTCGCAGAGGCTTACGAGGGAGGGGGAGCTGCTCTGGATCATTGCCGCTGCCTGTAGATGAAGGTACAGCGCAACGTTGGTGGCCCGAATGTGCCACGCGACCCCGGTTGAATCTGAGAGCGCCGGCGAGGCGACGAAGACAGCCGCTCGTTCCGCCAGCTCGGGAGGCGCGAAGCTTGTGGCAGCGCCGGCAGCGTTCGGATGGCAGAATTCGGAAAGGTCCTCGTACGCTTCCGTCACGTAGGTGCCGACCTTCTTTGCGACGCGGTCGACCAGCGTAAGCACATTGACAGACTGAAGTGAGGCGCCGAGGGCACGCCAGTTCGAGGACTTCGTGCCGTGCATGAGGGCCATGACGTGTGTATCGAAGGCCTCGACGTCTTTCGTGGCGTCTGAAGCCACGAGCGCGTCGATCCGCAGAGCGAGGTCATAGAGAGCACAAGCGCCTTCGAAGAGCGCACGAGACAGCAGGAAGCACGGAATGAAAGCCCGAGCGTTGGCCTCGCGCACGTAGGCCTCGGCGAGATCACAGGCGCGATACGTCATGACCTGGCGGTACACAAGCACCTTGAAAGGGATCTTGGCCACCAGCGATGGCGTGCCACGGGGAATCTGTGGGACGCGAAGGTCGCGCAGGTGCTCAACGAGGGCATCGACGGTGGCAATGAGTTCCGCTGCGAGGCCGTGCGCCTGAAGGGCAGGGTCAAGCTGGGGCGAGGATGTCATCCGTTGAAGGAGCCTAACCGGTATTCGAAGTCCGGAACCAGGACTCCGGCCGGGCCTCTAGCAGCAGCGTCTCGTCCGTCAGGGTCTCGAAGGCGCCGTTCACCCTTCGCCAGAGCACGACGTTGTGCTCTATGTAGGCCGACACGTCGCCGCCCTCTGATTCGAGCGCCAGGAGAACCTTGAGCGGGGAGAGGGTGAGCTTCATCTGCAACTCCTCATGCTAGTCCGTGCCCCAGATCTGCCCGAGCTGATAGACGAGCGCCTTGTCCTTGAGTTCGAACGAGGTCTTCAGCCCGTTTAGCCGCTCGCCCATCGGGCCCAGTCTCTCGAGCAGCCTGCCGAGGCCTACGCGGCGGGAGCGCTTCTTCCTTTCGACGAATACCATCACACGGCTGCTGTTTCCAACCCGATACCGCTGTACCCGCACGACACGGTAAGGGGCCTCCGCGTACACTCTTTCGCTGCTCTCCTCGACGATCTGGAGAACCCGCTGCCCAACCCGCACCTTCCTGCCGAACCCTGCGGGCGTCCAGACAAAATCGTCCACGACGTAGTGTCGGGTGTTCTTCAGCTTCTTCCGTGCGAGGGGCTCCCCGGCATCTTGCTGGACGTAATCCTCGTCTATCCAGGCTCCCGTTTCGAGCTTCACCGCCCAGAGCACGGACTGGCCAGCACCCCGCATCGTCTGTTGAGACCTTGGCCTTCCGGCCCCGAGGATCCTTGGCGGCACGTACATCTTCTCGAGCCGCTTCGCATACTGGGGGGTGACGACATCCCCCCTGAGCGAACGGACGAACGTCGCTGCAGCTGAAACGGCCCGCAGATCCGACGTCTCCACGACTGCCTCGAGGAGGTGCTCCTCCGACGTCGTCGAAACGTTCGTCGAGCCGATCACAGCCGTCTTCCCAAAGACGAATACCTTCGCGTGCAGGTTCGACTGGGCGTGAACTTCGACGCCCTTCCGGAGGAACTTCCCGATCTCGAACGGCGAGGTCTGACCGCTCTTCACCGTGGCTTCGTCGAGTCTGACGATAAGGAGATCGCCGGCCTGAAGCGGCAAGCGGCGGATCGCTCCATTCCCGAGAAATGGAACAGCCACCAGCCGCCGGCCCCTCTTCTTGGCCAGGTCTCGGATCCTCGACCAGGAATCGTCCGAATGGAACTTCGTGGCCATCTCCCCACCTCCGGAGGCTGCTCATCGGCCCGGGCCGGGGCAGCCCGGCCCGGCCTGGCCTCTCCCGGCCCCTCTACGCCATCCCCAGGACCTTCATAGCCGCCGTCTTCGGATCCCCGTAGAACACCGGGTCGACGTGCTCCACGACATCCGCCGCGACCTCGAGGAAGCTCCGCTTGTTCTCGATGGGAACGAGCGCCCGCCGCGCTCCGTTATCCATGCCCACCCGGAGCGGCTCGGCGAGCGAGCGGGCAGCCTTGATGTTCCCCTGGACGCTCATGTCGCCGAGGACGAGGAGGGCCGGGGCGACCGAGGTCTGGCGGAGCGCCGAGCAGAAGGCGACGAAGACGGCGACGCCGATCTCCGCCTCGACCCGGTTCCCGATGAGGTCGATGACCTGGACGTGGAAGTCGGAGGTGTCGACGTCGCGGCCGACGCCGAGCTCGGTCTTCTTCGAGTTGAGGTAGGCGAAGGCCCGCTGTGCCGACTCTTTCATCTCGCCCGAGAGGCCGCCGGCGGTCTTCAGCTTGCCGGTTCCGGAGGCCACGGAGACCTCCACCCGGTAGAGGCCGACGATGCTCTGGTCCGAGACTCCGGCGGTGTAGACCGTCCCGGGGCCGGGCGGGTCGGTGGGGATCAGGTTCCGGCCGCCCTGCTCGGGCACGCCGACGAACCTCTCGAGGCCGGTCTCGCGGTCGATGTAGCTGAACGACGTCTGGTGGTACTCGAAGGAGCCGAGCTTCTTCAGCTGCTCCTTCACCCGCCGCCGCATCTCGAGGGCCAGCTCGACGAGCTCGGCCATCTCCTCCCGGGTCGCCTCGCCGTGGGGGTGGATCAGCTTCATCAGGCCCGAGAAGGTCTTCTGGACGGCCTTGCGGTCGCGCTGGACGAGGTGGCTCCCGAAGGCGAAGTCGCGCTCGACCATCTCCGTGAAGTTCAGCTTCCGGAGCTCGCGCAGGGCCTCGGCCAGGTAGTCGACCACGAACCCGTAGTGGCTGCTGAAGAGGTCCGGCCGCATCTTCGGGATCTCCCACCCCGGCACGTACGCGTGCAGCCGGTCGAGGAAGGCCATCGTCCGGACGTTCTCCGGGAGCGGCTCGAAGAGGTGGCTCGACTGGACGAGGACGTCCACCGGCCGGTTCGTGTTCCCGAAGAGGGCGAGGCTCGCTTCCCCGCTCGTCGCCTCCGACCCGCGCTGGAACTGCCCCGACTCGCAGTAGGTCTGGAGCATCGGGATCAGCTCCTTCGGCATGTTCTTCAGCTCGGCCACCTCGTCGAAGGCGACGACGTCCCAGAGCTGCACGAGCCCCTTCTGCTTGCCGGTGACGTAGCCGAAGAGCGTCGCGACGGTGGGCGAGCCGGTCAGGAGCGCCGCGTAGGGGGAGATCTCCTGGACGACGTAGCTCTTGCCGGTGCCGCGCGGCCCCAGCTCCACGAGGTTGAAGTTGTGCTCGCAGAGCGGGACGAGGCGGAGGAGGAAGAGGAGCTTCAGCCGGCGCGTCATCTCGGCCGGCTCGTACCCCATGCTCCGGAGGACGAGGTCGATCCACTCGTCCGTCGTGAACTCCCGCCGGAGGCGCCGGTACTCGTCGAGGTCGAACGTCGCGATCTGGATCGGCGTCAGCCGCTCGATCCAGAACGGGTTCTTCCCCTTCCCTTCCTCGTCGTACTCGAACCGCATGTCGACCTGGGCCCAGATGCCCCCCATCAGGAGCCGCTCGTATTCCTTGACGTAGTGGTTCGGCACGTGGAGGAACTTGTTCCCGAAGTTCACCCCTTCGCCCCAGTAGTCCGAGTCGACGAGGCGGACCTTCACCTTGTCGATGAACGAGTGCCGGCCGTTCTCCTTGACCCGGCTCTGGGCCTTCTGCCCCTCGTCGGGCCGGATGTAGTTGTTCGCGAGCGTGTCGTTGACGACCTGGAGGCCCATCTGGATCGCCGCCTCGTCCGACGAGGCGCAGTACTTGCCGAGCAGGAACTCGAGGACGAAGACCGGGACGTTCGTCCCGACCTTCACCTTCCGCACGAGGTCCTTCCGGACGACCTTCCCGCTGAAGTGCCTGTTCGCCTTGTCGTCGAGGGCGTCCCGGGCGGGGACGGCCACGCCGGCCAGTTCGTTCGTCATCTCAGACTCCCAGCTTCACCGGGATGAGTCCCGGGGATCGGTAGAGCTCGGCATCGGTCGCCGGGTCGAGGAGGGTCAGGCGGACTTCCTTCACCGTGTCGTCCGTGAGGAGGAGAACGAGGGCCGCCGTGGAGGCTGGCGACAAGGTGACCGTGCCAGCGTCCCGGTCGACCTCGGCAGTCCCCTTGCTGGGGACGGCCCCGAACAGCTTCCCGACGCGCCGGCCGTCCGACACCCACGACACCCCGAACACGCCTCCGAGAAGGCTCGACACCGTGACGGCCATCATCCGGTTCGTGATCGCGGTCGGGATGCCGCTCAGCTCGACAGCCGCCTGGGCCTCGATCGCCGCCTCCGTTCCCGGCATCCGGACCGTCAGGACCGGGATCACCATCTCCTGAAGCGACGTCCCACCGTGGTGGAAGGCGAGATCGCCCCCGGCCTTCAGGACGCCGCCCCCTTCGGGGAAGACGAACTCGAGGTCCGAGGCGTAGCCGAGCGCCGAGGCGGGAACCCGGATCGTCCCGGCCGGCGTGGCGCCGCCCCGCCCGATCCAGCAGCGGCGGTGAAGGTCGACGGTCGCTCCGCCCGGAGCCTCGGTCTTCATCGACTCGTCCCGCGCCACCGGGAAGAAGACGTGTCCGTGGTCGGCCGTGACCACCGTCCTCCCGACCCCCGCGCCCGTCAGCCGACGGATCGCCCGGGCGAGGTTGTCGATGACGGTGTCCATGACCCGCCGGGCCTGGAACGTGAACCCCGACTCGCCCGCCTGGTCGATCTCCTGCGACCTCACGAGGACGACCGGCGCCCCCTCGAGCTTCTTCTTCAGCTTCCCCGCGGGAAGGCTCAGGAGCTCGTCGAGCGTGAGGTCGACGAGCTTCGGCACCCTCGCGATCGCGTGCTTCCGGCGCGCCGCCAGGTCAGGCAGGAAGGACCCGTCGACACGGACGCCGAGCTTCTCCCCTTCCTCGACGACGGCGAAGCTCCCCGAGGCCCCGGGCATGAGCGCCCCCATCCCCACCGGCGTGATGCTCGGGAGCGCGCAGAGGGCAGGCCGCAGGTCGACCTCGGCCCCCTTCGGCAGCCGCGAGGCCAGCTCCACGCCCATCTCGTACCGCATCGCGTCGACGAGGAGGTAGGCGACCGGCTTCGGCTGGGGCGTCACGACGTCGGCGAAGACCCGCGTCTGGTGGAGCTTTCCGCCCACCGTGAATCCCGCCCCCCGAAGCGCCTTCGTGAACCCCAGCGCCATCTCGTGCTGGGCGTCCTCGTAGGCTCGCCTCACGACCCCGAGAGCCCGCTCGTCCGGGTCCTCGTCGAGGCTCGTCATCAGCGACTCGAGGCGCCGCTGGAGGAGGTCCAACCGGTGCCAGCCCCCTCTCGCACGTAGCCTTCTACCCATGCTTCCGGGGAAGGCCCCGCCCCCGGCAGGGCCGCTCGTACCGTGCGTGCCTCCCGCCCCAGCTCGGCCATCAGGTGGCAGGCCTCCCAGTGGGCCTTCCTCACCACGTCCCGCTCGAGCCAGAAGCTCCGCTCCCGCTCGGCCACGATGGCCAGCGCCTCGTCGAAACGCCCGGAGACGATGAGCCCGCCGCAGTACGAAAGGAGCGCCCGCTCCTCGAACCGGAACGTGTCGATCGACCCGAGCGCCTCCGCGGGGACCTTCGCCCCGGCAAGGCCCAGGAGCGACTCGACCTTGTCGGCGAGCGCCACGTAGCCCTCGGCATGCCGCTCCCGGAGGTGCTGCGCCATTCCCCGAACGGCCTCCTCGTCCCCCTTCGACGGCGGAACCGGAACTGCCTGGAGAGACGCCGGCGGCTCGCACCGAAGGTCCAGCCGGAACTCCCCGGCCAGGACGTAGCGGGCGACGATGGCTCTCAGCTTCGTGGGGTCCGCGTCGGCCGGGACCTCGAGCCCGAGGCGGGCCTTCACGAGCTTCGCGAGCTCCGGGACGGCCCCCTTCTCGACGATCTCGGCGTCCCGCCCGTCGCTCATGAGCCACGACGCCAGGACGGCCTCGCTCCCCAGTGTCCCGTGGAAGACGACCTTGAGGGCGACGGCGGCTCCGCCCCGCTCTCGAGGCGGCCCGGGCCAGCTCCTCGTACGTCACCTTCTCCGGCGCGAGGAGGTCGTCGATCATCCCGTCCGTGTACTTCTGGCGGAGGACGTTCCGGGCCATGCGCTTGAGCTGCGGCTCGTAGGCCTCCCCTGCCGCCTCCAGCTCCATCAGGGCGACCCCTTCCAAGTCCCTCTCGACGCCCGGGACGTAGACGAGGGCGGCCTGGCGCATCCACCGACACGAGCGGCTCGACCGCCACCCGGACCGCGAGGAACGAGCCATCGAACTCTGCGAGCGTCGCGGCCTGCCCGGCCAGGGCGAGAGACGACGTTCCCGGCACTGGCCCCGGGCCGCCCCGGGCCTCGCCGATGAAAGCCTCGAACTCCCGCCTCTGGTCGTACCAGACGACGATCCGCCGGGCCTTCAGCCGATCGGCCGCCTGCCGAGCGACATAGTCGTATAGAGGGTGCATCGGATTCCTCAGAGGAGACCCTGCCGCCGGGCCTCCTGGTAGACGAAGGGCGACACTCGTGACAGGTAGGCGGGCGAGACATCTCCGCGCCAGCACTCGTCAAAGTGCCGGGTCCGCATCTCCCGGCAATCCGCGTCGTCGAGCCCTAGGCGTTCGATCGTCGCGAGGGCGGATGCTGTGAGAGCGGGAGGCAGGAAAGGCTTCGGGTAGATCTTCCCGGTTACGAGCTCGAGGTGAAACGGGCTCTCGTCGAGATCGAACGGGTCGAGGACAGTCTCGTAGTCTCTCTTCCGGCTATTCATCCGCGAACACGCCAGACGGTAGTTTCTCCACTCGTACGCGAGCCCTAGCGACCGCGACTTCGGGACGAAGTGATCCACCGTACCCGCACCGAGGACTCGCTCGATGTACACGCTGAGGTAGGCACAGACGCCTTTGTAGGCGTGATGCAGGTCGTCCAGGCAGGCGCGCCAGTACGATTGAAGGGACTCGCCGTCCGGGAGAGTGGAAGACGCGCTCAGGCCCTTCCCGCGAAGCCAGCTGCTCCCCTTCTGCCGGACCTTCTCGTCAAAGCCCTCCGGCTCGGGCTGAAGCGCGACGGGAATCACCCGACGAGGCCTCTCAGTGGGCCCTGGTTAGAGTCGCCGGACGTGTCCGGCGGGAGCCATCCACGCTTCTCGCCCACGAACCGCCAGCGCAGCCAGAAGGGGTCGGTATCTCCGAGCAACGTCCTCAGCTTCCGGTCGAGCTCCACGGCCCGCCTCGTGTCGAAGCCCTCATCCGAGAGCGCCATCGCGGCCTCCTCGAGCACCTTCTCAGCCTCCAGCGACCCTCGCGCTCCCGAGGTCGAAAGGCCTCGCTCGTCGGCCAGCTGCCCACCTCACCGTCCGCTCCCACTGCTTCCTCTCGACGGAGACCCTCGAGCGGCCGTGTTCCACGACGAGGTCGATATCGAACCAGGCGTCCCTCCCAGGATCAAAGAGCGCTTCTACCGACGCCAGGACGAGCGGCGAATGCGTGGCCGCCACGATCTGGACGGCCCGGCGGTCTCCCCGTCAACGCCTCGACCGTTCCCATCAGCGATCGCAGGATCGACCGCTGCCAGCGGGGGTGCAGGTGGGCTTCGATCTCGTCGACGATGAAGATCACCTGCTCGGCCGTCTCCTGCTGGAGGAGGCGGCTCGCCCGGACGTGCTCCTGCCACGACCAGACCAGCAAATAGGCCAGCGCGACGATTCGACGAATCCCAGCGGACGCATGCACGATCGGGACGTCCTGTCCGTAGGGCATCCTGACGGTCGGCATGTCACGCACGTCGTCGAGCGACACCCTGGTCAGCTCTCCGGCTCCGAGGATCTCTTCGTCGGCCGGCGAGAGACGCCTCAGGACCCGCTGAAGCTCGGCGAAAGCCTCGCCGTTCTCCTTCTGCCACGAGGCCCAATCCCGGATCAGCCCGTTGCACAGGGCGCCCTGTTCCGACTCGAGTCCGTCCCAGACCTCGCGGGCGCTGAAGACGTAGGCGGGTGGACGCTCCTGCACGTCGAGGTCTCCCTTCCTCCGCCAGTAGTTCCGCGCCTGGTCCCAGAGAGCGAATCCTCCGTCCACGAGGGCGTAGAGGACGAGCCCGGGAATGGCTGGGCGCCCCGGCTTTCCCGTCCACGCCTGGTCTGCCCGGTCGTACTCGCTTCGGTACTCGAAGGGAACCGTTCTTCCTGAGAATCTGAACTCGATCGACGCATCCCCGATCTTCCCGTGCGTGGGTCGCGCCCGGAGCCCGGTTGCCAGGTTCGGATTCAGGTCCGCCGGCCACTTCCGCGTCAGGGCCCACCAGGCCACGTCCAACAGGAAGCTCTTTCCGAGCCCGTTGTCACCGGTGAGGAGGTTGAGGCGGGGAGCGAAGCGCAGCTCGAGCCGATCCGCGGGGCCGACGTGGTTGAGTTGAAGGTATTCCAGCATCTCGCAGATCCTTTCAGCTTCGGACGGCTATCGGGCAGAGTATCAACGGCGCAGGTCCTGTTTCGAGGTTCCCTCGGCCTGCCCAGCGACCTTCCGGATGCCCGCGCAGAACACCTGAAAGCTCTTCGAGTGGTTGCGTTCCGGATCGAGCAGCTTACCCATCTTTCGAGCTCCCGCACGCTTCTGATACTCGGGGAGGAACTTCCGGAGGGACTCCACGGGGCGCACGAGTTGATCGGGATCCCGATAGGTCGCCTTCGTCGCCTGGGAGGCGAGCTGCGGTCGGTTGAAAGCCTTCGACACCGCAGGCCAGTCACCGACTACCCAGGCCTCCAGTTCTTTGCACGCCACGCGTACGAGAACCGGCTCTCGACCACTCTGTGCCACCAGCTTCGCCAGGCCGGCCTTCACCACATGGCAGTCCGCAGCGTCCTGATCGCGAAGCACGACGAACGATGCATCCGGCCTCTGCCACCCACGGATCTTTCGAACGAGCTGCCCCTCCAGGTCCTGTTTTCCCTCGAATACCAGGTAGTAGACCCCGACGTCCGCGGGGAGCAGCCTCGGCAGCAGCCCCTCGAGAGATCCCTGGCCGACGGCTCCTCGAGGAGGAACACCAGGTGCTTCACTTCGGGTCGGCTCCTTCGAAGATCCCTGCTTCCAGAGGTACCCGAGCTTGTCGCCCTCCGCCATGTAGGCCGCCACCTGCTGGTCGTCCCTCGCTCGTTTGACCTCCGTGCTTAGCCGCCCTTCTTGACCAGCCAGAACGCCTCGTCGAGCTCGACGGCGTTGAGGAAATCGGGCGAGTGCGTCGACACGAATACCTTGCCTCCGCGCGCCGCGTAGCTCCGGAACTCCTCGGCAAGCTCGCTGAGCAGGGCCGGGTAGAGCTGGTTTTCCGGCTCCTCCACGCAGAGCAACGGGTGCGGGTTCGGGTCGAGGAGGAGGACGAGGTACGCGAGCATCTTGATCGTTCCGTCCGAGACGTATCGAGCCAGGAACGGGTCCTGGAACGAGCCATCCTGGAACCTGAGCAGAACGCGTCCCTCTTCGGTGACCTTCGAATCTACGCTCGTGATCCCCGGGACGCGGCTCGCGAGCCTCTCCAGAATCTCCTTGAACACCTTTCCGTGCTGCTTCTGAAGGTACTCGACGACCAGGGAGAGATTCTCCCCTTCGCGCGACAGGTGCTCGGCGTATCCCGCCTCCTGCTCCGGCCGCGCCCGACTGATGTGAAAGTCGGACAGGTGCCAGTTCTCGATGAGCGTCCCCAGCGCGACCGCCGCCGGGAACCGCTCGAACTGCGCCAGGCCCTTGATAGCGAGGATGTCCGGGCTCTTGAGCGTCTGGCGCTCCCGCTTCAGCTGGGTCTCGTCGGTGACGGTCTCCATCTCGTTCGTGACCGCGTCGCCAGTTCCCCCGCTGAAATCGATGAAGTGCCAGGGCTGACCGCCGCTGCCCCGCCTGTACTTCAGGACCTCCCGCTCGACCACGGCCCGACCCGACACCTCACCGATCTCCAGCGAGTAGGTAATGAGGCTCTGCTTCGATCGCCCGAGGTCCGCCCTGATCTTGAGCTCGATTTCGATCGCTCCTTCGCAGCCTCGGGAGCGAACCTCCTGGAAACCCCGGCTCCCGCCGAGCTTCGCCAGGGCCGTCGTGACGTTCGTCGCCATCGCATCCCGCAGGAATGCGAATACCGAGAAGAGAGTGCTCTTCCCAGCCCCGTTTGCCCCGATGAGGACGCAGAAGCCGGGTATCTCGCGCATATCGACGTCGCGGAACGCCTTGAAGTTCTTCAGGCGAATTGACTCAACTCTCATGGCGGGTCCCTCGTTTCGATTCCTGCGAGAGCATAACGGCCACCTCGACGCCCCCGCCCAGGTACTCAGGCATCGGCTTTCCCCTTACGGCGCCCCTTGTTCGCTCCGCGGTTCTGCGGCGCCTCGAGAAGGTCCTTCAGAGCAGCCTTGACGGCCGGAGAGGTCCGTTCCGCGACGAGAGTCGCGACGGGCGTCAGCGGCTTCTTGCGGGCCGCCCACTTCCCCTTCGCGTCCTCCTCCCAGAAGACCTCCTCGAGGCCGTGGGCGATGGCGAGGCTCCGGTCGCTGGCGCACTTCGGGACGACCCGCTCGGGCCAGAGGTGCATCGCGATGTGGGCCCAGTCGTACTCGCCCGCGCAGAGGGAGTCCCACGCTGCCTTCAGCTCCTTCTGCCAGGCGCGGTGCTGCGGCACGAGCCGCCAGAGCGGGGCCATTGTCAGGACCACTCCGTCGTCCAGATCCGGCTTCCAGAGCGGTGCGATGCGGGTGACCTCGTCGCGGAAGGCCCTGAGCTCGTCGACGAACGCTTCCTGGCCTGCGATCTCCTTCCGCTGGCTCGCGGTGGGGTTCGGGCCGGACTCCTGCGTCAGCGAGAGGAGCCTTCGCTCCTCGAGTGCCAGTTTCGGCGCGACAGCGTCTTGGAGAACGTGGAAGAACGTGTTTGGCGTGAGGCGGTGGGCGTAGAGCCAGACGGAGTAGCTCGCGGAGGGCGTCGCGAGCTGCCAGTAGATGGGCGCCTTGCGGCGACTCTTCGAGTAGCGCTTGAGGTGCAGCTCGAAGAATGTCCGAGCCACGAAGGCGCGCAGATCGTGGTTCTTCGGGTCGAGGATTCCGGCCGCCTCCTGCCAGCGCGCGTCCGCGTCGGCCGTGGCGGCAAAGACGACGTCGAAGACGGCGCGGGCGGCGGCGAGCAGGTCCCGCGGGTGGCCAGGGTCGTCGAGGAGGACGCCGTCCTGCGGGATCTCGATCGGGTAGCCGGGGGGCGGCGTGGCGCAAGGGAGGCCGTCCGCGCCGGTGAGCATCCCGGGCGAGCAGACGGGGAGCGGGTCGAAGGGGTCCGGCTCGGGGGGAAGGGCGCACTCGCCGGTGGCGAGGCGGAGGTCGAAGCGGCCGAAGGCGACGCCGATGGACCAGTAGTGGAGAACGCGCTCAGAGAGCGCCATCCGCTCGTCGGCAGCCTCACCGACATCGGCCAGCCACTCGGCAGCCGACGAACTGAGCGACAGCCCACACGCAGCCAGACCGCCCTCCGCGGCCCGCAGCGCCGCCTCGTAGGCGTGTTGCTTCGACGGAGGACCCGCCAGCGGGCTGACGAACGTCTCGGCGGTCTCATCGATTCTCTCGACGGAATCCAAGAGACGAAAAACAAGTCTCCACGCGTCAGCCTGGGACAAAAAACCCGCCGATCAGGCAACGGCAGCATCTTCACGGGGCCTATCTCGAAAGACCCGAACTTCGCCTGCGCATCAATTAAGGCCTGGTACTCCGACGAAGCAAGAGCGAATGGGAGGCCCAGTAGCCACGCCTGCTTGTCGTCGGTCGGCACAATCACGCCGCTCTTATCGGAAAAGCACGCTGTTGGCCGCAGTCGCCTCGCAGAGAAACCCTTCTGGCTCCTGCGCGAGAAGGACACTCCAGGACGGAAGAAGAACGAGGATGACCGGCGCGTCGACGCCACATTTCCATCTCGCGTCTCAGCAAAGGCCGCGAGTTCCTCCCCATCTGCGCGCTGCTTAACCAGGAGATGCGTTTCGGCCGTGAACCACGAATACTCCCCACCCTTCGAGATCCTTACCCACGCGCCGTCTTCGATCCCACGCGGGTCGACCTCCCACCGGAGGCGTATGAATCGCTCGTCATCTTTCGTTGTAGAGGCCAAACGTGACTCTGCCAATGTCCGGCTCAATCGTCTCGCAAGCCGATGACCCAGATCGGGGCACTTCGTCGGAGAGGTCGTAAGCAGATCCGCAGCGACGCGACCAACGAGGAATCGTGAGCGGCTGTGCTGATGAACTATCATGCCAGCCAGGTTCCTAATACTGCTCTTTTCAACATGGCGCGAGCATCAAGGAAGAAGGAGATAACCGGGGAGACGTCAGCGCCGGCCCAAGAACGGCTTTCACTGCCACCGTCTCCACACAGTACGCCGCCACCTCAACCATCCGCTGAAGTCGAGCACGCCCTGCACCCCAGATCACGCGCACGACCGGCGGCGCTGCTCCTTTCAACAGCACCTCCTCCCGCCACTTCTGAAAGCTCGACAGGAAGAACCCCGTCCGCGAGGTGATCGCCCCCAGCATCCCCCGCTTGTGTAGCAGCTCCACGCCCCGCTCGACGAACGCCGCGTACAGGTCGTTCTTCGTCCTGGGATACGCCTTCTCGAACTCTTTCTTCGCCCCCATCCCGCACGCCCCGAACGGCGGATTCATCAGCACCACGTCGAACTTCGTCCTCACCAGCTCGATCAGCGCGATCCCCTGCGCGGCGTCGCCGGCGAAGAGCCGCCTCCGCACGCCGACAGCTCCTGCGGCCGACTCGGTGAATCTTCGGAGCGCTGCGAGGAGCAGCTCCTCGGCTCGGTCGAAGAAGGTCTCGTCGTCGATCTGCGAAAAGTCGAGCTCCCCCTGGGTCGGCGGCGGCTCGAATCCTGGCAGGTAACCGGTCGTCTTCTTCTGCCGGTTGTACTCGACGTTCGTCTTCCGGATCTCGTCCGCGAGCAGCGTCTCAACCTTGAGGAGCGTCCCCAGCTCTCCCGCGAGGCGCATCTCGGCGACCATCTTCCGGAAGAGCGTCCCGAGGAGCGGCGGGTTCAGTGTCGCGGCGAACTCCTCGACGAGGCGGGCGTCGCCCGGCATCGGCTCGGCGACGACGATGTTCGTCTTCGTGATCCGAGGCCGCTGGCTGGCCGGGAGGCCTGCGTCCTTCCACGCCCGCTGCGCGCGGAGCCAGAGGGCGAGGGCGGCGATCTGGGCGCAGCGGGGATCGATGTCGACGCCGTGGAGGTTCTGCTCGAGGATGAGCGCGGGGGCTGCTCGGCGCAGGGCCGCGAGGTCGGGGTAGTCGGCGCGGAGCGTCCGGCCCGTCGTGGCGGAGGCCGCGGCGGTGGGGTCGGCCCAGGCCTCCTCGTAGATCGCGAGGAACAGGTCGAACGAGTAGAGGAGGAAATGCCCCGAGCCGCAGGCCGGGTCGAGGAGCTTCAGGTCGCGCGGGTCCTTCTTCGCCCGGGGGCCACGGCTCTCGGCATCGCGGACGAGGAATTCGCACCGGTCGGCGATCCGGCTGGCTCCGTCCCCGTCGCCCATCATCTCGATCCAGATGCGGGCGAGGGTGTTCTCGGTGAGGAAACGGACGACGTAGCGCGGCGTGAAGAACTGGTTGCGGACGGCCAGCTCGCGGCTGTTGCGCGGGGCCTGCGAGGCGTCGCGCATGGCGCGCCGCTCGTCGCCGCTGTTGAAGTACTGGTAGACCCAGCCGATCGTCTCGTCCTCGCCCCAGACGGCGGCGAGCTCGGGGGCGTTGAGGACGCCGAGCAGCTCCTCGAACGCAGCCCGGCGCGGCCAGAGGGCCGAGGCGGGGTCACGGCGGTCGAAGAGGACCTTGACCTCGGTGGAGAGCTCGTCGAAGAGGCACTCGAGGTAGAGGCGGTATCCGTCCCCGCCCGGGAGGAGCGCGACCCCGGGGGCGAGGCCGATGAACTCCCGGTAGCCGCTCGACTGCTCGCCCTTGCGGACGCACTCCTGGGCGAGGCCGCGGGCCTCGATCATCTCGAGTGCTGCAAACCGGTTGAGCGCGGTGAACGCGGCGTCGCGCAGATATGAGGCGATGGCCTCGGCGGGCTTCTCCCCCGCCGCCCGCCTGTGCTCGACCGAGGCGACGATCCGCTCCCTCACCGCGTGCTGCCGGGGTGAGAGGTGCGCCCCACCCCGCGGGGCGACGACACCGCTCAGGAGGACCTCGAAGGTCCCCTCCAGCTGCTCGGCGAAGTCGGTCTCGAGAATTCGGCGAGCCTTCTGCGTGGCCCGCTCGATGGCGCTACGGGTTTCCTTGTCCATGCCGCGGCCTACTGCGCCACTACCTTCTTGCCCCGGGCTATGAACCGGGCGCATTCCTCCCGGATCCCCTCGAGGGCCGCCGCGAGCTGCTCCTCGGTCTCGACGCCGGCTCCGAAGAAGCCGCCGACGTCGATGGTGACGAGGCGCTCGCCTTCGACGAGACGACGGACCTCTGCGATCGCAGCCTTCAGGCGGCTCGCGCAGGCTTCCGTCTCGTACCTTAGCTGCGGAATCGGCGTCCCCTTGCCGTCGCTCGTGGCCCCGCTTCGGAGGGGCGCCGAGATGCGGCGCCCGCTGGCTTTCGTCGAGCTCTTCCCATCCGGGCGTCTTCGCCAGCTCGAGGAGGGCCGCCGAGTAGGCCGCCACGCGGGCCTCGAGGGCCTCCCTGTGGCGCCGGGCGTACTCGTCGTCGAGGGCTCGCGCGTTCTGCTGGATGGCCGTCAGCTCGCGGAAGAACGTCTCCCGGGCGAGAAGGTCCTTCAGCCCGGCCGCCTTCGCGGCCAGGCCTTCGGGCAGGTCGGGCTCCTGCTCGAGGAAAGGCCAGCAGCTGGCTAGAACCCGCTTCGCCGAATCGAGGAGCGCCAGGTTCGTGTCGGTGAGGGCGACTTCCAGCTCACCCGCCCGGCGGACGGCGTCCTTGATCGTCTTGTGCGAGGCGTTGAACGTCGCGATGGCCTCGTGCTCGGTCCCGCGGGCGATCGCCTTCATCTGCCCTTGCGCCGCTTCGAGCAGCTCCGTGCCCGGGAGGCCGTGGGAGCGAAGGAGTCCGAGAACGGTGACGACGGCGTCCTCCACCCTTTCGATAGCACTCCGGATCTCGACGGCGAGGGGGCCGAGCGCGATCTCGCGGGCTTCCGCTCCGAAGGTGTCGCGGTAGGCCTCGGCGGCCAGCAGGAGCTCGGCGAACTCAACGCCCTTCTTCGGCCGGAAGGAGGCCGCCCGGAAGAGGTTGTTGTTCCCGAACGCCTCGCGGGCCTTCGGGCCCGTGGCCGAGTCGATCGTCTGGCCGGCGCTCGTCATTTCGACCTTGCCGGCCCTGAGGAGGCAGAGGGCGAAGAGTCGCACCGCCTCGAAGTCCCACCCGAAGGGCTCCTTCTCGAACTCGTCCGCCAGCCAGCGCCCGCTCGTCGTGTCGCCGTACCCGGAGCGTTCCTCGATGCGGCGGAGAACCTCGGCGAGAGGACCGTCGTCGAGGTGGAAGACCGTCTTTCCCTTCTCGTCCCGGAGAAGGTGGAGGGCGTGGAAGGTCCCGGGTGGGCCCTCGAGGCTCGTTGCGCCAAGGAGGGCGTCGAGCGCCCTCTTCAGCTCCGCAGTCCGGGCGGCGGCCTCGCCGAAGCGCTCGAAGAGCTCGGGAAGGGTGGCACCCAGGATCTCGGCCGCTACCTTGCCCACGTCGGACCCGTCTCGCGGGCTCCGGTCGTTCCCCCGGAAGCTGACGCTGCCGGCGAGGCAGGCGGCGCGGAGGAGCCGGCGAAGCTCGTCCTGGTGGCGCTTCAGGCGGCGCTTCTCCTCACCGACGAGGGCCGACTGGTCGGCCGTCCGGGCGTCCCGCTCTTTCCTGTCGAGCATCTCCTTCGACCGGTAGAGCTCGACGGTCTCCCGGTCGATCGCCTCGTTCAGGGCGACGGCCCAGAAGACGTTCCGGCGTTCCTCCCGGCTCCTCTGGCGAAGCTCGGCGGCGAGGGTCTCGAACGCCTTTCCGTCCTCGGCGAGGTGAAGGTGGAAGACGACGTCGCCGTCGGTGTCGATCCGGCCGTGAATCGCCAGGCCGGCTTTGAAAGTCTTCGTGTCGAGGTAGGTGTAGGACGGCTGCGGTTTCCAGAACGCGGAAACGGTCTCCGAATGGAGGCGGTGCACGTCGCCCGGGCGGGGGCTGAGGCCGTTCCGGGTCTTCTCCCAGTCGTCCTCGGCCGGGGTGGGAATGCGGTAGCCGTCGTCCCCCTGCCGGACGAGATGGGCCTTCTCGAGGGCGAGAAGCGCCTCGCGGACGGGAGCGAGGCAGGAGTCGGCTTCGACCGACGTGTGGAGGCAGGCGGCGATGTTCTCGGCGGTCCGGGGAACGCTCTGGACGTACTGGAGGAGGCAGATGGTCTTGGCCACGGCCTGCGCGAAGGGATGGTCGACCCTCTGCGGGATAGCGGCGATCCTCGCCCGGACCTCCGAGCCGATGTTCTGGTCCACGAGGTCGTAGACCTGGTCGAGGCGGACGAGGGCCCCGACCGGTTGGTCGGCGAGGTTGACGGCAGGGTTGATGAGGAGCTGCTGGGCCAGCTTGATGATGGTGCGGTTCGCGCCGCCCACCTGGCGCCCGGCTCCACCCTGGGTGCGCAGGCCCGAGACGACCTGGATGACGAGGTCGATCTGGTACGGGAGGAGCGGGTAGAGCTCGACGAACGCATCGCGGGCGAGCTCGGGGAGGCGGATGTCGGCCGAGACGCGCGTACAGGCGGCCAGGCGGCCCCGATGCTCGTCGAAGAGCTTCCCGAGAGCCGACTGTGCGCCAGCGTTCTTCGCCAGGACGCGGCGGCTCGTGACCTCGGAGATGTCGGAGGGCTCGAGGTGGACCTGGAGCGGGAAGCGGTCCATCAGGCGCGCCAGCTCGATCTTCTTGTCGTCGAGGCCGGAGACGATCTGATCGAGCTTCTCCTGCGAGGTGACGACGACCCAGTGCTTGCCGCGGCCGACGCGGCCGAGGTTCTGGACGATGGCCTGGAGATCGAGCATCTTCTGGACGTCACGAGCCACGAACTGCCCCACCTCGTCGACGACGAAGACGAGAGAGTGTCCCGGCTTGCGGCGCTTCATCAGCTCGGTCGCCCGCTCGGCGAGCTTGCCGGGGGTGATGTCGGCCTTGTCTTTGACGGCCTTCACCCACGAGTCGGCCATCGGGAAGGTGACCGGGTCGAGCTCGTGGACGACGTTGCTCGCCTGGCTCAGGGCGAAAGCGACCTTCCCCTTCTCGGTGCTCCAGCTCTTCTTGTAGATGCGGGCGTACTCGCTCTCGAACTTCGCGAGCTCCCCCTTCTCCTCGAGCGCGATCTCGAGCTCGGAGAGGTCGAGGTCCTTCGCGTAGCCGAGGCTCTGGAGGAAGAGCCCGTACATGATCTCGGTGAGGGTCTGGTTGCCGCTCCGGATACCGCGGTCGGTGGAGACGTCGAA
This sequence comes from Holophagales bacterium, assembly GCA_016719485.1. NCBI lineage: Bacteria > Pseudomonadati > Acidobacteriota > Holophagae > Holophagales > Holophagales bacterium. The sequence goes on from JADJZB010000004.1 coordinate 47,389, forward strand.
GATGACGGCATGGGTGGGGACCTTCTCGGCGATCGTGGCCAGGAGGACCTTCAGCTTCGTGTCGCCCGTCCGTTCTCCGAACTCCCTGCCGGCATAGTCCCCCCGCGATCGGCCGGTTGGAGAGGGCGAGGCCGAGGATCTTCGCGAAGCTCGACTTGCCCGAACCGAAGAAGCCCGAGACCCAGACGGCGATTCCCTCGTGAGGCTTGCCCGGGGTCTCGGCATACCGGTCGAGGACCTCGGTGTAGTGCCGCCGGATGGCGTCCGTGACGACGTACTCGGCGATCTCCTCCCGGAGGATCGTCTCGTCGGTCTGGTCGACCTTGATGACCTCTTCGATCTGGCGACGGATGTTGCTCGCAAACAGGGAGTCGATGGTGGGGCTCTTCATCTCGTGGGCCTCTTCAGAGGATCTTCGGGCGGTAGTTGTGCTCGGCGTCCAGGACGCCCATGAAGCGAAGGCCGGCAGCGCCATCGAGCGTCCCCGGGTAGAAGAGGATCGCCGGGACTTGGACGCGGCCCTTCAGCTGCTCGAGGAGCGAGAACGTGCGGTATACGGGAAAGAGGGCGCCCGTGCGGAGTAGGAAGACGACGTCACGGAGCGGGTCGGGCTCGGCCGGCATCCGCGCGGCGACGAGGTCGACGAGCGGGGCGTACGAGGAGAGAACCTCGTGGATGGTGTCGACGAGCGTCGGGGGCCCCTGCTCGCGCTCGGCACGGATCCAGTCTTCGAGCGGGTTCTGCGAGCGAAGGGCCTCGTCGAGGCACTCGGCCAGGGAGATCCGCGAGACGCGCTTCCCCTTCTGGGCGAGACGGGTCCCCAGGAGGCTCACCAGGCGGCGCATCTCGAGCTCCTCTTCCGGGTCGTACCGGAAGATGGCGTACGGCATGTCGTGGTAGGCGCTGAGGCGGGTCCGCGGGTCCGGGAGCTCCAGGATCGGCTCGAGGACGGTCTTGATGCGCTGTTCGAGGTCGCTCATGCGGCCATCCTCCCGGCGTAGTCGAGGGCGTTATCGCAGGGAAGCGTGAGGTGGGAGAGGCTCCCGGCGACGTCGTAGTGCAGCTTCTGGAACTGGTGCAGCCGGAGGAGCTCCCGCTCCACGTCGGCGGGCTCCATGAGGAACATCTTCCACTCCGGCGACTCGATGAGGCGGCGGGGGTTCGGCTCGGCGTCGCGAAACGCGTGAAGGAGGTAGAGGAAGCTCCGCTCCGGAAGGTGGTACGAGGCGAATTCCCGGACGGCCGTGCCCTTCAGGAGGCCGAAGTCGGCGGCCATGCGCAGGAGGCCAACGGCGACCCGCTCCAGAGTGGCCTCTCCCCAGGCATGCTCCGTGACGCCGCCCCGCCCGCCGACCTCCCGGAGGAAGTCGTGGAGCTCCTCGGGACGGAGCCGATGGGCTCCCGCGGCCCAGTTCGGGTAGAGCCAGCCGACGAGGAAGTCCCGGAAGAGGAACTCGTCGCGGGTCATGTGCCAGAGGAGGGCCGGCTTCCACTCGTCGAGGCCCCAGCCCGCCTTCGCGAGGAGGGCGAGAGGCCGGTCACGGCCGGCAGGGTCGAAGCGGCGGTTGAGGACCTTCCCGACGTCCCGGAGCCAGGTCTGGCTCTTCGCGCCGACGAGGTTGACCTCCCGGACGTGGTCGAGGTTCTGGCGCTTGGTCCGGTCGAAGTCCCAGGCGGCGAGGGCCGCGTAGCTCTCCTCGATCATCGTCCCCTTCACGATCGTGAACGAAGAGACGACGTTGGCGCGGGACGCCTCTTGGCCCCGCTTCGTCAAGCGTCCGCCTTTCTCATGTAGGGGACGGCGAGGGCTCCCGGTTCCCCCCGGGCGAATCCGAGGGCGAGGAGGGTGAAGTCGGCGTCCGCGCCCGTGAAGACGCCGGGGAGCTGGACGGCCCTTCCGTCGGCGCCCCGGCGGAGGCGCCCGAGCGCCTCGAGGTCCGGGTCGGTCACGAGGCCGAGGCCGCGAAGGACGGCGCCGAGGTCAGCGCCTGCCGGTTTCTCGAGGGCCTCGAAGAACGGCTTCCACTCCTCCGCCTGCTCGAGCCAGCGCTCCCACATCCCCTCGAACTCCTCCTCGATGGAGGCCGGGAGGTCCCAGAGGGTGACGCACTGGGGCGGCTCGAAGACTTCCCGGCAGCGGTGCCCGGCGACGGCGAAGACCGCCCGGGCCTGAGCGAAGCGGTGCGTCCGCGGAAAGCCGCGCCGGAGCGCCATCGCCCCGAGCTTTCCGAGCTGCCCGTTCGTGTTCCACCAGCGGGCTCCGTCCATCTCGCCGAAGCGGGCGACGGCGAGTCGGAGCTTCAGAAGTCGTTCCATCCCAGCGTGCATTCAGGGACTCCAGTTCCAGGGCTCGTGAACCGTTTGGAGGGCCTCTCCCGTGGCGTTACTGCGCGGGAACGGGAGGCGCCCAGGGCATGTTGCCACCGAATCGAGAAGTGACGCGAACTTCAGCCCATTCGGGCCATCTGCTGAGACCGGATCGCCGGCTTGACATCCCCTACCTGTCGGCCGCCGAGGCGGCCACGACGGAAGCCGGCGTCTCGAGTTCAGCGACCTCGTCCCCGACGGCCTCGTAGTCGAACCCGTAGACGTCGCTGTACCAGACCGGCCCGCACGCCATTCCGCCGTAGGTGATCTCGAGGGCCAGGAGCTTGTTCCCGTAGCCGATTCGCTCGAGGAACCCTCGCAGCCTCGACAGGTCGAGCTGCGAGGTCCGCCTCCCGCCGCCCGCTTCTGGAAGTCCGCGTAGCGGTATCCGAACTCTGCGGTCTCACCGATGAAGACGAATGCCAGGTGCCGGCAGGCGTCGACGTTCGCGATCGAGGCCTCCCCGACGATCCGGAGTGCGTAACCGCAGATCGGGCAGTGCGGCCGAGGCGTGGCGCAGCCAACTGGCAGCTCGACAGAGGCGTACTGAGGCTTCGCGGCGGGCTTCATGGTCGCCTTCTCCTCCTACGGGCTGCTTCATCCTTCGCGGGCCGGTCGGGCACGAAGCAGCTGCCAACCAGTAAGGATCAGCCGTTGAAGGGACAGATGATGTCCAGGCCCCGCGGATTCACGGGAGATTCTCCTGGCCTGGACCGCCGACGGGACCGCCGACGGCTCTTGACCGCCCTCGGGAATCGTGGAGCCATACCGGCCGAAGCCACACTCGCGGAGGCTCCATGTGCCGTCCACGGCTCGTCAAAGACCGATGGCCGGAGGCCGCCACTCGCCTGGGACCCGTCCTTTTCGCCACAGAGCCACCGAACTCGATTGCCCCCCGAGGGCCTATCCGAGACCACGCGCTGCTCGGCGCCGGTAGCGATGAACGAAATGGATAGTGCCTGCCTGAACGGGTTAGTGCGCGTCACCAACCCTCTCAAGCATTCCTAGGCACGAAATCCAGCGCGTAGACTGGCTCTATGCAGAACCCCTCCAGGCTCAAAGACCTCCTCGAGCGCCTGAAGCTGCCCATCGAGCTCCTCGCATTGCTGGTAGGCGTCCTACTCGGCGCCACGTCTCTATGGCAGCAGCTTCGCCCGACACCGACGCTCGTGGCCGATATCCTGGAAACGCCCGCGCTCTTGCCCGCCGAACTCCTTGAGGACGCACGGGCCTTGCCGACCAAGGCCACCGAGACTCTCCTGAAGGACGAGGCCCTCCAGAAGCTCATTCCCTCGGCCCCGCTTCGAGAGGACCTTCGGCCGGTCATCACCACGGTACTCGGGCGCTATGCAGAGGGCATTCACTCTCCATGGCGCTTACAGGAGAAGCTCATCGTCTGCACAGTCCGGAATACAGGTTCGACCACCCCTGTCCGCGGTGCAGCTTTCATTCCCCAACTGGATAAACGGTCACGTTACTTTGCGGGGCGCAGATGGAACGACGACGGTTCAGACTACGAAGGGCCTCATCGATGTCGGCGAGCTGCGGCCCGGAGCTTCAATGGAGGTCTTTGCCTGGGGCATGGGCCTTCTCTCCTTGGATTCTGCTCGGCTTACTCACAAGGATGGGCTCGGTGCCATTCAAGTAGCCCGACCTGTTCCTCGCTTGGTATCCGAGAATGGCGGCGTCTTCATTTCGTACCGCCACGCCACGCTGTTCCTGCTCGCAGTAATCATCGTCGGCGCCGCTCTTCTTGCGCTCTCAAAGCGCCCTGTTCGTTCATCGGCCGCGTCGCCAACTGGGAAGGATGCCGGCTAACCCGACACGCAGCGGACTACGCTGCGCTCGCCGCTGATGCTGCGGTTAGACCCCGGAGGGCACATCCACGATGAGTAACAACATCAACCCGAACGCTGTCGCCAACGCCAGCGGTTACCCGCTCGAGGCCGCTCTCGCCGCGATCGCCAAGAAGTGGGAAGGAGTAACCCTTTGGCATCTCTTGGCGCGCGAGCATCCGTGGGACCATCCGGTGAGGGGTGACAAGCGCTTCATCGATATCGTTCTCGGCGGTCAAAAGAACGACGAGATAACTCACGCACTCTACCGTTCGCGTCTAGTAATCGAATGCAAGCGCGTCGAGGGGCACTGGGTATTTCCCGTCCGCCAGAACGACGCTGCCAAGAGCAATCAGGTTCGGGTCCTCTGCGCACAACCGGGTTCAGCCGCGGGCACTTCCTGGCGGAAGGTCTCATGCGGCCCACCCTCGTATCACTCCGAGTTCTGCGCGATGAGCGTAAAGAAGGGTGGCCCGATAGCCTCGATCGAAGAACAATCGAGGGATGGGGTTCAGAGCTGATACAGTCAGGCCTCGCCTTGGCTGCTCAGGAGTCCGAGTCGCTGGGTGCCAACGCATCAGGCATCGAACTCATTTCCTACATCCCGATGATTGTCACAACGGCGCCCCTGACCGTCCTCTTCTTCGACCCCGAACGCGTTGACCTGTCGTCGGGGCACGTCGCTTCTCCCCAGACAGCCGAACCCGAATCCGTAGGTTGGGTGCGCTTCACGAAGAACCTCGGCTTCGAACCGCTCGGCACCGAGCCGCTCTCGCCACGGCCCGATCACCTTCTCGCGCGTCAGGGGGTCTGGGTCGTCCACGCCACTGCATTTCTCGCGTTCTTGAAGGCCGCCCTATCTTTCCGCGTTTCCGACGATGCCTAACCGCCGGCATGCAGCGGTCTCGCTGCGCTCGCCGCTGATGTGATGCCGGACGTTAGGCACCGTCTGCCCAGCCTTGCCCGAAATCCGCTACGGTAACTACGTGTTTAGACCGAAGCCAGGAGATCCCCCTCCCGAATACCTCGCTGCCCTCCGCGAGAGCATCGCTCGTGATCCTGATGGCCTGGAAGCCAAGGACTTCCGCTGGAGCCTCCGCGATGGGTTCTCCGAGGACGACGCGCTTCTGACTGTGGCGCGGTCGCGGCTCGGTCTCTGCGAGCCCGGTACCCTTGTCGTCCTCAGGCAGAATCCTTCGCTCTATCTCCTTGCAGACGCTCGAACCCTGGCGGCTCTCGCCAAGCTCGCAGCACGCGAAGGCGACTCGTGGCTGGAAGCCTCGCACACCCGGGCATCGATCCTATTAACCGTTGCGGCCCTCGAGGGCTTCATCAACGCCGTTTACGAGAATTCCGACACTCCTCACCTCGACACCAAGCTCCGAATGCACCCGCGGGAGAAATGGCTGCGAGCTCCCCATGCGGTGCTGCCCTACGGAGGTCGCCTCTGGGACGGCGAACGGTTGCTGTATAGCCCAGGCGACCCGATCGAGTCCTTCGTCGAAAGCGAGGAACCATTCAAGTCCTTCAGTGAGCTCTGGACGCTCCGGAACGATATGGTTCACCCGAGGAGCATTGAAAGGGCCCACGCCTGCGACAACATCCCTCCCCTAGACGAGATCGGTGAACGCTATGCGCACACCGACATTCCAAAGGAGTTTCGCTTCTGGCGTCATCAGGATGCTCGCCGCGTTCACCGAATCGCTTGGGCGATGATCCGGAGCTTGAACACCTTCCTGAAGAACCAGCTCTCCACTGGACTAGGGGGCGCCCATTCGATCGAGTACAGCATTGGCCACGGAACGAATCGAACAGGAGCGGCGGACTCGATCGAGTCTTGACCTGGAACGACACTTGAAGGTGAAGACACCGCGTCCAGTCCTTCGGGCGACGAGAAAGCACCCCATCGGATCAGATGGGGTGCGGGCGTTGCATGCCTCTTCTCAGAAAAGGTGGATGAGGAGCGGGAGAACGGTATCTGGGTCGAGAGGCTGAGCGTCCCCTTCTCCCGGTGGGAGAGGAATGCCTGCCTCGAAGAAGTCGTCGAGGATCCGGTTCACGAGCGCGGTCATCGGGAGCTTCCTTCCGGTTCGCGCGTGGTGCGTGACCTTGAGCTGGTAGAGGCGCCGGACGTTCCGGTCCTCGATGAACGGCTGGTAGAGACCGAGGCGTGCCACGGGCGCCTTCAGAACGTCTCGTCGATGCCGTGGTCTTCGTCGCTCTCGCCGTAGAGCGTCGGGACCGCCGTGTGGCAGTGGAAGCACTCGATGGGCGGCCCCTCGTAGAGGAGCTCGTAGTCGACCACGAACCAGGCCCGCTCGTCGGTGGAGAACGGGTCGAGGAAGGCCGAGACGGCGTTCATGCACGAGGCGCAGCGCATCTCTCCGTCGACGGTGATGTAGAGGACCGGGACCATGTCGGCGGGGATGACGGAGCGGAAGCGGCCGTCTGGCTCGAGGAAGGACTCCGGGAAGACGAGCATCAGTTCACCTCCCTCCAGTGGACGCGAGCATCGAGGAGCGGGGACCAGTCGCCGTGGCGCATCGTCGCGACGTCGATGACCGAGGCGATCGTGAGGACACCGCTCGAGGTGACGACGAACTCGATCGAGATGTCCCGCCCGCAGTTGAGGCAGGGGGTGAGCAGGCTCCCGTCAGGCGGGAACCGGCCCTGCTCCCCCCAGTACCTCCCGCAGGCAGGGCAGCGGATGAAGAACCACGGGGTCGCCATCAGTAGCCCTCGTCGGCGCGCATGTAGTCGGCAGCGGTGATGCAGGCGTCGGCGAACTCGCTGTCGGGATCGTCGTCCGCTGAGACGAGGCCTTCGGTGACGTCCTCGACTCCGGCGTAAAGGTCGCGGGCACATGCCGGGCAGAGAAGCACCTCCTGCTCGGTCTCGGGGTCGTCGTAGGTTCGGATGCCGCCCGTGGCGCCGCAGTCCTCGCAGTGGGTCGAGGTCGCTTCACTCATAGCGCTCTCCCCTACTGGCACGAGGGGGTGACGAAGAGGACGAAGGGGCGTTCGGCGTACGTGACCGTGGCGAACGGGCCGTAGGCCCCGCAGGCGAGGTGGTGAAGCCGGACCATGGCGTCGAGGTCCTTCGAGACGGCGTGCTGGACACCGTGGCGGCCGACTCGGACCGAGACGAGGTCGAGGAAGTGCTGGACGCCGTCGATGTCGATCGGCGCACGGAACCAGGCATCGGGTCTGACTCCCAGGTGGGCGCCGGCCGGCGAGAGCGGGACGGAGGAGAGGTCGAGTCTCATGCGGCACCTCGCTCCGCGGCGCCGGGTACGGCTTCGCTTCGACCGGCACGGAGGATCGTGTCGGCGGCCTTGAAGATCCGCTGGGCGGAGTGCCCGGGGGGGGTTGCCCGCGCCGTACCACGACTGGATGTAGCCGCGGGCGTACTCGGCGCCCGGGAGGTGGAGCGCCTCGAGACAGAGGAGGGCGACCGCCTCGGCCTCCGCTTCCGTGAGCGTCTTCGGGAGGTCCGGCCGGTCGTCGCCGCGCTCGGCGGTGTGGTTGAGGAGGACGTGGCCGAGCTCGTGGAAGAGGGTCTTGGCCGGGAGCGCGGCGATGGGGCTCACCGCGACGGAGCGCCCGTGGGCGAAGCCCTGGACGTTGCCGTCGGGCAGGTCGAAGGCGATGCGCTGGACCGCGAGGGCCTCGAGGGCGCGCGCCTCGTCCCACGACGGGATCTCGACGGCGTTCGTGAGGGGCTCTCCGTCGGTCTGGGCCAGGACGAACCACCGCGGTTTCCAGACGAAGATCGTCTTCAACCGCGGAGCGTCGCCCTCGGGCACGGGCCGGCGGCTCCGCTCGTCGTCCTTCACCCGGACGCTCACCGGCATGCACAGGACGATGGCCTTCTCGCCGGCCCGCACGCGCCGCTTGAGCTCGTTCCACCGCTGGAGGGTGGCGATCGGCCCAGGGGCGAGCCGGCGTTCGCGGCACTGGAACATGGCCGCGAGCTGGTTACCGAGGCTGTAGCCGTGAAAGAGGCTGTACGCCTCGAGGATCTGGCCGGGGCGGGAGACCGCGTCAGCGAGGAGCTCCGCCCAGCGAATCGAGACGGGTGGAGACATCAGGGACCTCCTTGCGTGTCAGGTCCCGGACGCCCTCGCGCCCGGGACGGTGTTTCGTCCGGGGCACGGCGTCGAGATAGCGGGCAAGTTCAGTGCTTGAGGTAGACCACCGGTTTCAGGGGTTCGGCCCAGCAGCGGCGGCAGTCGCCACACGCCGGTGGGCTCCTGAGGTACTTCGGGCAGGTGGAGCGCGCGGGGTCGGTCGTGACGGAGCTCCCCGCGTGCAGACCGGGGATCACGGGCGGGTCTCCGTCGATCAGGAGCGCGCTCGGGCGGACGGTGACGTTCGGCAGGAAAGCGAGACGGCGGAGGGAGGCGAGGAGCGGATCGTCGTCGGGGCGGACCTGGCCGTGGATCGCCCAGCTTCTCGTCGGCGCCCAGAACGAGACCTCGGGAAGGGCGAGGGCGATCTCGTACCAGGCGTCGACGTAGGGTGGGCTGAAGAAGTCGCCGGAATCGTGGAGGCGGAAGTGGCGTTCGTCTCGACGGGAGATGAGCTCCGTGACGACCGGGGCGAAGCGTCCGGAGGTGAGGGCGTGAACAGTCCAGGCGAGCCGCCTGTCCTGGGCGAGCTTCACGGTTCGCCACCTGTAGCGCTTCCGTTCATCGGCGTAGCAAGCGCTACAAACCGACGTCGGCGTGAGAACGACCCCGGGGCAGGTGCGCTTGGCCGGGAGGCTGAAGGAGCTCCCCGGCATCGCGTCGGTACGCGTGAGCAGGCACATTAGGACCTCCTCGATGGATTCCCGGGCGCCTCGGCGCCCTCGGGCGGCCGACGTCTCGACCGAAGGTCCCAAGCAAAGGAGCGGACCTATTCGGGTGCAGAGACGCCAGCCGCCAGAGAGCTCAGAGGGCCGGGGAGCACCCGCCGGCCGAGTAGGTCCCGGAAGCCGGGAGACCTGCGGGTGCCGAACCGAGTTGGGAAGGAGCTGCGGCCGTGCCGACGCCAGAAAGAGACCACACCGGAAGCGAAAACGTGAGAGCCGATCCCGGGGACGTGCGTCAGCCGCACGGCCGGCGGCCGTCGACCTCGAGGAGGCGTGACGGGTCGCGCTGTGCGGAACACGCACAGGGCTCCCCTCGCCCGGACGGTGGACACGGCAGGGTGTGGCACAGAGCCGGCTCCTGGAGCTCGACAGCGGGCCGGGATGCCGGCAGGAAGGGGTCTTCCGCTCGGCACCAGACGGCGCCTCCCGGCCATGCGTTCGCCCAGCCGGCCAGGGAGAGGACCGCCTCCCGGGCCGCGCCGGCCTCGCGGAGGAGTCGGGAGAGAAGCCCGAGTCGCTCGAGAGGATGGCGGTGGAGACGGGCGTTTTCGACTGTCACGGCGAGGCGAAACGTCGGGAAGCCGAGGAGGCGCTGGCAGAGCTCCGGGCGGACGGCCAGCTCTGCGTAGCGCGCGGCCTTTGCCCGGGCGAAGTGCGCGGGCGACTCCATACCCCGGTCGTGTTCGAGAAAGACGAGCTCGGGGCCGGAGGCTCCTGGGAGAACGAGGACTCCGTCGGGCTGCGGCAGCTGGGCCGGCGCGCCCCCCTGGGGGAGCGGCCGATCCCAGGCGGAGTACCAGAAAGCACCGTGCGCCGCGGCGAGGCGGACGAGGAGGGTGGCGGTCTCCCGCTGGTGACGGAGGAAGGCTGGTGCAATCCGCGGAGCGAGCTCGAGGGGGCGCGTCCGCGCCGACGGCAGCATCGTGGCGACGAGCTGCTGAAAGGGAGTTCCCTCCGCGGCGCCGAGGACGAGACCGAGACCGGCGGTCCGGCCGGCTGCGGTCGCGTAGATCCAAGTGGGGTTCCCTCCCCTCTCCGTCGGCTCCGACCAGGTCTGGAGCCACCCGCGATCGACCATCCGATTGACGAACCGCCCGACGACCTGCCGCGAGACGTCTTTGAACAGGGCGTCGTGGACGAGGACAAGAGGGACGAGTCGGAGGCGAGTGATGAGCTCGAGAACAGCGTGCTCTCGAAGGGACACCGGAAGGGGTCGGTCCTGGCCGGCGACACCGGAGGCGCTCTCTCGAGGGGTGGTGCGGACCCTGCTGCGCGTAGGGGCACCGGTCTCGGCGGCACGCGTGGCTTCTGGCTGCGGTTCGCTCGCGGCCTCTTGCGCGCGATCACGCCGCTCCGGCGCGCGTCCGGCGCGTGACGTCTCCTCCGCGCTGCTGGGCGAGCTCGATGACGGGGCCATAGTCTTGACAGGTGGGCAAGAGAAGAGTACTGCGTGAATTGCCTCGTTACGAGGTGTCCCCCCACTACCTGTGCAGACCGCGCACGCGGACGGGGCTTGTCTTTGCGTCCCCCGTCCGCCGTCGTGTGCGCCAATCGCACATCTCTCCCGTACGCCCTCCCGTGGCCGCCCCATTTCGGCCACCATGCAGGCGTCTCTCCTCCTCTCCCCCCGCCAGTGGTCCTCCCGACACTCATCCGCGAAATCGAGAAGCGTGGCCGCGCACAGGGTTTGTCGATCTCCCAGATCGCGGCCACGCTCGGCGTGGACCGGACTCGCTTCGTCCACATCCGTAACGGCACGGGCCGTCTCAGCCTCGACTCCGTCCACGAGGTCGCGGCCCGCTACCTGACGGACCCGGAGATGAGCCGCCTCCTCCTCGGATACCTTGCATTCGATATCCCGAACCGAGGTCCTTCCGTACCGAAGGCGACCCTCGACGACGCCGACCGGAACATGGTCTCCGCCCTCGTGCAGCGCCTCCCGTCGCTCCTCGTGTCGGGCGGCGGCTTCCTCCTCCAGGACGGCGACGCGGCTCGGCTCGCCCGCGTAGCGGCGGCCATCGAGGACGCTGTCCGCTCACACGGCGTCGGTGTGCTGCGCGAACGGGCGAGCGCCGGCCTCAGCCTCGACCGCCGCCACGCCCTGCTTGCCGCGCCACTGCTGATCGTCGACCTCTCCTCGCCGCTGCGAGAACCGGTCCGCGACGTCCTGACCCGGCGCGCGGAGACCGCTCGCTTCACGATCGCTATCTGGCGCCCCCAAGGCAGCGACCCGCCGAGTCCGCCGCTCGACCGCTTCCGCCCGCTCCTTCTCAACTCGCCCTCACTTGCGAATCACTGACCGCCTCACGCTCGTCCTCCCGACGCGCGAGCCCCCACTCGGGCTCTCACTTCTCGGAGTCGATCTGGGGGCGTTCTTCGTTTCGGCCCGGGAAATCGGTCCCGACCCTGCCCTCGCGCTGCTCGCGGCGCGAGCGCTCACGCTCCGGCATCGGGGCGCCGTGTCGTTTCACGACCTCGGCTGGGTGCTCGGCATGCGCCAGCGCGGTGTTCTCCACGCACTTCGACGGCTCTCTGCTGCCGGTGCCATCGTCTGGCACGAAGAGGCCGGCCGTGGCGTCGTGGCCGTCGAGGTCGTCGGTGAAATCCCCGGCGTCCGCCCCCTCTTCGGCCCCGAGGACACCCCCTCCGTTCTCGACCCATGCACTCCCCACCCACTGGTTCGTGCAAGTGCTCCCGCTCGTCGGCAGACGAGCGTTCCTCGCCTACCTCTACCTCCGGAGCCGCGAGCGGCGAGACGGCCTCACACCGCCCCTCCTCGTCTCCGCCCTCGTGCGTGCCTGCCGGCTGCGCTGGCAGTGGCAAGGACACCGCGTTCTCCGGCACCTCAAACGTCAGCATCTCGTCATTCCCGTCGCAGGCCAGCGATATGCCGTCCTCGACCCCCGACCGCCGACCTCGCTCCAGCGTCGATTCCTGAGGCTTCTCGAGGTCGGGGCGCTTCCGCCGACCCGGGCCGAGAGAGCCGCCCTTCTCGCCGCCGCCATCGTCCTCCCGCTCCTCCTCGCCTCTACCCTCGCCCTGCTGTGAGTACCGAGATGCCGCTCACGCTGACGTTCCGGACCCGCCAGAGCCGTTACTGGACCGCGATGGCCGACTTCTACCGTGCCAAGGACAGGTTTCTTCACGAGATGTTGCGTCGGGAAGGCGAGGGACGGCGATTCGGGGAGTACATCGCCGCGGACGGGTCGCGGATTGCGTGCCGACTCACGGGGACCGACCTCCGCCAGCACGCCCTCGCCCTCGGGGCTACGGGAAGCGGCAAGTCGTCTCTCCTCGAAGCCATGGCGAGAGCCCTCCTCTCCCGCGCGAACGCCTTCGCCGTCATCGACCCGCACGGGGATCTCGCGGACCGCGTCGAGCGCTGGGCGCGGATCTCCGGTCAGCTTCGCGTCGTCTCCCTCGACTTCACCCGGCCGGAGAGCCTGCCGTCGTGGAACCCGCTCCTCCCGATGGCCGGCGTAGACCCCGGACGCCAGGTGGACCTCCTCGTGTCGGTGCTGCGGCGCCTCTACAGCGCCGAGCGCGCCTCGTCCTGGGCGTGGGGCGTGAAGGTCGAGGAGATCGTCCGCATGGCGCTTCGCGGGTCCATCGAGAGCGAAGTTCCGGTGACGCTCGCCGACCTGGAGCGCTTCCTGCTCGACCCGCGCTACCGAAAGGAGGCCCTCGCGACGGCTGGCCCGGAGGCCACGAACTACTTCCTGCACCGGTTCGGCCCCCAGGAGCAGATGTACGTCTCGGCGGTCGTTAACAAGCTCTCCCCGTTCCTCGGTTCGGCCGCCGTGCGGCGATTCCTCGGGGGCGGGGGCGAGCCCGTGGACCTCCTCGACCTTCCGGACCGGCCCGTGGCCCTGATCGTGAACCTCGCCCGCGGAGCCCTCGGCGCCGCCGCCGACGTCCTCGGCCGACTCCTCCTGAACACGCTGCTCCTCTCAGCCCTCCGGCGCACCGGCTCGGTCCCCGAGACCCGGCGGCACTTCGCGCTCCTCGTCGACGAGGCGCATGCCTTCGCAGGGACCGAAGGCGGCCTCGAGGACCTCCTCGTGACCGGGCGGAAGTTCCACTTCGCGCTGACTCTCGCCTCTCAGGGCCTTTCGCTCTTCCCTGCGCACCTTCGACCGCTGCTCCTCGGGAATACGGCCCGGCAGTTCTACTTCCGGCTCCCCTACGCAGAGGCGCGCCTCCTCGGACCGGACATCCTCGAGCCGCTCGGGAACGTCGGGCGGGAAGCGGTCCGCCCGTACGACGACCTCTCGGACCCCCTACTCGATCCCCGTGAAGAGCTCACGGCTCGAATGCGTGAGCTCACGGACCTCCCGCGGGGGGCGTGCTACTGGGCGCTGCGCGGCCGGCGGTTCAAGGCCCGACGGATCCGGGTGGACCGGCCGGAGACTCCGCCGGCCCGGTTGACCGAAGAGGCGGAGGTCCGAATGGCTCTCGGTGAGATCGAGTACGGCCAGAACGCACACCTGTCGTGATGCCAGATGTCACCCCGCCAAGTCCGACCGGTCCCGACCGAACCCTCGATGCCAACCGCGCCGCTCTTGCCCAGCTGATGCAGAGTGCCGGCGGAGCGATTCCTATCCCGCGACACGTCAGAGACGCGTTTCCGCTCTGGAACTCGAAGGCCCTTCTAGAGTTGCTCTCGGGGGCGAAGCCGCTCTGGTTCCCGTCTCGTGAGCACTTCCTCGAGCGGGTGAAGCTGGCTCTTGAGGAAAGCAAAGGGGTCCTCGGGCAGTCCGCGAAGACCCAGTCCTGGCTCCGCTGCACCTTCAACTCCCTCGAGACCTTCCTGACTCGGGAGGACCGATGGGATGCCTTCCTGCGAGGAGACCTCCCCGCCCAAGTCGCGTGCCTCGAAGGCTGGGTCGCGGCGCTGCGCCTACGGGGCCTCTCACACACGACCGTCCACACATACTGGAGGGCGCTCGCGTCTGGCTTGAACCGAATGGCCGACCGCGACGGGACTCTCAGCCCAGCGCGGTTCGCCGAGCGGCCAGCGCCCGGCCTCGTCCGCCCGAGGGCGCTTCCCCGCGTGGCGATCGAGCAGATATTCCAGTTCCTGCGAAACCAACAGTGGCACTCTGCCTTCGGCCGCGCCCGGAACCTCGCGCTCGTGGGATTGATGGCGTTGGCAGGGCTGCGACGCGGCGAGGTGCTCTCCCTCGGTGTCGGCGACGTAAATCTCGAATCGTCGTCGCTTCGGATCCGCCGCGGCAAGGGGAGACACGGGGGCCGCGACCGCACGGCATACATGACGCCACAGCTCGTCCGGCTCCTGGCTGACTACCTGGAGGAACGCAAGCGCTCCCATCGGGCCCACCCAGAGCTATTCAGCTCCCTCGTGGGTGACCGCCGCATCGGCGAGGTGACGGTCCGTCGGCTTTTCCGACAGATCGAACGCGGGACGAAGATCCACGTGACTCCCCACATGCTGCGTCACTCGTACGCCACGATGCTCCGCCAATCAGGTGTGAGCGATCGAATCGCGATGGACCTCCTCGGCCACCGTTCACTCGCGGTCCTCCAGCGCTACTCAGCGGTCTTCGACGGGGAGTGCGCCGCGGAGGCGGCGCGCCTCACCCTCGACGTCCCACTCGGCTGAGCGCGTCGAGCGACAGGCGCTCCACACCGCGACGCTTGTCCTCATCCCAGACCCGGAAGTAGACCTCAGTCGTCCGGATGCTCGCGTGGCCCGCGAGGTTCTGGACCACGTGGATCGGCACGCCCGCTTTCAGCAGCAGCGTCACGAACGAGTGGCGGAGGCGATGGAGCCCGAAGGCGATTCCGGACGCGCGACGGACCCGCTTCACGATCCGCATGAGCGCCGCTTCCGACATGGCGCTCCCGCCGCGGGGCGAGGCCCAGAAGCCCGGCGCCGTGACCCGCGCGATCGCCCGCTCCCGGACGAAGCGCTCGAGGACATCCCGCAGTTCGGGTGCCACGAAAACCAGCCGGTCCTTCCCGTCGCCGCGGCCCTTGCCGCCCCGGACCTGAATCGTCCCCTGATCGAGGTCCACGTCCGTGTACAGGAGGCGCAGCAGCTCGCCCTTTCGAAGACCCCCGTACATCGCTGTCGCCAAGACCGCGACCGCTCGCCGCCGCTCGAACGGCGAGTCCCACGGGAAGTTGTCGGCCGCGATCAGTATCCGTCGACACTCCTCCGGGCTCAGGGCCTTCGGCGTCGTCTCGCCCGTGACTGGCTGGCGCATCCCCCGAAACGGATTCATGACGCCGTCCCGCCGTTCGAGGTCGACGAAGAAGGGCCGGAGCGCTCGCCAGTAGTGATTCGTCGTCATCGCTGAAACACCGCGGCGGTTGTTCCATGCGACGAACCCCTCGATGTCGAAGAACTTGATGCTGACCGCCGGCGGCAGCTGCCGTCTCCCCTCGGCGAGGAAGCGGCGGAACATGACGAACGCGCCGCGGTAGCCGCGCAGCGTGTCGCGGCTCTTGCGCTCGACATGACGGCTGTAGTCGAGGAAGTCCTCGAAGCGCCGATCGAGCTCACGGAACGACCAGCTGGGCGGATCGCAAGCAGAAGCCATCTCTTCGGGATTCTGGTTCGGCGTCCCGACCCGCTGCGTGCGGGCGGAAGGTCGCGCGGAGAAGGAGGAGACGGACGGTCGGAGGGGTCGAGAGGAAAACATGGGATGGGGAGGGAGCTTCTGGCCTCCCGGAGCCATCGGTACGACCCGCTGCCTTGACCTTCTGCGACGTGCCAGGCGGAAGGTCACAGCGGCGTTTCAGCCTCTCCCTTGAGAGAGGCCGATTACCGCTTCCAGAAGCCGACTGGCGGGGATGGCGGGGTTCGAACCCGTGACCTTCCGCGTGACAGTCGGCGCGACCTCGCCGAACTGTCGATTCCCGCGTCCAGACGCGGAGATTCGGCTCTGGACGCGGCGCTGTGACCTGCTGTCGCGAGACGGGCAGAAGGTCAGGCAGGAGCGTCCGATGTTCCGAAAGAACAGTGCGCCTCCAGTCAAGCACGGAGGGGCGCTCACCTCAAGGGCCTGTCGCACCGCTCAGCGCCCGGGGCCCCGATGAGCGAGTGACACCGCGGCCTCCTGCCGTCTTCGGTTGTCTGCCTGCCAGCTCGCCGCCCGAGTCCGAGTGGACCGCCCAGACGCGCCAATCTTGGAGACGGTGAACCAACAGCCCGTGACCATGCCGTCTCGTCGCTCAGCGACGGCAGCACTTCAGCTACTACCGTCGGCCGCGGAACTGGTCAGCGATCCACTCCGTCGTGAGGGTCGTAGAGCGGAAGAACATCGTCGCGAGATCGAGGAGGGCCGAGAGCGGAACGCCCTCAACCCGCAGCAGGTGAGTGCGGAACGACGCGTTCTCGACCGTTCCATTTCGCAGGTGCATCGCCATCCGGGCGGTGCGCGCGTCCCCCTCGTAGACGTTCATCGCGAGATCGAGGTGGTTCACTGCGGCACCGTCGAAGTCGGTCCCCGGGAGCGCATCCGTGTCGAGGTGGATGCATCGCCCGAGGAGATGATCCGCCGTCTCGGTCAGCTCCTCCACCATCATGGAGAGGTTGCTCCGCTTTGTAGCGCTCGACTCCAGCCGCCGGACACCGCGCACTCGATACTCCCAGAACCTCGTGATGTCGCCCGGGAGAGCATCCTCGAGTTCGTAGACTCCACCGTCCGTTTCGCCCGCGTAGAGCCCGAGCGTGCGCCACCACTTCGGATTCGCCGGGATGACGACCTGCTCCCAGAGTCGCTGGGATGGGCGGGACTCGAACCATGCGTGCGGATCGAGACGGATAAAGATGGGGGCTGCCGGGAATGTGGCACAGACCCAGGCGAGGATGTCCGGTGAGAGGAAGGCGTCAAGACGGGCGTACCCCTTCCCACAGGCGATCACCTCTGAACCGTCGACTTGCCGCAATGGCGGTCGAAGCGCGATGAGTTCGGAATCCTCGTCGCCCGCCACCCGTTTCCGCCGAGCGTCCCAGGCTCCCGACTCCCTGACGAATACAGCCTGGGCGCGCTCGTAGCGCGCGAATCGGCTCCGCAGTTCCTTCTGGGTGATCAGGCCTTCGAGCTCAAGGCAGGCGGTGATGCCGGCGAGCCGCCGCGGATCTGGCAGATCCCTTAGGAACCCCGTCGGGAGATACGGAGACGCCCTCTGCTCATCCGCAATCGTCATCAGAGCGGCACGGAGGTCCACGAGACGGCCGAAGCGGGTCGCTTCTTTCGAGGCGAGCGCTTCGAGGGCATCGATCGCGCTGGCGCCATCCCGGGCGCACGACTCCGCCACGCGCTCGAGTTCACTGAAGAACTCGTCACTGTCGTCCACTCTCACCCCTCCAGCGAAGTCGACGGACTGCACCCTGACTGCCCCGCGCTCATCCTTGGTCGAGTCCGGTCGCGAGGATCTCCGACCGCCCCAGCCAGTAGCACGCGAGCGGGGCCGGGATCTTTACCGCCATCGCCTCGACGTTCTTGGTCGGAAGGCGCACGAGCCCGAAGTCGTCGGAATCGCGCGTGATGACGTACCCCTCCGTGACCTTGCGCTCGTCACAGAAGGCGGTGAGTCCCGCGAGCTTTCGCAGAGTGACGTCGGCGCGGTGCTTCACCTCGAACGGGACGAGCCGGCCGTTCACGTCGGCGATGATGTCGACCTCCTGCCCCTTCGGACCTCCCCGCCAGTACGAGAAACCGATGCTCTGGGCGTAGTACCGCGTGTAGACGTGTTTGAAGAACGCCGTCTCGACCGCGAGGCCGAGAGCAGCCGCGTCTTCGAGGAGCGCCTTGCCGCGCAGGAGAACGCTTGGAGCGATCGCCGGATCGGCGAGGTAGATCTTCTGCTTCCCGCGGAGGATCTCCTTGCCGTAGCCGAACGGCCGCAAGCGATAGATGAGATGGGTGTGCTCGAGGAGCTCGATGAAGTTGTTCGCGGTCGGCTTCTTGACCTCGAGGCTCCGGCAGAGTTCCTGGACGTCGAGGAGCCCCCCGTCGTGGAGGCAGAGGTAGAGAAACGTCTGCTCCAGCTCGAGGATGCGGCGCACGCCGTAGAGGGCCGTCATGTCGCGCTTGAGCACCTTGTCGACGATGTCCTCGCGGAGGAGCTTCTGCGCGAGCGAGATGCTTTCGATCTGCGCGATCTGCGGGAATCCTCCCCGAATCAGGTAGTCCTGGAAGGGTCCGACGAGATCTACGGCGAGCGCACCGACCCGCGTGAACTGCGCGGGGGTCCAGGAGAAGAGCTCACGCAGCGAGGGCACATCCGGCAGCTTCGGAGTCGGGAGCCTCTTGATCTGGAGGAACTCGTAGAACGAAAGGGGCGCGAGCCGGACGGTGTGCCACCGTCCGGGACCGGATTCCTGCCCTTCCACGATGAGCGGAGTCGCCGAGCCGGTCACGGCGATGCGGCGCTTCGGTTCGAACTTCACCTGGTGCTTGATCCACGTCTGCCAGTCCTTGGCGTACTGGATCTCGTCGAGGAGGACGTACTCGACGTCGCGCGCCGAGGGCTCGTACTCCTTCCATAGCCGCATGAGCCCGTCGAGCCCGATCAGCTTCAGGAGCGGGTGGTCGAACGTCGCGTAGAGGATGCTGGTGGCCGGGACCCCCTTCGCGAGCAGTTCTTCTATCGCCTGGAGAAGGATCGTGGTCTTGCCGACCTGGCGGGCGCCGCTCAGGAGGAGCGCCCTCGGAGCGGGAGGCGCCGAAAGCCACGTCTCCACTTCGCGGAAGGCGGCGCGCCGCCAGCGAGGCAGCTCCGGCACGCGGTTGCCGTCCCACCACGGGTTGAACTGCCGGAGGACGGCGATGAGCTCGGCGCGAGGGGCGATCATTCTCGAAATCTACCAAGAGTGTCATCGTTAAGTCAAGTATACTTACCTTATCGGCTACATATAAGCCGGTTCCACGAAATCACAAGCGGTTCCAGAACCCCGGTTCTTCAGTGGCTGAACTCGGCCTCTTCGAGGGATCTGGTCTAATCCGGGCGTTTTGCGGCGGAGGCAGCTCGAACAACCATGGGCGACGGCCCGGTCGCCCCACAGCAGCGTGTGACTGAACTGCTCCGGCGGTGGAGCACCGGTGACGAGACCGCCTTCGAGGAGGCGGTCTCGCTGGTCTACGAGGATCTCTACCGCATCGCCCGACGAAAGATGGCCAACGAGCGCCCCGGGCACACCCTCCAGCCGACCGCCCTCGTGAACGAAGCCATCGCCGGGATCATGAGCTGGAACGGCTACACCTACGCCGACCGCGCCCACTTGATCCGGGCGGCTTGTTTCGCGATGCGGAGAGTTCTCATCGACTACGCCAGGAAGCGGGCCCAGGCGGTGCAGGCGGAGGTCTCTCTCGCCGAGGGCGATGTCGAGATCCCCGGGGAGACCGGAGCCTCCGTCGTATCCGCCATCGCTCTGAGCCAGGCGCTCGACCGCCTCGCCGCCGAGGACGCGAAGACCGCAGAGGTCGCGACCCTCCGCCTCTTCGCTGACCTCACTCTCCAGCAGGTCGCCGAGGTGACCGGGACCACGGTCCCGACCGTCCACAGGAAATGGGTGTACGCCAAGGCGTTCCTTCGAAAGGAGCTCTCCTCGTGACCGACGCTCGCCTCGTGAGGAAGCAGGAGCTACTGGCTTCGCTGGCCCTCGCGCCGACCGAGGACCGACCCCGACTCCTTGCCGAGAACTGCGGTGACGATCCGGGTCTTCGGGCCGAAGTAGAGGCCCTTCTCCCCTACCTCGGAGCCCCGACGCCATCCCCGGCAGGAGACCTCGAGGCTGCCCTCGAGGAGAAACTCGCCGAGAGGTTCGTGGGAAAGGCCTTCGGGCCCTACACCGTCCAGCGGCTCCTCGGCAGAGGCGGGTTCTCCCGCGTGTTCCTGGCGACCCGGTCGTTCGAGGGGCAGGAGCGGACGTACGCGATAAAGGTGCCTCTCGGGGGCTCCTTCGCCGAGGAGGTAGCGCGCTACCGCCTCGAGATCGCCGTCCTGAGCCAGCTCCGTCACCCGAACATCGCGGGCCTGGTCGACGTGGTTCCTGGCCCGGACGACCGGCCGCTCCTCGTCATGGACTACGTGGACGGGGCCCGGCCGATCACGCTCGCCGCCGCCGAGACGAGCCTTCCGGTCCGACAAAGGATCGAGCTCTTCCTGAAGGTCCTCTCGGCGCTCAGCGCCGCGCACGAGCGCGGCGTCATCCACTGCGACCTCTCGGCTGGGAACGTCGTGCTGAGGGCGGACGGCGAGCCGGTCATCATCGACTTCGGCATCGCGAAGGTCTCGTGGGAGCGCTCCGGCACCGTCACGGTCGGCCCCCGGCCGCTCACGTACGAGTACGCGAGCCCCGAGCAGTACCGCGGAGAGCCCCTCACCGTCCGCACCGACATCTACTCCGCAGGCGTCCTTCTCTACGAACTCCTCGCTGGTGCCCTGCCCTACGACGTCGATCGGAAGGACACCGAGGCGTGCCGGCGGGCGGTCTGTGACGCGCCGGCCGAACGTGCGAGCCAGCGAGCGCTTCGGACTTCGGGACCCGCCCCCAGGGCCGGCCCGGTCCGTCGCGAAACAACTCCGCGGGGACCTCGACGCGATTCTGGGCAAGGCGCTCGAGAAAGACCCCGCCCGTCGATACGAGTCCGCGAATTCCTTTGCAGAAGACCTCCGGGCCCATCTGGAGCTCCGCCCCGTCGTGGCGAAGGCGCCGGGCGGCTTCGAGCGGTCCTGGCGCTGGGCGAGGCGCCACCCGGCGATCTCGGCGACGGCGGCTCTCGCGGTCATCCTCTCCGTCGGCTTCGGCACCTTCCACGTCGTCCGCCTCGAACGGGAGCAGGCGCGCGCACGGAAGATCGCGGCGGCGTTCCGCGACGTCCTGCGGGGATTCGACCCGGCGGCCGTCGCGAAGAACCCGGTGACCGTGCGAGACCTGCTGGACCAGGCCGCCGCGAAGGCGGAAGACCAGCTGAAGGACGAACCGCTCGTCCGCGGGGCGGTCCTCGAGACGCTCGGGACGACGTACTCGTCGCTCGGGGACCTCGATCGAGCCGAGAAGCTCCTCCGGGAAGCGGTCAAACTTCGGAAGGGCGGGTCGCTCGCCGAGCGGGCGGAGAGCCTCATCGCACTGGGTGCGACCCTCCAGCGGCGTGGGCAGCTCAAGGAAGCGGAGCCGGTTCTCCGGGAGGCTCTGACGCTGCGGATCAAGGACCGAGGGGAGTTCGACAAGGCGGTGGCCGAGTGCATGACGACGCTCGCCATCGTCCTGAAGGACCAGGGGAACGCGGGGAGGCGATCTCGCTCATCGAGCGCTCGCTCGCGATCGAAGATAAGGTCGCCCCGGGGAGCGACGCGGTGCTCGAGTCACGTAACGAGCTCGCGAACATCCTCATCGAATCGACGAGCGACTACCAGAAGGCCATCGCTCTCCACGCCCAGAACCTCGTCGACCTGAGGAAGTACTACGGAGAGAGCCATCCGTACGTCGCGCTGGCTCTGAACAACATCGCCCGGGCCGAAACGGACTCTGGCCGCTACGCGGACGCGGACCGACACTTCCAGGAGGCGCTCGCGCTCCAGCGGAAGATCTACGGCGGACCGCACCCCGAGACGGCGCTCACGCTGCACAACTACGGCTTCCTCCGCCTGGACGAGGGAAGACTCGAGGAGGCCGAGGCGCTGACGCGCGAGGCGCTCGAGATGCGCCGGAGCGTCCTGCCGAAAGGGCACTCGGACCTCGCGGTGAGCCTCAACAATCTCGGCCTCATCGTGAAGCGCCGCGGGCACCTCGACGAGGCCGAAGCGTGCTATCGCGAGTCGCTCGAGATCACACGGGCGGCGGACGGCGAGGACAGCCTGGAGATTCCCGTCACTCTCATGAACCTCGGCGGGATCTACCGCGACAAAGGCGAGTTCGCGAAGGCGGAACCTCTCCTCGAGGACGCCCTCGCCCGGGACAGGAAGTTCTTCCTCTCCCCGAACGTGGCCCTCGTGCGCGACATGACCTCACTGGCCCAGACGAAGACAGGGCTCAAGAAGTACTCCGAGGCGGAGGCGCTCCTGAAGGAGGCGACCGCCGCCCTCGGGAAGACCGGCGTCCCGCCAGACCACCGGGCGTACGCGGACGTGCAGGACGTCTACGCCGCGGTGCTTCTCAAGACCGGTCGCGTGGACGAAGCCCGGTCGGTCATCGAGACGGCGCTCCGGACCTTCGCGGCCACGCCCGCCATCCGCGCCGGGTTCGAGAAGCTCCATGCCTCCCTCCCGAGCCAATAGCGAGTATTTCGTCCGTCTCGCGAGAAAAACGACTCCATTTCCGCGCTCTACGGGGTAGCGGGCTGCGGACGTCCCGAGACATCCGCAGACGCGAGAAGGAGAGCGCCATGGAACTGACCACTGCGGCCGGACAGTCCGGCTCCCGCCCCACGCGTCTGCTGACCGCCACCTGCGAGGATGCATGGTTCCGCTGCCCGTCGTGCCGAACGGACCTCCTGCGCCTGCCGTGGGTCCTGGACCTGCCCGGGACGACGGAGACCGTCACGATCGACGTCTGGCCGGCCGGCGTCCGCGCCCCCTACGAGCTGCCGGTCGTGCCCCGGCTCGGGGTCCGGCAGATCGCGGCGATCCTCGGGCGGACGATCCGTTCCACGTACGCCCTCACCCAGGACTTCGACGACGCCGGACTCCGCCTCCCGGGCCGGGACCTCTTCGTCCGGACGGTCCCCTTCTTCGAGTGGCTTCACAGCCACCCGCGGCTGCGGTCCCGGGCGGAGACGCTGGCCGACCGAGACCAGAGGCGAGAGGCCAACGGCGGGATCCTGCGCCCCGGACCGCGTTCGAATCGGCGCCAGCTCACCGGGGATCGAGGAGTCGCACTCGCTCACTGACGCCACCGGTAAGCCGGACCCGTAGAAACCACCCACCGAGCGTCGGCCTCGTCGCGGCTGCTGGACTGCCGGCAGACCGCGACGACGTCGCCGAGTCGTTCATAAGGCTGACCCCGGCATTCTGTTCAGCGTCATCTACGCCACGGGGAAGTAGTCGAGATCAACGATCCGCCACCATCGCGATCGATATGAGCCTCATCGCCCAAGACCAGTTCCCCGGTTCCGCGAACGCCTCGACGAGGCGCGCGACACCGCCATCGGCATCCTCGGCCGGACGGCGGACGACGTGAAGCCCATCGAGACGAGCGGGTCCACGATCGGCCGCGTGACCCGGATCGACGCGATCCAGATGCAGGGGATGGCGCAGATGAGCCGGGCGCAGCGCCACCCAGGCCCCGAGGCCCGTCGCCCCGGCGGCCACGACGAGCCCGCCCGAGCCGGCACCGATCACGACGATGTTGTACTTCTCCACTTCCCGCTCCTCCGCCCACTTGGATGCCAGTCCGGTCGTCGTCGTTTCGTCCGGCCGTGGTCTCGGACAAGCCGAGGGTCCTGACTTCAGGGCCGAAGCCCCTCGCCGGCCTCCTCCTGGGTCCGCCCGTCGCGGATGTGGTAGATGCGCTCGAAGGTCGGGATGATCTTCTCGTCGTGGGTGACGACGATGATCGCGGTCTGGTACTGCCCGGCCATCTTCTCGAGGATCCGGATGACGGCGAGCGCCCGCTCGCTGTCGAGCGGGGCCGTCGGCTCGTCGGCCAGGATCACCGGCGGCCGGTTCACGAGGGCCCGGGCGATGGAGACGCGCTGCTGCTCGCCGCCGGAGAGCTGCGCCGGCATCGCGCGCGAACGGTGGTCGACGTCGAGCGCCGCGAGGACCTCGTGGGCCCGCTCGCGCGCCTCGCGGTCCGGGACGCCGGCGAGCATCGGGAGGAGCGCGACGTTGTCGGTCGCGTCGAGGAACGGGATGAGGTAAGGCGCCTGGAAAACAAAGCCGATCTTGTCGCGCCGGAGGGCGCGCAGGTCCCGGATCTTCCAGCCGTCGTCGTAGATGACCTCGTCGCCGAGCGTCATGCGGCCGCCCGAGGGCTCGATCACCGCACCGAGGCACTTGAGCAGGGTGCTCTTGCCGGAGCCCGAGGGGCCGATGAGGCCCACGACCTCGCCGGGGGCGACCTGGAGGTCGACGCCCCTGAGGGCGTCGACGGCCGTCTCCCCCGCGCCGTAGCGCTTGCGCAGCCCCTCGATGCGGATGCCCGTCGCCCGCGCGTCAGCCACCGATCGCCTCCGCCGGGTCGACCCGGAGCGCGGCGCGGATCGCGAGGGCGCTCGAGAGGACGCAGATCACGACGACCGCGACGAAGCCTCGCGCCGCGTCGCCCGGCACGAGCAGGACGTACTTCGGGAACGCCGGGGCCCAGAACGTGGCTGCGATCTTTCCGACCACGAAGCCGAGTACCCCGAGCGCGAGCGCCTGCTGGAGGATCATGCCGGCGATCGTCCGGTTCCGCGTCCCGAGGAGCTTGAGGACCGCGATCTCGCGGATCTTCCCGAGCGTCAGGGTGTAGATGATGAAAGCGACGATGGCCGCGCTGACGATTGCGAGGATGACGAGGAACATCCCGATCTGCCGGGCGGACGTGGCGATGAGCTTGCCGATCAGGATCTCCTCCATCTCGGCCCGGGTGTAGACCTCCAGCCGCTTCCAGCGCCGGATCGCGGCGGCGACCTCCTCGGGGCTCTCGCCCGGGCGGACCTGCACGAGGACGGCGTTCACCGAGGAGTTCGTGTTCTGCGACGCGATGACCGCTTCGAGGAGGCCGGGGACCGAGGGCCGGTTGAAGGCCGGGTTCGCGGCCGTGCGCCGGCGCTGCTGCACGATGGCGTCGTTGTCCTTGAGGAACTGCGCCTCCTGGGCGTCCTTGAGCGGGATGAAGACCATCGGGTCGCCGCCCGAGGAGACCATCCGCCGCGTCAGCCCGACGACGAGGTAGTCATTGCGGCGGATCCGGATCCGGTCGCCGAGCGCAAGCCCCGAGGCGGCGTCGGCGACGGCCTCGTAGTGGCTGCGCGTGATCTGCCGCCCGGCGATCAGGTAGCCCGGCTGGCCCGGCTCGCCCGGACCTCCCGGCACGATGCCGACGACCATGGCGCGGACGTCGCGGTCGCCGTGGCCCACCTGCATCGTCAGGTAGGTGACGTTCGCCGCGCGGGCGACGCCGGGCATGCCGAGGATCCCGCGGTAGAGGTCGTCGGGCAGGCTCGAGGGCTCGGCGTAGGGGCCGAGCGTGTCCTGCTGGACGACCCAGAGGTCGGCGCGGCTGTTGTCGAGGAGCACCTTGGCGTCGTCCACCATCCCGCGGTAGACGCCGGCCATCGTCAGCGTCACGCCGATGAGCAGCCCGAGCCCGACGCCCGTGAAGACGAACTTGCCCCAGGCGTGCCGGATGTCGCGCCCGGCGAGGCTGATCACCGCGCCGCTCCGGGAGCCGGTCGACGACCTTGATGCGGGTCCCCGCGTCGATCGCCCGGCGGCTGTGGACGACGACCCGGGCGCCCGCCTCGAGCCCTTCGAGGACCTGCACCCGCCCGTCGAGGTCGGTCGCGCCCAGCTTCACCGGCGCGAAACGGAGGTCCCCTCCCTCGACGACCCACACCCCGGCCTTGTCGCCGACGCGCTGGATGCTGGCGTTCGGCACCACCGGGGTCGCGGGGAGGGGCGGGAGCGCGACGGTGACCTCGGCCAGCTCTCCGACGGAGGGGGGCGGATCGGGGAGGGAGTCGAAGACGACTTTCACGAGCGTCTCCTCGGTCACGGCGTCGGCGACCGGCTCGAGACGCAGGACCGTCCCGGTCTGCTCCTGGGCGCTCCTCGAGCGCAGGACGATCCGGGCCGGCAGCCCGGCGCGCAGGCCGGAGGCGAGGAGATGCTCGACGCGGGCGTTGATCCAGAGACTGCCGGGTTCGATGACCTCCACGACCGCCTGGCCCGCGACGACCGTCGTCCCCGGGTCGACGCCCCGCGCCACGACGAGGCCGGCGACCGGGGCGACGAGCCGCAGCTGGGAGCGCTGCCTCTTCAGTCCGTCGCGCTCGGCCCGCGCGCGGGTCAGCTCCTCGCGTGTGGCTTCGAGGTGCGCGGCGGCCGCCGCGCTGCCGGCGGCGGACATCCGGCTGTCCTGGCGCCTCGCCTCGGTCGCCTCCCGGCTGACGACGAGCTCCGTCGCCAGCTGCTCGTAGCGCCGCTCCTGGGCCTCGGCGAAGGCGCGGTGCGCGGCGGCTTCCCTCACCTGCGCCTCGGCGACCCGGGCCTCGGCCTCGGCGCGCCGGATCGCCGCGTCCTGCGCCGCGAGGCGCTGGTCGAGGTCGACGGGATCCATCTCGCCGAGCACCTGGCCGGCCGCGACCCGGTCGCCCACCTCCACGTCGACGCGAAGGACGCGCCCCGGGACGGTCGGGCCGATCCGGTAGGTGTAGCGGGCCTCGACCGTTCCGATCCCGAAGAGCGCCGGCGCGATGGCCCGGCTCTCGACCTCGGTGACGGTGACCGGGACCGGCGCGAGGGGGCCGGACCGGAGCGCGACCCAGACGAAGAGGACGAGGAGCGTCCCCAGGACGGCGACGAGGGCCGCCGTGCGGCGGCTGAAGGGAAGCGGGCTCATCGTGACCTCCGGATTCCGCGGCGATAGAGGGCGAAGGCGGCCGGGGCCCCGGAGCGGATTCGCCCCGGGTCTCCCGCGAGGAGCGACTGGATGACGAGGCCCTGGATCGTGCCGACGAGCTGGGTGACCGCGGCGGCCGTGTCCACCTCCGCAGCGATCTCTCCCCGGGCCTTGCCGGCCTCGACCAGGGCGGTCAGCCGTTCGCCGTATTGCGCCATCAGGGCCCTGGCCTTCCGCTTGGCGGCCGTGTCCTCGCCACGCTGCAGCTCGCCGAACAGCATCCGCGGCACGCCGGGGTGGAGGACGACGAACTCGACGTGCGCCGCGAACGCGGCCTCGAGGGCGGCGAGCGGCGAGGCGACGCCTCGCGTCGCCTCGTCGACGCGCGCCAGGAGCTGCTCGGCGACCCACCCGATGACGTCCTCCCAGATCTCGTCCTTGGTCCTGTAGTGGCGGAACAGCGCTCCCTGCGTGAGATTCATCCGGCTCGCGATCGCCGCCGTCGTCAGCTCGCTCGGGTTCTGCTCTGCGGCGAGCTCGACGACCGCCCGGACGGTGACGGCCCGGCGCTGGTCGGCAGGAAGGTGTCGGGTCGTGGGGGTTCTTGTCTTCTTCATAAAGCTAGTAATCAATTACTAGCATGACCCCACGGGAGCCCTCTGTCAAGGACTCTCTCCCGGAGGTGTCGCCCCCCGGTCGACCGGTCTCCGCCTATGACACCCGTCATATCCCTCTCCCGAACGCGGACGTAGCGTCCGAGCGGAGACCATTCGAAAACGGAGAGGAGAGAACGCCATGAAATCGTTCCGGGCCGTCGCCCTCTGCTTCGCTGCCGCCCTCCTGGCAGCAGCCACCGGGGTCTCGGCCGCCGAGACGAAGCCGCCCAGCGACTGCGTCACCTGCCACGTGAAGACGGGAATCACCGGGAGCGCCCTGCGCGACTTCTCCATGTCGAAGCACGCCGCGCAGGGGATGTCGTGCGACGACTGCCACCTGAAGGGCGACGTCACGAAGAAGACGAGCGCCTGCGAGAAGCCCGGCGTCGTCACGTCCGTCTCGGCGAGGGTCTGCGCCGAGTGCCACGGCGAGCAGGTCGCCCAGTTCGAGAAGGGCAAGCACGCGAAGGCCTGGCTCGCCCTCACGGCCATGCCGACGACGAAGGACCAGCCGAAGGCGATGATGGACGGGATGAAGGGGTGCGGCGGCTGCCACCGCATCGGCTCCGACGGCGGCAAGTGCGATTCCTGCCACACCCGCCACACCTTCTCCGCCGCCGAGGCGCGCCGCCCCGAGGCCTGCGCCACCTGCCACATGGGCTTCGACCACCCGCAGTGGGAGATGTACTCGACCTCCAAGCACGGCATCCTCGTCACGCAGAACGCCTCGAAGTGGGACTGGGAGAAGGGGCTCGGCGACTGGTTCAAGGACCCTGCGAAGGCCGATGCCACGACGCCTCGCGCGCCGACCTGCGCCTTCTGCCACATGCCTTCCGGCGACCACGGCGTGAGGACCGCGTGGGGCTTCCTCGCGCTGCGCCTCCCGGAGGACGACAAGGAGTGGATGGCCGACCGCGTCGAGATCCTCAAGGCGCTCGGCGTCCTCGACAAGGACGGCAAGCCGACGGCGCGCCTCGACGTCGTGAAGGCCGGCGACCTCGCCCGCCTCTCGAAGGAGGACTGGGACAAGGAGCGGGGCCGGATGGAGGCGCAGTGCACGAAGTGCCACGCCCCCGCCACGGTCAAGGCCGAGCTCGGGAAGGCCGACGAGATCGTCCGCGCCGGCGACCGGCTGATGGCCGAGGCGATCCGCGAGGTCTCCGGCCTCTATCGCGACGGCATCCTCGCCGAGCCGAAGGACCGCCCCTTCCACGTCGACCTCCTCCGCTTCTACGAGGTCGAGCACCCCATCGAGCAGAAGCTCTACGTCATGCTCATGGAGCACCGGATGCGGAACTTCCAGGGGGCGTTCCACATGAATCCCGACTACCAGCACTGGTACGGCTGGGCCGAGATGAAGCGCGACCTCGCCGAGATCAAGGCCGAGGCGAAGGCCCTCCGCGCCGAGCACGGAAAGAAGGCGGCGGCCGGCCCGAAGCCGGCTCCCGCCACGGCGAAGAAGGCGGGCTGACCTGCCGGGCCGCGGGACCGCGCTTCCCCACCGAACCCCTCGAGGGGCCGCCCGCCGGGCGGCCCCTTTTTTGCGGGCCGGCCGCGCCCGTCATGACGCGTACCGGTGCAGAGCGCCTCAGCAGCGCGTCGGCGACCCCTCCCGCTGGTAGAACCAGCCGTTGACGGCGAGGGCGCCCAGGGCGACGACGGCCATCGCCGTGTAGGCCCAGGCGGGGCTCCCGAACCGCTCGATGCACCAGCCGAGGAAGAGGGGCGGGAAGAAGCCGCCGAAGGCGCCGACGCACGAGACGATCCCGATGACGGCCCCCGCCTCGCGCGGGTTGACGGTCGGGATGATCTTGAAGACCGAGCCGTTCCCGAAGCCGGAGGCGGCGCAGATGACGAGGATCGTCGCGAAGAAGCCGTCGAACGACTCGGGACGCAGGAACCGCGTCAGGCTGAAGCCGCCGACCGCCATGACGCCGATCGCGATCGCCGTCATCCTCCCCGCGCCGAAGCGGTCCGCGGCCCACCCGCCGGCGGGGCGCATCAGCGTCGCGATGAGCGGGGCGAAGGGGGCGTAGAGGAGCGGGTTCGGGGCGCCGCCGGGGGCGTCGGCGAAGACCGACTGGATGATGAGGGGGAGCGAGGCGCCCATCGCCACGAAGCAGCCGAAGGTGAGGAAGTAGAGCGCCGAGATCGTCCAGGTGTGGAGGTCGCGCGCGACGCCGAGCTGGGAGGCGATCGTCTTCGGCTTCATCGGGAAGTCGCGGGTCCCGAACCAGACCGCCGCCGTGCAGAGGAGGATGACCGGGATCCAGACGAAGGCGGCGTTCTGGAGCCAGACGTCCTGCGTCCCGCCCGCCTTCAGCCTCAGGGAAAGCGACCCGCCGCCGAGGGCGCCGAAGAGGCCGGCGGCGATCACGACCGGGACGAGGAACTGCGCGACGGTGACGCCGAGGTTCCCGAGGCCGTTGATCCCGAGGGCCGAACCCTGCTTCGACTTCGGGAACCAGAGCGTGACGACGGCCATGGAGGTCGCGAAGTTCGCCCCGGCGATGCCGGTGACGGCCGACCAGAAGAGGAGGACGCCGAACGGCGTCGACGGGTCCTGCACGGCGATCCCCGTGCCGATGCAGGGGACGAGGAGGAGGAGCGTCACGGCCGCGAGCGTCCGCCGGCTCCCGAAACGGGAGACGAAGACACCGTAGGGGATCCGGAGGATGGAGCCGAGGATGACGGGCGTGGCAGTGAGCCAGAAGCGCTGCCCCGGCGAGATCCGGAAGCCGGCGTCGGGGAGCTTGATGGCGATCGCCGACCACATGAACCAGACGGCGAAGGCCAGCGTGAGGGAGACCGCGCTGATCGCGAGCGTCCGCCAGGCGAGCGCCGCGTCGGGGAAACTCTCCGCCGCGGGGCGCACCGCGACCGCGCGGATCGGCCGCGGCAGGTAGCGGAGGGACGCGGCCCCGGCGAGGAAGAGGACGAGCGAAGCCATGAAGGCGGGCCAGACGATCGAGCGGTCCCCACCGAGCGCGGTGTTGAGGCCGGCGGTCAGGAGCCAGACCTGCAGCGAGACGATGAGGACGAGGAGGAGGATGACCCCGAGGAGGACGGTGTTCGTCTTCGTCGGGTGCGACTGCTCCTGGGCGCGGCGGAAGTCGGTCATGCGCCCTCCGTCTCCCGGCGCGACCGGCGGGACGAGCCACACCTCGTCGCCGCGGACCTCCACGGGGAAGGAGCGGAGGGGCCTCGGCGGGGGCCCCTGGAGGACGGCCCCGCTCAGCGGGTCGAACGCCCCGTTGTGGCAGGGGCACTCGATCTTCCTCGAGCCGGGGTCGAAGAAGACAGCGCAGGAGAGGTGGGTGCACTTCTGCTCGAACGCGCGGAAGAGCCCTTCCTCGAGGCGGATCAGGATCCCCGGCTGGTTCAGCCCCGGGATCGTGAACGACGTCATCCCGCCGACGGGGATCTCGGAGAGGGCCGCGAGGCGGACCGGCCCGGGGATCGCCGCGGGGGGAAAGAGGGCGTCCTTGGCCGCGACCCAGCCGCTCCCCACGGCGAGGCCGCCGGAGGCCAGGACGAGGAACTTTGCGAACTCGCGCCGCGAGACGTGCTGAGCCTCGACGCGCTCGAGGGGGAAGTCGACCTCCCACGCCGGGCGGGCGGGAAGGTTCTCGGGGCGGTCGGTCATCGCGCGTCCCCTCCGTCGACGACGAGCTCGGTCGAGCCCTTCGGCATCATCACGTTCACGCGCGTCCTCACGCGCTGCAGGCCGAAGCGGAACTCGTTCACGGGCGAGCTGTTCGGCCGCATCCCGGCCATCCGCTCGCGCGTCCCGTAGAAGAGGGCGCCGCTCGGGCAGACCGTCGCGCACATGGGCCTTCGCCCCGCGCTCGTCCGGTCGTAGCAGAGGTTGCACTTCATCATCAGCTTCATCGCCTCGACCTTCTTCGGGACGCCGAAGGGGCAGGCGAGGACGCAGTTGCTGCAGGCGATGCAGCGGGCGGCGTTCGCCGAGTGGACGACGCCGAGCTCGTCCCTCGCGATCGCGTCGGCGGGGCAGACGCGCGCGCAGGTCGGCTCCTCGCAGTGCATGCAGACCTGGACGGCGGTCTGCGGGCTCTCGGCCCGGTCGACGTAGTCGACGTGGATCATCGCGAGCTGTCCGTTCGTCTCGCACTCGGCACAGGCCATCTCGCAGGCGTGGCACCCGATGCAGCGCTGCGGGTCGAGGAAGAACTCCTCGTGGCCCCGGTAGGCGGTCGTCGTCATCGCGCCTCCCGCCTCAGACGCTCGCGAACGCCTTCGCCTCGGCGGCGGAGGGCGCCTTGCGGCCCGTCGGCACGAGCCGGCAGGCGCTCACCTTGAACTCGGGGATCTTCGAGACGGGGTCGAGGTTCCCCGAGGTGAGGAGGTTCGCCGACTTCCGGCCGGGCCAGTGGTACGGAACGAAGACGGTGTCCTCGCGGATCGTCGTGACGAGCTGGGCCGGGAACTCGGCGGCGCCGCGCCGCGTCTCGACCCTCACGAGGTCGCGGTCGGTGATCCCGAGAGTCTTCGCGAGCGACGGGTGGATCTCGAGGAGCGGCTCGGGGTACTGCTCGACGAGCTTGCCGATGCGACGGGTCTGCGTCCCCGAGAGGTACTGCGAGACGACCCGGCCCGTCGTCAGGATGACGGGGTAGTCGGAGTCGGTCACCTCGCCCGGGTCGCGGTAGCGGACGGCGTTGAAGTGCGCCCTTGCCGTCCGGCGTCGCGAACTTGCGGTCCTCCCAGAGGCGGGGCGTCCCGGGGTGGTCGATGGACGGGCAGGGCCAGAAGACGCCGAGGTTCGCCTCGATCTTCTCGTAGGTGATGCCGAAGTAGTCGGCCGTCCCCCCCTTCGAGGCGGCGCGCAGCTCGTCGAAGATCCGCTGCGCCGTGAAGAGCGACCCCTCGCGCGTCCCGGCGAGGGGCGCCGGGGCGGCGAAGTCGAAGAGCTCGCCCTTCCCGAGGCGGCGGGCGAGGTCGAGGAAGATGTCCGTGTCGCGCCAGGCGCCGTCCGGCGGGTCGATCGCGGCCCGGATGCGCGTGACGCGCCCCTCGGCGGTCGTGACCGTCCCCTCCTCCTCCTCGTGGAGCGACCCGGCGAGGACGACGTCGGCGTGGCGGGCCGTCTCGGAGAGGAAGAAGTCGATCACGGCGAAGTACTCGAGCTTCTCGAGGGCCTCGCGGACGAAGTTCGCGTTCGGGAGCGACACGAGCGGGTTGAAGCAGATCGAGAGGAGCCCCTTGATCTCGCCCCGGTGGATCGCCTCGACGATCTCGTAGGCCGAGAGCCCCTTCCCCGGGATCTCCGGCTCCGGCACGCCCCAGACGCCGGCGATCCACTCCCGGTGCTTCGGGTTCTCGATGTCGCGGTTGCCGGGGAGCTGGTCGCACTTGTGGCCGTGCTCGCGCCCCCCCTGGCCGTTCCCCTGCCCGGTGATCGTCCCGTAGCCGCAGAAGGGCTTGCCGATCCGCCCCGTCGCCAGGACGAGGTTGATCGCCGAGACGACGTTCTCGACCCCCTTCGTGTGGTGCTCGATGCCGCGGGCGTGGAGGAGGAAGCTCGTCTTCGCCTTCCCCCACCACTCGGAGGCGGCCTCGATCTTCCGCCGCGGGATGCCGGTCACCTCCTCGGCCCAGGCGAGGTCGTAGCCCTTCACCGCCTCGACGGCCTCCTCGAAGCCGGAGGTGTGGTTCGCGATGAAGTCGTGGTCGAGCTGGTCGCGGTCGACGAGCTGCTTGAGGATCGCCCCGAAGAGGGCCGAGTCGCGGCCGGGGCGGACGGGGAGGTGGAGGTCGGCCGTCCGCGCGAGCGGCGTCATCCGCGGGTCGACGACGATGAGCTTCGCGCCGTTGTCGCGGGCCTGCCAGATCCAGTGGGTGAGCGTCGGGAAGGTCTCGCTGACGTTCGCCCCGGCGACGAGGATCACCTCGGCCTTCGCGAGGTCCTCGTAGGTGTTGCTCGCCCGGTCGAGGCCGAACGCCTTCTTGTTCCCGGCGCCGGCGCTCACCATGCAGAGCCGGCCGTTGTAGTCGAGGTTCCGCGTGCCCAGGGCGAGGCGGGCGAATTTCCCGACGAGGTAGCTCTTCTCGTTCGTCAGCGAGACGCCGGAGAGCATCGCGAAGGCGTCCTTCCCGTGCTTCTCCTGGATCCGCCGGATCTCGGAAACGGTGCGGTCGAGCGCGGCGTCCCACGACACCGGGCGGAACCCCTGCCCCTCGACCCTCTCGAGAGGGGAGAGGAGCCGGTCGGGGTGGTTGTTCTGGAGGTACCGCTGGACCCCCTTCGGGCAGAGGCGCCCCTCGTTGAACGGGAACTCCTCCCACGGGTCGAAGCCGACGATCCGGTTGTCCTTGACGAGGAGCTTGATGCCGCACTGCATCCCGCAGAAGCAGCAGTGGGTCGGGACGACGCGGTCGGGCTCGTCGCGGCCGGGGAAGCCCTCCTTCGGCGGGAAGCCGAGGCGCGGGCCGAACTGGGCGACGAGGGCGTCGGGGGATACGGGAAGGCGTGCCATTTCGTTCCTCTCAGCCGAAGAAGGCGCCCGATTCGTTGCGGGCGGCGAGGTGGGCCTTCGCGAGCGCGGCCCGCTTGCCCTGTGGGGAGAGGTCGAGGTGCGAGCCGCCCCCGGTGAGGCGGTAGTCGTAGCCGAGCTCCGACGTCACCTGCTTCAGGTCCTCGACGTGCATCCGGGAGGCGAACGCCTCGCCCGTGTGCGGGCAGACGGCCTGCTCGCCGCCGTCCCCTCGCGCTGGTAGAGCGCGACGCCGAGCTGCGCCGGGCGCTGGAAGACGTGGAAGAACTTCCCGAACGGGAGCCAGAGGAGGAAGAGGATGACCGTGATCGCGTGGCTGATCGCCATGAAGGCGTGCGCGCGCCCCTGCATCAGCTCGTAGTCCCAGGTCAGGCCGAGCCCGGTGACGGAGATCAGGACGAGGAGGACGAGCGGCATCAGGTCCATCTCGAAGGTCTGCGTCGCGATCTGCCCGGCGTCGGTGATCCGGCGCCTCAGGAACCCGAAGACGCCGAGGAGGACGAGGACCGACGACCAGTTCAGGGCGTGGAAGAGGTTCAGCGCCACGAAGCCGCCGAGCGGGAAGTCGAAGGCGTGGAAGCCGAGGAGGTGCGCCTCGTAGACGTCGATCGTGCCCGCTCTCAGCGTGAAGTGGACCCAGCCGAAGACGAGCGGGATCGTGATCGCGAAGGCCGAGAGGCACCCCCACGCGAGGAGGACGTGCGCGAGGCCCCGCTTCGGGCTCCGCCTCCAGATGAAACGCTGGAGCGCGAGCTCGTCGACGAAGCGGCGGAGGAGCTCGGCGAGGTAGACGGGGAAGCGGCGGGAGAAGAGGAGCCGCCAGCCGGCCCGCCAGTAGAGCCGGGTCGGCGGCCGCTGGAGCCAGACGGCGTAGCGGTAGACGATCCCGAACGCCGCGAAGAGCGTCGCGAAGAGGTAGGCCGCGAGAGCCCCGTCGAAGTTCTGGAGGTTCCGCGAGCCCGCGACGACGGACGCCGCGAGGAGGGCCGAGGCGAGGAGTGCCCAGCCGAGGGCGCGGATATTCAGCGTCGAGAGCATGCCGGGACACTACGTATTCCCGTCTCGAATGAGAAGGGACGAGGGCGCCGCGGCATGACGGCAGTCATGCCGGCGCGGAGAATCGGTATCCGGGCGGCCCCGACGCGGGCGCGGGCCCGCTCACGGGGCGCCCCCCGGCGTCGGAGAGGCCGGCGTGCCGCCAGACCACCGGGCGTACGCGGACGTGCAGGACGTCTACGCCGCGGTGCTTCTCAAGACCGGTCGCCTGGACGAAGCCCGGTCGGTCATCGAGACGGCGCTCCGGACCTTCGCGGCCAAGCCCACCATCCGCGCCGGGTTCGAGAAGCTCCAGGCCTCCCTCCCGAGCCAATAGCGAGTATTTCGTCCGTCTCGCGAGAGAAACGACTCCATTCCCGCGCTCTACGGGGTAGCGGGCTGCGCGGGATCTGAGCGGCACGCGAGAGTTGTCGCCCGACAGTATCGAGCCGACGAACGGACGATCGCCCCGCCTTCACGAGAGCGCCGCCTCCCCCGCTAGCGGAGCGTCCCGGGCGACGCCCCGCCCCCGAAGCCAGAGCCGGTCGAAGGCGAGCGCCATCCCCGCGAGGACGAGGAGCGAGGCCGCGACGGCGTAGAACGGGATCGCGGGCAGCGGACCCGCCGAGGGCGCGACCATCACGAACGCGTCGAGCCACCGCCCGAGGATGACGACGAGCGCCGCGTGGCCGAGAGCCGTCGGCCGCTTCTTGGCGCTCGCGCCGAGCAGCACCACGAACGGCACGAGGAAGCTCACGACGGGGTTGAGCCAGAAGAGCGCCGTCCAGCCGCCCTGGAAGCGAAGCGCGTAGTACGGGGTCTCCTCGGGGATGTTGCTGTACCAGATCAGGAGGTACTGGCAGAACCAGATGTAGGCCCAGAACGTGGCGAAGCCGAACAGGAGCTTGCCAAGGTCGTGGCGCGTCGCGGCCGACAGCGGCTGGGGCAGCCCACCGCGGGCGTCGAGGAAGAGCGCGACCGCGGTGACGGTCGCGATCCCTCCGAGGAAGGTCCCCGCGAAACCGTAGACCGCGAACATCGTGCTGTACCACTCCGGCTCGAGCGACATCACCCAGTCCCAGAAGGCCACGGAGATCGTGGGGCCGAGGACGAGGAGAAAGCCGACCGACGTCCGGGTGAAGCGCCTGGACGCGCCTGCCTCTCCCGATCCGAGGGCGCGCAGCCGGTCCCGCAGGAGGCCGATGACCCCGGCCCAGACGAGCAGGATCAGGAGGGCCCTCGCGAGGAAGAGGGGGCGGTTGAGCCAGACGGCCTTGGCCGCGAGGAGGTGGTTCGACGCCGCCTCGGGCTGCGCCCATGCGTAGAGCGCGGGGATCCCGAAGAGAAGCGTGAGACCGAGGAGAGCCGCGGGGACCGCGAAAGGTCCCGGCGACCGAGGCCGTCACCCCCGTAGACCGGGGCCCACCACCGGGCCCCGGAGACGCCCTGGATCGCGGCGAAGACCGCCGCTCCGAGAGCGAGCATCAGCCCGAAAAGCGCGGCGGTCAGGAGGCCCGCGAACGCCTGCCGCGGATCCAGGACCGCTCCGGCCACGAGGAGCCCGGCGGCGACGACGCCGAGGGCGCCCGCCTCGAGCGGCCGGGTCCGGAGCAGCCGGGAGAGGGTCCGTTCGGTCATGGCGCCACCTCCGGCGGGACCGCCGGGACCCCCTGGAGCTGCCGCACGTACAGCACCGCCTTCCAACGGTCCTCGAGGAGGACCTGGGCGGCGTGGGACGGCATGATCCCCTGGCCCCGGGTGATGACGTGGACGATCTGCCCGTCCGGGAGCCCCTGCGCGTGCGGCGCCAGGAGGCTCGGCGGGTTCGGGAACCGGCCGATGATCGGACCGTCCCCCTCGCCCTTCGGACCGTGACAGACGGTGCAGACCGTGTCGTAGACCTGCTTGCCGCGCGCCAGCGACTCCGGCCCCGCGACGAACGGGTTGCGCAGCTCCACTCCCGCCCGCCGCGCCTCCTCGGGGCCCGGGCCGTACTCGAACGGGAGCCGCTCGACGGGCACGGTCCCCGCGGGCGGGAGGAAGAGAGACGGGACGCTCTCTCTCATCGGGTTCCGGTCGTACGCGTGGACCACGCCCGAATCGACCATCTCAGGAAGGAACGTCATCCCGGGCCGATCCCCCTCGGCGGAGCAGCCGGCCAGGCTGCCGACGGCGGCCAGGACGGCCAGGATCGGCGCGGGCGCGCCGCGGCTCTTCGAGCGGGTCACATCACCCTCCAGCCCTCGACGGTCTCGACCGGCCCCAGCTCCCGAGCCAGCTCGCGGAGACGCGCCGGGCGGAAGCCGGCGTCGCGCTCGACGACGAGGACGACGAACCTGTCGTCGGTGACGCCCGGACCCGGCTGCGACGGCGGCGTCACGGCGATCCGCGGGAAGAGCCGGCGCCGCGCCAGGAACGTCCCCACCGTCGCGAACGCGGCGAACAGGATCGTCAGCTCGAAGCTGACCGGGACCTGGGCCGGCAGCGCGAGCGGCGACTTCCCGCCGATGACGAGCGGCCAGTCGACCGCGTGCGTCCAGAACTGGAAGCCGAAGGCCACGCCCGCACCGAGGAGCCCTCCGGCGAGCGTCGCCAGCCCCAGCCGCGTCTCGGGCAGCCCGAGCGCCTCGTCCATCCCGTGCACCGCGTACGGCGTGTGGACGTCGTCCACCTCGAACCCGTCGGCCCGCAGCGCCCGGACGGCGGCGAGGGCCCGCGAGGGGTCGTCAAAGGCCAGCGTGTGGATTCGCCTGCGGGAGCCCATAGGCGAGGCGACGGCGCTGTCAGCGGACGGCATGGGGGGTCTCCCGTTGCTCTGCGAGCGTCAGCTTCACCTCGTGAAACGCCACGACCGGCGCGAAGCGCACGAAGAGGAGGAAGCAGGTGAAGAAGAGCCCGAAGCTCCCGAGGAGGATCCCCATCTCGACGAGCGTCGGCGTGTAGTAGCTCCACGAGGAGGGGAGGTAGTCGCGGTGGAGCGACGTCACGATGATGTTGAACCGCTCGAACCACATCCCGACGTTCACGAGGCACGCGGCGACGAAGAGGACGAGCGCCGAGCGCCGGGCGCGCGCCCACCAGAAGACCTGGGGCACGAGGACGTTGCAGGCGACCATCGTCCAGTAGGCCCACGCGTAGGGGCCGAACGCCCGGTTCTCGAAGGTGAAGCGCTCGTAGCGGTTGCCGCTGTAGAGGGCGATGCACAGCTCCGTGGCATAGGCGAAACCGACGATCATCCCGGTCGTCAGGAGCACCCTGGCCATCTTCTCGAAGTGGCTCGCCGTGATGTAGCGCTCGAGGCCGAGCACCTTCCGCGTGACGAGGAGGAGCGTGATCACCATCGCGAAGCCGCTGAAGACGGCGCCCGCGACGAAGTACGGCGGGAAGATCGTGGTGTGCCAGCCCGGGATGACGCTCGTGGCGAAGTCGAAGGAGACGATCGTGTGGACCGACACGACGAGCGGCGTGGCGAGCCCTGCGAGGAGGACGCAGGCCTTCTCGTAGCGCTGCCAGGTCCGCGTCCCCCCGTCCCAGCCGAGGGCCAGGAAGGCGTAGATCCGGCGCCTCCAGCCGGTGCTCCGGTCCCGCATCGTCGCGAGGTCGGGGATGAGGCCGACGTACCAGAAGAGGAGCGAGACGGTGAAGTACGTCGAGATCGCGAAGACGTCCCAGAGGAGCGGCGAGCGGAAGTTCACCGAGATCGGCCCGCGCGTGTTGGGGTACGGGAAGACCCAGAAGGCGAGCCAGGGACGGCCCATGTGGATGAGCGGGAAGATCGCCGCGCAGAGGACCGCGAAGATCGTCATCCCCTCGGCCGCGCGGGCGATCGAGGTGCGCCAGCGCTGCCGGAAGAGGAGGAGGATCGCGGAGATGAGGGTCCCGGCGTGCCCGATCCCGACCCAGAAGACGAAGTTGGTGATGTCGTAGCCCCAGCCCACGGTCCGGTTGAGACCCCAGACCCCGATGCCTCTCGACATGGTGTAGCCGATCAGGACCACCCCCAGCGTGAGGACCGAGGCCGCCGTCAGGAAGGCGCCCCACCAGGCGGGTCCCGGACGGCGCTCCATCGGGCTCGCGATCTCGTTCGTCACCTGCGAGAAGGTGGGGTTGCCGAGGATGAGCTCCTCGACGCGCTCGGCGCCGGCGCTCATGCGGTCTCCTTCCCCGCCGCCGCGCCCTCTTTCGTCCTCACCTTCGCCAGGTAGGTGACGGCGGGCCGCACGCCGAGCTCCGCCAGCACCTGGAAGGCGCGGGGGCTCTTCTTCATCGCCGCCACCTCGCCGCGCGGGTCGGTGGCGTCCCCGAACGTGATCGCCTTCGCGGGGCAGCTCTCCTGGCAGGCCGTCTTCCCGCCGAGACCGCGCCAGTCCTCGTGGCCGTCCCGCCGGGCCGCGATCCGGGTCGCCTGGATCCGCTGCACGCAGAACGTGCACTTCTCCATCACGCCCCGCGAGCGCACGACGACGTTCGGGTTCAGGACGAGCTTCTCCACCGGCGCGGCGGCGGGGTAATCGAACCAGTTGAAGCGCCGCACCTTGTACGGGCAGTTGTTCGCGCAGTAGCGGGTCCCGACGCACCGGTTGTAGACCTGCTGGTTCAGCCCGTCCTCGCTGTGGACTGTGGCCGCCACCGGGCAGACGGTCTCGCAGGGCGCGTTCTCGCACTGCGAGCAGAGCATCGGCTCGAAGAGGACGTCCGGGCTCTCGGCGTCTCCCACGAAGTAACGGTCGATCCGCAGCCAGTACATGTCCCGGTGCCGGCGCATCTCGTCCGGGCCGACGACCGGCAGGTTGTTCTCGGCCTGGCACGCGACGACGCACCCGCTGCACCCGGTGCAGGCGTCGAGGTCGATCACCATCTCCCACTTCGGAACGGTGGGCGGCCGGCCGGGCCAGAGGCTCTCGGCCTTGTGGTGCTCGTCGCTCTCGATCGCCTCGTCGAACCGGGAGAGCTGATAGACGATCGGCCGCCCCTCCGTCGTCCCGTGAGGCTGCATGAGCGGCAGGTCTTCGTGCCCGGCGGCCTTCGTTGCCGTCGCGGCGAGCCCCTGCGTTCGGAGGCGCCCCTCGAGCCGCGCGAGGCGATAGCCGTTCCGCCCGGCGACCCCGCCGTCGCCGTCCTTGCGGCCGAAGCCGACCGGGACGCCCAGGACCCTCGGGTCCTGCCCGGGGAGGATCCGCGCCGGGAGCGTGACCGAGCGTCCCGCCACCTCCACCCTCACGTGGTCGCCGTCCGCCACGCCGAGCGCCTCGGCACGCGACGGAGCGAGGCGCACGCAACCGGTCCAGGAGACGCGTGTGAGCGGGTCGGGCAGCTCGCGGAGCCACGGCACGTGCGCGCTCCGCCCGGCGCCGAGGCCGACCTGCGCCACGAGCTCCACCTCGAGCGCGGGGACCTCCGTCTTCGTCGCGACGGCCGAGGCGGCCGCGACGGCCGCGGCAAGCGCCGTCACGCTGCGCGCCAGCCCCTCGGAATCTGGCACCTGGGGCGGGAGCGGCGGCAAGGCGGCCGAGAGCTCCTCGGACCTGCCGTTCTGGAGGGCGCGGGTGAAGAGGCCGGAGAACGCGGCCCCCGCTCCGGCGCGCGTCTCCCAGCCCGCTCTCATCCGCTCCCGGTAGTCCGGACTCTCCTCGCCCGACCAGCGCAGGATGCTCTCCATCGGGTGCCGCGTCCCGTAGAGCGGGCGCAGCGTGGGCTGCGCGAAGGTCACGAGGCCCGCGCGCGGCTCGAAGTCGCCCCACCGCTCCAGGGCGTGGTGGGCGGCCGCGACCGCGCCGCAGGCCGCCGCGGTGGCGGTCGGTCGGTCGGTGATCGCCACCGACAGCGGGAGGCCGGCGAGCGCCGTCGCGAGAGCCTCGCCCCCCGGGAGCTCGTCCACCGGGTCGAGGTCGAGGACGAACACGGCGCCGGCGGCCGCCGACTCGACGTCCCCGAGGAACGCCGCGAGGTCCCGGTCGAGCCCCCGCCGGACGAGCGACGGCCGGACGACGTCGAGCGTCTTCCCTTCGTTCCCGAGAAGCCGGTTCGTGATCGCCACGGCGAGCTGCTCGGAGAGATCGTCGGAGGCGCTGACGACGAGGGAGCGCCCGCAGCAGGCCACCAGCTCGGCGACCAGCGCGGCAGCCCGTGCCGGCGTGGGTGGGTCCGGGACGGAGCCCAGTGCGGCCGCGACGTCGCCTGCGCCGGTCTTCCGGGCCACTCCGGCCGCAATGAAGAGGGCGAGAGCGCGCCGCTCGGCCGCCGTGGAGCTCCACCTCTCGTCCGCGGCCGCGCCGGTCAGCGAGAGCGAGCCCTCGATCTGCACGAGGCGGGGGGCTCCTCGGCGTCCGCTCTCCCGCCGCCGGGCCGCCCACGCCTGCGTGTGCGCGACGGGCTCCGGGCCGGTGGCCAGCGGATCTCCTCCCAGGGAGACGACGAGGTCGGCCTGAGCGAGGTCCAGCGCCGGAGCGAGCGGGCGGCCGGTCAGGAGCCCGTGGGCCTCGAGCAGCGCCGAGGAGGAGGCCGGGCCCGGGTCGTGCTCGACGAGGGTCCCGCCATACGGGGCGAGGAACCGCGCGACGGTCTCCCGGGCCGTCGGTCCCGACAGCGTGGGTGCGAGGACGAAGACCTTCTTCCCCGCCTCGCGCACCTCCCCGAGCCTCGCGAGAACGTGGGCGTCCAGCTCGGCGAAGGTGACCGGCCTGCCCCCGAGGGTCGGTCCCTGCAGGCGTCCCGCGTCGTACAGGGCGCGCACGTCGGCCTGCCCGATCGCGCAGAGGCCCCCCTTCGAGAGCGGGTGATCGGGGTGCCCCTCGAGCTTCACGGGACGCCCGTCGAGGGCCGACACCATGAGACCGCACGCGGCCGGGCACGCCGTGCAGGTCGAGGCGTAGTGAACCGGGACGCCCGGCGTGATCTCGTCCGGCGGCACGAGGTACGGCAGCGCGTGGCGCACCGGGGAGCGCTGGCAGGCCGTCAGCGTCACCGCCGCGCCGATGCCGAGCCCCCTGAGGAACTCCCGCCGGCTCGCGGGCGGAAGGGGCGGCTCGTCCCGCTCGTCCCTCTCGGGAGACGGGACCTCGGAGAGCGGGCCAAGAGGCTCGATCCACGGGGTCGGGTGCTTCCTTCGTCGGCTCATCGGAACGCCTTCCCCTGATCAGCGCATCCGCCATCTCAGTGATGGCAGACCGCGCAGTCGGTCAACCGGTTGGCCCGGGTCATCGGCGCGGTTCCGGGCGGAAAGGCCTCCTCCCGGGGCACGTTGAGCGCCGCGACCGCCGCCCTCTCGGCGGCTTTCGGCCAGCTGCGACGATGGCAGTCGAGGCACCAGCCCATGGTGAGGGCGCTCTCCTGGGTCACCCGGCCCATCGTCTCCACCGCTCCGTGGCAGGTCTGGCAGGCGACGCCCTTCGTCACGTGGATCGAGTGGTCGAAGAAGACGAAATCCGGAAGGCGGTGGACGCGGACCCACTCGATCGCCCGCCCCTCGGAGAGCGCCTTCTTCACCTTGACCACCTCCGGGTGGTCCTTCTGCACCTGTGCGTGGCAGTTCATGCAGATCGCCGCGGGCGGGATCCCCGCGTTGCGGCCACGCTCGGCCCCGTAGTGGCAGTACTGGCAGGGGATCTTCAGGGCGCCGGCGTGGACCGCGTGGGAGTAGACGACGGGCTGGTTCGGGGAGTAGCCGCGGTTCGTCGGCTCGCACGCGGCGAGGACGAGAACGAGGAGCCCCGCCGCCAGCGCGCGCCGCGCCGCTCGCCCGGGAGCGCTAGGCGGCCGCATGGGCGCTCGTCCTTCCGGAGCGGGAGAGGTGCCTCAGGAGCCCGACGAACGTCGCGCTCCAGGCGACGAGCGCCACGAACAGGAAGACGCGCGGCAGGAAGAGGAGGAAGGGCAGCTCCAGGACCTGAGCCAGCCGGAGCGTGCTCACGCTGTACATGCCGAGCGGGAAGACCGCTCCCCAGTAGAGCGGGTCGTAGGTCATCTCGAACCTCCGGTAGACGTGCCTCCAGACGGCGAGGATCACGAGCATCGGGATCCACCACGTGGCGGTCGCCCAGAACAGCGCGGTGAAGCCGAGTAGGAAGGGCCGCATCTGCCCGAGGAGGGCCGACCGGGGCACGTTGGCGATCAGGGTCGTCCCCGCGAGCGCGGAGATCGCCATCGCTCCCATGTTGACCCAGTAGGGGGGCATCAGGTCGGACGGCGCGAAGCGGAAGAACGTGTACCGGTAGAAGATGAGCGAGATCATCCAGATGTAGAGCATTCCGCCGCAGAGCCAGAAGACGAGGCTGAAGAAGAGGAGGGTGTCGTGCGGCCCGGGGAGGCGGCTCGCCACGAGCCCTCCCAGGTTCGAGATCGACTCCGTGGCCACGACGGCCACGAGCCAGCCGCCGCTGATCCCGTCCGCCAGGGTCGGCTTCACGTCCTTCACGGTGTAGGCGGCGAAGACCCCGTACGTCAGCACGACCCAGAGGACGACCGCCAGGAGGAGCAGCGCGACGGCCCCCGTGAGCTCCTCGCGCACGAGGACGCACTGGACGCCGAGGACGCTCGACCCCGCGACCATCGTGAAGAAGCCCACCCCGCGCTGGTGGTCGACGAGGTCCTCGAGGACGCGTCTCGGATAGCGCGCGACCCGCGCGACCGTGAGTGCCCAGAGGACGACGTAGGTCACGACGTTGACCGCGAGAAGGACGTCCGCCAGGAGGCCGAGGCCCAGCAGCTTGCACGCCACCGACACGATGCCGGTGGCCATCACCATGCCGAAGTAGGCCGGGTGGAGCCGCTCCAGGCTGGTCATGCGTCCCCCGGCTCCCGCCGGCGCAGCCGCTTCGCCAGGCCTTCCATCTCCCGGGCGAGCTGCTCGACCTCTTTCGCGATGGCGGGCTGCTCCATCTCGCGCGAGAACCGCGGGAGGCTGTCGGACATCATCCCCGTCACGACCCGGTGCATCCAAACGAGGCACGTGACCGACAGGCCGAAGAGGAGGATCCAGCAGGTCGTCCAGATGCCCGAGGCCCCCACGAGGGTGCCGAAGACGATCGGGAAGACGAAGCCCCCCAGGCCGCCGATCACCCCCACCAGCCCCCCCACGACGCCGACGTCCGCCGGGAAGTAGGTCGGGATGTACTTGTAGACGGCGGCCATCCCGATCCCCATGAACATCGCGAGCAGGAGAGCCAGCCCGGTGAAGATGTTCCGGTTGGCCTGGAAGTAGACGTGCGTGACGCCGCGGGCCAGGAGCTGCTTCCTGACGACGGCCTCCCCGGGCTTCACCGCCGGCTCGTGCCAGGAGTTCCA
Source organism: Holophagales bacterium (assembly GCA_016719485.1). Taxonomy (NCBI): domain Bacteria; kingdom Pseudomonadati; phylum Acidobacteriota; class Holophagae; order Holophagales; species Holophagales bacterium. Next base: position 91,460 of record JADJZB010000004.1, read on the forward strand.
GGCCGGCCAGACCATGACGTCGCGGTCGTCGACGGTCCGATCCGGACGCACCGCGAGCGGGTACGTCCTGCCGGCCACGACGATGCCTCGAGGGGTGACCTCGTCCACGCGACCGGCCGACACGGCCATGATCCCCTCGCCGGGCGCGAAGACGTCCATGCGCGGCACGGCGAGCAGGACGCAGCAGGTACAGCAGCCGCCGAGCACCCAGTACATGACCCGCCGGGCCCCGTAGCGGTCCGAGAGCCAGCCGCCGACGGCGCGGAAGAGGCCCGACGGGAGGCTGAAGGCCGCGGCGAGGACGCCGGCCGCCGACACCGAGACCGAATAGGCGTTCACGTAGTAGGGGATCAGCCACTGCGCGAGCGCGACGAACCCGCCGAAGACGAGGAGGTAGTAGAGCCCGAAACGCCACACCCGCATCACCTTCAGCGGCTCGAGCCGCTGGGCGAGGCTCTTCGAGGCCGACGGCAGGCCCTCGCGGGTGTACGTGAAGAGCCAGAAGACGACGGCCGTCACGAGGAGGGCCGCGGCGAAGATCCGGGGGAGCGCCCGCCAGCTCTCCACGTGCGCCCCCTTCCCCGTCAAGGCCTGCAGCACGAACGGAGCCGTCATGCTCGTCAGGGCGGCGCCGACGTTCCCCATCCCGAAGATGCCGAGCGCCGTCCCCTGCTGCTCCTTCGGGAACCACGTGGCCGTGTACGCGACGCCGACCGCGAAGGAGCTCCCCGCGATGCCGAAGCCGAGACCGCCGGCGGCGAAGCTCCAGAAGCCGTTCGCGAAGCTCGTGAGGAACGCGGCCACGGCCGAGACGAGCAGCACGGCCGTGAAGACGACGCGCCCCCCGAAGCGGTCGGTCAGGATTCCGGCGGGGAGCCGCAGGAGGGACCCCGTCAGGACGGGGAGCCCGATCAGCCATCCCATCTCCGCCTTGTCGAAGGCGAAGGCCTTGTTGTCGACGAGGAACGTGACGAGGACGCCGTTCATCATCCAGACGGCGAAGCAGACGGTGAACGCCAGCGTGTTCATCGTCAGAACCGTCCAGGCCTTCGCGCGCCCGCTCATCCGTCTCTCTTCGGCCCCGGCGCTCTCAGCGCTTCGCGGCGCCCCGCGGCCGGTTCCAGACCACGAGCTGGTTCGGGCGCCAGAGGTACGGCACGGGGGCGACCAGGGCGTGGACGAGCCGCGTGAAGCTGAAGACCCCCAGGAGGACCCAGGCGCCCACGACGTGTATCTGCGCCGGGAGCTTCAGGTCGACCATCAGCTGGATCTCGGGCTGGAACCGGACGAGGGACCAGAGGTACGGGACGACGGTCTGCGTGTACCACGCGCTCCCCCACCGCAACGTGATCGCGACCCAGAGACCGGTGCCGATCTCGAACAGGAGGAGGACGTAGACGAGGATGTCGGCCGCCGACGTCACCACCCGCAGGCGGGGCGCCGCCGCGCGCCGCACGATGAGCGCCCCGAGGCCGAAGAGCGTCAGGAGCGCGGCCGCGAGCGCCGTGGACTCGAGGAGGAAGAGCCGGATCGGCACGCCGTTCCAGAGCGTCATCCCTCGAGGGAAGAGGAACCCCACGAGGTGGCCGAAGAAGAGCGTCAGTATCCCGAAATGGAACGGGACCGACCCCCAGAAGAGCTCCTTCGTCTCGAGGAACTGCGACGAGAGGCTGCTGAACGTGAACGGGTCCCGCCGGTACCTCTGGATCGACACCAGCAGGAAGAGGACGACCGAGACGTAAGGGAGCGCGGCGAAGAGCAGGACGTTAAGCAAGGGCGTCAGCCTCCAGGTCGACGTCGTCGACCCTCTCGGGCGGGGGAAGCGGTTCGCCGCCGCCGAGCGGCGCGAGGAAGGAGGGCAGCGCCCGCAGGACGTCGGCCCACGGGCTGTCGGTGTCCTTCAGGGCCTCCGTCATGCGCGTGAGCCCCGGGAGGAGGAGCGCGTCGACGAGCGTCTCCCGGTCCTCATCTGGCGGCAGCGCGGCCAGGAGCCTGAGGACGGCCGGCAGGTAGTCGGACAGCTCGCCGTCGCCGAGCGCCACGCCCGCCTTCCGCATCTCGGCCACGAGCCCCGAGAGGAGGGCGCCCCGCTGGTACGACTCGCCGAAGAGGTGATACCCGAGGTGGAGCGTGCAGACCGGCGACAGGTCGAAGAGCCCCGAGTAGCGCTCCTCGGCCCCGCCCGGCGCCGCCGACGACAGCCAGCCCGACAGCCTCGAGGAGCGCCGCGGACATCTCCGGCGCGACGTCCTCCGCCAGCCCGGCCCCCTCGAGGGCGCCGCGCGCGGACGAGCCGTTCGGGTAGTCGAGCGCGGCCGCGACCTGCCCGAGCGCGCAGGAGACGAGGGCCGGGTCGACCTCGGCGAGCCTCACGAGCCTCTCTCCGGCTTCTTGCGGAAGCCCATCCCCGCGAAGCCTTTCACCGCGAGCGGCTCGTCGAGCATCTCGATCGCCTGCTCGCGGTGCATCGGCGGGATCACGAACCGGTCGTCCGCCGGGGCGATCGACGTCAGGTAGTAGATCGCCTCGGCCTCTTCCACCGTGGTGTCCGCCTCGGCGAGGAGCCTCGTGGCGTCCTCGAGCGTCGACGTCGCCCACGGTCACCGCGCGGCGGTAGGTCCTCACCGCGAGCTGTTTGCGGAGCGCGTACCGCACGACGCCCTCGTTCCCGGCGCCGAAGAGGCTCGCCATGTACTGGAGCGGCAGGCGGTACTTGTCGATCGCGCCGAGGAACCCGACCGTCGTGTCCCGGGGACCCTTCTCGTCCCCCGAGCCGCCGGCGATCGTCGTGTCGTAGCCCTGCTCGCCGTTCGCGGCCATCACGGGGAGGAGCGGCGGGACGTAGAACAGCATGGGGAGCGTCCGGTGCTCGGCGTGAAGCGGCAGCGCCAGTCCCCACTCGACGACCCACTTGTAGACGGGCGACTTCTGAGCCGAGGCGATCACGTCGTCGGTGATGCCGGCCCGCTTCGCGGCCGCGATCACCTCCGGGTCCTTCGGGTCGAGGATCATCTTGCGCTGCGCCGTGACGAGGTCCTTCTCGTCGGCCGCCAGCGTCTCCTCGATCTTCTCGGCGTCGTAGAGGACGATCCCGAAGTAGCGGATCCGCCCGACGCACGAGTGGAAGCACGCGGGCGCCTGCCCGGTCTCGAGGCGCGGGTAGCAGAGGATGCACTTCTCGCTCTTGCCCGTGCCCCAGTTGAAGTAGACCTTCTTGTACGGGCACGCGGTGACGCAGAACCGCCAGGCGCGGCAGCGCTCCTGGCTGAGGAGGACGATCCCGTCCTCGCCCCGCTTGTAGAGCGCGCCCGACGGGCAGGCCGCCACACAGGTCGGGTTGACGCAGTGGTTGCAGATCCTCGGGAGATAGAAGAAGACGAGCTTCTGCAGCTCGAAGAGCACGCTGCGCTCCTCGGCCGAGACGTGGGCCAGGTTCGGGTCGTTCACCGCGTAGACCGGCGAGCCCCCGAGGTCGTCGTCCCAGTTCGGCCCGGCCTCGATCTCCATCTCCTTGCCCGTAATCATCGAGATCGGCCTGGCGATCGGCTGGTCCGCACCCTCCTTCGCGTCGAAGAGGTCCTTGTAGGTGTAGGTGAAGGGCTCGTAATAGTCGTCGATCGTGGGGAGATTCGGGTTGTGGAACACCGTCATGGCGCCCCGCACCTTCCCGACGGCGCGCACCTTCAGCTCGTCCCCGTCCTTCTCCCAGCCCCCCTTGTACTTCTCCTGGTCCTCCCAGGCCGTCGGGTAGCCCGTCCCCGGCTTCGTCTCGACGTTGTTCCACCACATGTACTCGGCGCCCTTGCGGTCCGTCCAGATGTTCTTGCAGGCGATCGAGCAGGTGTGGCAGCCGATGCACTTGTCGAGGTGGAAGACCATCGAGACCTGTGCGCGTACATCCATCGTCCTGCTCCTACAGCTCGACCTTGGACAGCTTCCGGACTCGGACCGAGGTGTCGCGGTTCACACCCGTGGGGCCCCAGTAGTTGAAGTGGTAGGTGAACTGCCCGTAGCCGCCCACCATGAGGACGGGCTTCAGCCGGATGCGCGTCAGGCTGTTGTGCCCCCCCGCCCGGCGTCCGCCGCGCAGCGGCGACTTCGGCACCCCGATCGTCCGCTCGGGCGCGTGGTACTGGATGCAGATGCCGGCCGGAATGCGGGCGGAGACCACCGCCCGCGTGCAGACCACGCCGTGGTCGTTGTGGATCTCGACCCAGTCGTTGTCGACGATCCCGATCTTCTCGGCGTCCCGGTCGCTCACCCAGAGCGGCTCGATGCCGCGCGACAGCGTCAGCATCCGGTGGTTCTCGGAGTAGGTCGAGTGGATGTGCCACTTGCCGTGCGGCGTCAGGTAGTTCAGGAGGAGCCCGTCGTCGATGCTCTCCCTCAGGTCGCCGTACTCGGCCGGGCGCGGCACCGGCTTGTAGACGGGCAGGTTCTCGCCGAAGTCCAGGTACCCCTGGTGGTCGAGGTAGAGGTGCTGCCGTCCGGTGAGCGTCCGCCACGGCAGGAGCTTCTCGACCTGCGTCGTGAAGGCCGAGTAGGCGCGCCCGTTCTCGACGAGCCCGGACCAGCACGGGCTGTTCAGGATGCGGCGCGGCTGCGCCTGCAGCTCCTTGTACGTCGTCCGCGCCGCCCGCGCCCCTTCGGCGAGGTCGACCAGCTTCAGGCCCGTCCTCTTCTCGAGGTACCTGTAGCCGTCCCAGGCGATCTCGCCGTTCGTCTCGGGGGCCAGGTGGAGGATCGCGTCCGCCGCCTGCTCCGCTTCCCGGATCGACGGCAGGACCCGGCCGTCCACCGTCTCGGTGACCCGCGTTTTCACCAGCTCGTCGAACTGGTCGGCCACGTTCAGCTTCACGCCGTGGGCGCCGATGCCGTCCCTCATGGCCGGGCCGAGCGCGACGAAGCGCTGGTGGAGCCTCCGGTAGTCCCGGGTGACGATCTTCATCGGCGACATCGTCCTGCCGGGGACCGGCTCGCACTCCCCCTTCGCCCAGTCCTTCACGTCGAGCTGCGAGATCTCGGCGTTCGTGTCGTGCTGGAGCGAGGTCATCACGAGGTCCTCGACCGGCTCCGGGAAATGCCGGATCGAGAGCTCGGACGTCCGGCCCGCGATGGCGCGGAACATGTCCCAGTCCGAGCGCGACTCCCACGCCGGCGGCACCGCCGCCGAGAGCGGGTGGATGAACGAGTGCATGTCGGTGGAGTTGAGGTCGGCCTTCTCGTACCAGGTCGCGGCCGGCAGGACGATGTCGGAGTAGAGCGCCGAGGTGTCCATCCGGAAGTTGATGTCGACGACGAGGTCGAGCTTCCCCTCGGGCGCGTCGCGCCACGTCACGTCGTCCACCTTCCCCTCGGCCTTCTCGGTGGCGATGAGGTTCGTGTGCGTGCCGAGGTAGTGCTTGAGGAAGTACTCGTGCCCCTTCGCGCTCGCCATCAGCGCGTTGCCGCGCCAGATGAACCAGACGCGCGGCCAGTTCTCCGGGGCGTCCGGGTCCTCGACGGCGAACTTCAGGTCGCCCTTCTTCAGGCGGTCGACGGTGTGCGCGACGACCTCGGCCTCCGTTTTGGCCCCCTGGGCGCGCGCCTTCTTCACCACCTCGATCGAGCTCTCGTTCCACTGCGGAAAGAACGGGAGCCAGCCGTTCTTCACGGCCTTCACCTGGAGGTCGGCGGTGTGGCCCTTGGCGATGGTGGTCGGGGACGGCTCGTCGGGGACCGGCTGGTACTCGGTGAACTCCGCCTCGTAGCGCCACTGGTCGCAGTGCATGTAGTGCCACGAGGGTGCGTTCTGAAGGCGGGGCGGGCTCGCCCAGTCCCGCGCGAAGGCGATGTAGGACCACGGCGCGACCGGCGCCAGCTTCTCCTGCCCCACGTAGTGGTTCAGGCCGCCGCCGTTCTTTCCGACGCAGCCGGTCAGGATCAGCGCCACGATACCCGCCCGGTACATCAGGTTGTTGTGGTACCAGTGGTTGATCCCGGCCCCGATGATGATCGAGCACTTCCCGCCCGTTCGCTCCGCCGTGCTCGCCCACTCGCGCGCGAAGCTGACGACGGTCTTCCGGTCGATCCCGGTCAGCTTCTCCTGCCAGGCGGGCGTGTACGTGAGGTCGGCGTCGTCGTAGTCCCGGGGGTATTCGCCCGCCAGCCCGCGGCTGACCCCGTACCGGGCCATCAGGAGGTCGAAGATCGTCGCGACCCGGACCTTCTTTCCGTCCTTCGTCGCGAGCGTGACGGACGGGACGCCGCGAAGGACGACGTTCTCGGACTCGTACTGCTCGAACTCGACCTGGAGGACCTCGCCTTTCCGGTCGAGGAGCGAGAGCGCCGGGTCGATCGGCTCACCCGTCCTGGCGTCCTCCAGCTTCAGGTTCCACTTCCCGTCGGCCTCGCCCCAGCGGTGCCCGACCGCTCCGCCCGGCATCTTCGGAAGGCCGGTCTTCGTGTCGAGGACGAGGAACTTCCACTCCCCGTTCTCCTCGGCGGAGTACTCCGCGACCTGGCCGGCGTGGACGAGCCGCCCCGCCCGGTAGCCCCGGGCCGTCGGCGTCAGCTCCACGAGGAACGGACAGTCGCTGTACTGCTTCAGGTACGACTGGAACGCCGGGGTCGGGCGGTCGGCGTGGAACTCCTTCAGGATGACGTGGCTCACGGCCATCCAGAACGCGCCGTCCTGCCCCGCGTGGAGCGGGATCCACTGGTCGGCGTACTTGGAGACCTGCGAGAAGTCGGGCGACAGGACCACGAGCTTCGTCCCGTTGTGGCGCGCCTCGGGGAGGAAATGGCAGTCCGGGGTCCGCGTCATGTTCGGGTTGGACCCCATGACGGCGATCATCTTGGAGTTGAACCAGTCCGCGCTCTCGGCCACGTCGGTCTGCTCGCCCCAGATCTCGGGCGAGGCCGGGGGCAGGTCGCAGTACCAGTCGTAGAAGGAGAGGTTCACGCCGCCGAAGAGCTGGAGGAAGCGGGACCCCGCCGCGTAGGAGAGCTGGGACATCGCGGGGATCGGGGAGAAGCCGACGACGCGGTCGGGACCGTACTTCTTCGCGGTGTAGACGTTCGCCGCCGCGATGATCTCCATGCACTCGTCGAGCCCGGCGCGCCGGAAGCCCCCCTTGCCGCGCGCCCGCTGGTAGCGGCTCCGCTTTTCCGGGTCGGACTGGAGGGATGCCCACGCGTCGACCGGATCCTGGTGCTTCTTCTTCGCCTCGGCCCAGAGGTCGAGGAGCGCGCCGCGGACGTAGGGGTACTTCACCCGGATGGGCGAGTAGAGGTACCAGGAGTAGGAGATCCCGCGCTGGCAGCCCCGCGGCTCGTACGGAGGGAGCGAGCGGTCGAGGAGGGGATAGTCGAGGGCCTGCATCTCCCAGGTGACGATCCCTTCCTTGACGTAGATGTTCCACGAGCAGCCGCCCGTGCAGTTCACCCCGTGCGTGGAGCGCACGACCTTGTCGTGCTGCCAGCGGTTCCGGTAGAACTCCTCCCAGGAACGGGTCTTCGGGCTGACGAGGTCCTTGATCCACTTCACGAGAGATGCTCCTTCCCGTTCTCGCGACGCCGCGTGAGGGGCTGCCGCACGCCGCGGAGCCGGCGTCCCCAGGCGACGTTCAGGGCGACGAGGACGGCGAGCGACCCGATACCGCCCGCCAGGGACACGCTCCACGAGTCGTCCCGGGCCGGCTCCCCGCCCAGGTTCGCCTCGTAGAGGAACGCCCGGAGCGCGAAGGCCTCGCTCGCCTCGAGCGGATGGACCGCGTAGACCTTGTTCATGAGCGGGAACGCGGGGCTCTTGAGGGCGGTGTCGAGACCCTCGTCTCCCAGGCGCGCGAAGACGTTCGTGAGGTCCTTCGCGAGGCGTCCCCCGCCGAGAAGGCCCTTCGACCCCCTCACCGTGTGACACGAGACGCACGGAGCGCCCCCGGCCTTCATCGGGGCGAGCCCCAGGAAGAGCTCGCGGCCGACCGCCCTGTCGCGCGGCGTGGCGGTCGTCGCGGCGACGAACCGGCCCGCGAGGTTGCACGGCTCCGTCGAGCAGCGGATCACGAGGTCCACGAGCATCCGGGACTCCGCGTCGGAGAGGCCGAGGTCGGGCATCCTGACGCCCTTGAACTCGGCGAGCAGGTTCCGCGCGTCGGGGTCGCTGTCGAGGAGGGCGCTCGGCGTCTTCACGAAGAGCTCGAGCCAGGCCCGGCTCCGCCGCTTGGCGACGTCCTTCAGGTCGGGCCCGACGCGGACCCCCTTGCCCACGGTGTGGCACGAGCCGCACTTCCTGGCGAAGAGGTCCTCGGCCGGAGACTGCTCCTGCGCCTGAGGTGGTGCCGCGGGCGCCGCAGCCGTCGCGGTGGTCGCGGCGGGGACGGTCGACGGCGCGGCGGGCGCCGCAGCCGAGGTCGGGGCCTGGGCCGACAGGGGGGCGGAGAGGAGAAGAGGGGGCAGGATCCAGAGGAGAGCTGGTCGCACTCGTTTCCCTTCCTCGTGAGCCGGCTTGAGCGCCGCGTCGACGTCGAAGGAAGGGCAAGGGGCGTACCACCGCGGAAACCAGCTCGGAACGGCACCGGCCGTCTCCGGGCCTCTCACTTCTGAGAGAAAGCCGGTTCCCGGCTCGTCAGGATTGAGAGCCGCGCCTCCGGCTCAGGAGCGGTTCCGGCCCGTCTCGCCCCCCTTGAGCCCGAACCGCTCGAGCCGGCGGTAGAGCGTCGCCGGCGAGATGCCGAGGTCCTCGGCGGCCTTCTCGCGGTTCCCTCCCGACAGGCGCAGCGCCATCGCGATGTAGCCCCGCTCGAACCGATCGATCGCCTGCGTCAGGTCGAGGTCCGGCCCCCCGGCGCTCCGGACGTCGGACGGAATCTGCTCGACGTCGATTCGGCCGTCGTCGGCGAGGATCAGGGCGCGGTCGAGCACGTTCGCGAGCTCGCGCACGTTCCCCCGCCAGAGGTACTGGCAAAGCGCCCGCATCGCGCCGGCCGTCACGATCGGGACGGGGATGCCGCTCCGTTGCGCGTTGCGCTGGAGCAGCCGCTGAACGAGTCCCGGCACGTCCTCGCGCCTTTCCCGGAGCGGCGGGACGTGAATCTCGAGCACGGCGAGGCGGTAGTAGAGGTCTTCCCGGAACTCGTGCGTCTCGACGAGGTCCGCGAGGCGGCGATGGGTCGCGACGATGAGGCGGGCTTCGAACGGCGCGGTGCGGTCGCTCCCGAGCGGCTGCACTTCCCGCGCCTCGAGCGCGCGCAGGAGCTTGGCCTGCGCCGCCAGGGACAGCTCGCCGATCTCGTCGAGGAAGACCGTTCCGCGTCCCGCGGCCCGCAGGAGCCCCTCCCGCCGGCGTTCGGCCCCGGTGAAAGCTCCGCGCTCGTGCCCGAAGAGCTCGCTCTCGACCAGCGTGTCCGGCAGAGCCGCGAGATTGACGGCGAGGAACGGCTCGTCGCGCCCGGCGCCGAGCTGGTGGATCGACCGCGAGACGACCTCCTTGCCGGTACCGGTCTCCCCGCTCACGAGGACCGTCGCCCGCGAGCCGGCGGCGCGGCGGACCCAGCCCAGGACCTCCTGCATCGCGGCCGACACGGCGACGATCTCGGTCTCCGAGTCCCGCTCGTTCAGCATCCGGCGCAGGCGCCCGTTCTCCCGCACGAGCTCTCCGTGGGCCAGGAGGTTCGCCACCTTGCGCGCCACCTCCTCGAGGATGAGCGGCTTCAGGAGGTAGTCGTGCGCGCCGAGCCGGAGCGCCTCGACGGCCGACTCGACGGACGCGAAGGCCGTCGTCAGCAGGACGCCCATCTCCTCGTCCAGCTCCCGGGCCCGCCGGACCACGGTGAGCCCGTCCACGCCGGGAAGACGAAGGTCGGTGACGAGGAGGCCGAAGCTCTCGACCGCCAGGCGCTCGAGGGCCTCCTCCCCCGTCGCGACCCCGACGACGTGATGCCCCCGGCGCGAGAGGTACTGCACGAGGGCGTCGCGCTGGGCCCGCTCGTCCTCCACGATCAGGAGGCGTCCCGTGGGCTCGTTCACGCGGCTCGTCCGGTGTCGGCCGTGGCCCGCTCCACGACTGCCGCGGGCAGCGACACGACGGCCGTGGTGCCGTGCCCCAACGTGCTGTGCAGCTCGATGTGGCCTCCGGACTCCTGAAGGATGTCGCGAGAGATGCTGAGGCCCAGGCCCGTCCCCTGACCGGATCCCTTCGTGGTGAAGAGCGGCTCGAAACACCGCCCGAGGACCGTCCGGTCCATGCCGGAGCCCGTGTCGTGGACGCGGAGCGCCACGTCGCCGCCCGACGGCGTCACCTCGAGCCGAAGCGTTCCGCCGTCGGGCATGGCGTCGACCGCGTTCAGGAGGAGGTTCAGCACGACCTGCATCAGGTGGTCTTCCACCATCTTCACAGGCGGCGTCTCGGGGTCGAAGCTCGTCTCGACCGTCACGTTCCGGGCCCGGCGGTCGTGCCTCAGGAGGCGCAGCGCGTCCTCCGTCACGGCCTGCACCGAGACGAGCGTCGCCTCGTCGCGGCGGCGCCGGGCGAAGTCGACGAGCTCCCGGAGGATCCGGCCCAGGCGGCCCACCTCCTGCCGGACCGTCGCCATGACGGCGGCCGGCTCGTCGTCGAGGCGGGTCCCGTCCAGGAGCTGAAGCTGCGCCTCGATCGACGCGAGCGGGTTGCCGAGGTCGTGCGCGACCCCGGCGGCCAGGAGCCCGAACGCCGCCATCTTCTCCTGGTGAACGAGGCGCGCCTGGAGCTTCTTCTGCTCGGTGACGATCCGCTCGACGAGGAGGACGTGCCGGCGACCGTCGGGCAGGTCGAGCGGGTGGCTCTCCACCGCCAGGACCTCGCCGGTCCGCGGGTCGGTGTGCGGACGCGCGCAGGCCTTCGCCGTGCCGTCGGCGAACGTCGCGGCCGCGGGGCACTCGTCGCACCTCGTCGCGCACGCGGCCAGGGCGTCGTGGCAGAGGCGCCCCGCCAGGCCCGGCCCGTGTACGGCCTCGGCGGCGCGGTTGGCTCGCACGACGCGGTAGGCCGGATCGAGGACGACGAGAGCGGAGGGCGTGGCGTCCACGATGAAACCGAGGAGCGCCCGGATGTCGCGAGCTTCCGTCGCGCGCCGCGCTGCCTCCTCACGCAGGAGCCGGGCCCTCGCCTTGTGCTGGCGATAGCCCAGGAGCCCCACGACCGACGCCGTCACGAGGCCGGCGGAGATACCCCGCGCGTAGTGCAGAAGCCGCCGTGAGGCTTCGCTCCGAACGAACGACTGCTCGAGCCCCTCGAACACGAGGAAGAGGAGGAGCACGGTCGCAGCCGCCGCGCCAGCGGATCCCAGGAGGTCCCGCACCCACGAGGAGGAGGGCGGAGCGATCTGCGGGCCGGCGCCGGTGGAAGCGTTCATCCGCCCACCGCCCACATGGGCGTCGCGCACGGGAGAACGGCCTCGCTCGCACTCTCGAACGGATGCCGCTCGGCCTTGCCGCGCAGGGCTTCGCGGACGATTCTCGCGAGCTCCTCGTCCGAGAGCCCCCGGCGAATCGGGCCGAGGAGGTCCGCCTCGCCGCCGCCGAGGAGGCAGAGACGGAGCGCTCCCCGGGCCGTGACGCGAAGCCGGTTGCAGTCGCTGCAGAACTTCACGGAGAACGGAGAGATGAGACCGATCCGCCCCTGGAAGCCTCGAACCGAGACCATGCGCGCCGGTCCTGCGTCGATCTCCTTCGGGGTTTCCTCCAGCGTGAACTGCTCGGCGAGCCGGCGTTCGATCTCGGCCGCCGAGAGGTGTTTCTCGGGGCGCGCCGAGACTCCGGGCATCGGCATGTACTCGATGAAGCGGACGTCGACGGGCAGATCTCGCGCGAGGAGAGCCAGGGGAACGACCTGGTCTTCGTTCTGGCCGGCCAGGATCACCGCGTTGATCTTGACGCGAGAGAACCCGGCCGCCAGGGCCGCGTCGATCCCGGACCTGACGGCGTCGAGCCGGTCCCTCCCGGTCATCGCGCGGAACGACTCGCGGGTAGTGGCGTCGAGGCTCACGTTCACCTGCGAGAGGCCCGCCTCGGCGAGGGGCCTGGCCAGACGCGGCAGCAGGACTCCGTTCGTCGTGAGCGCCAGGAGCGGTGGCCGGGGCTCGAGCGCCGCGAGCGCGTGGACGATCGCGACGAGCCCGGCGTGGAGGGTAGGTTCGCCCCCGGTGAGCCGGACCTTCCTCACGCCGAGCGATACGAAGAGCGTTGCCAGGCGGACGATCTCCCCGACCTCCATCGCAGGCGGCAGCGCGGCGACCCCCGCGTCCTCTCCGGGCCTGCAGTACGTGCAGCGGAGGTTGCAGCTCTCGAGTATCGAGAGCCTGAGGTAGGTGATCCGGCGGCCGATCGGATCGGTCAGGCCGGCCGGCTCGAACGGCACGAGCCGCTCGGCCCGGCTTTCGCCCGGACGCGCACAGCCCGTCGATCGAGAGGGCGGAGCGCCGCCGCTTTCCATGGCGGCATATTACGCACCTGCACCCCGGCCTTTCATGATCGCCGTCATCCCTCGGCAGGAACGGGGAAAGCGTCCCTCGCGGCGATCTGTCCCGAAAAGTCATTGACAGCTGGCTCGCGACGACCTATAACTAACTAGTTGGTTAGACACACTGGTTAGCAGAGGAACGAAGGAGCCCGGATGAAAGAGAACATGACCACGGCTCGAGTCCCGGCGATGGCCTCCTTTTGCGGCCCCGAGACGAGCGACTCGTGTCGGAAGGTCCTTCACGCGGCAGCAGCTGTCTTCGCTGAGGAAGGCTTCGCCGGAGCCCGGGTCGACACCATCGCCGAGAGAGCCGGGGTCAACAAGGCGATGGTCTACTACCACGTCGGCGACAAAGCCTGCCTCTACGAGGCCGTCCTCTCCGAGACCCTGGACTGCGCCAGGGAGGCCCTGGACACCGCGCTCGCGAAGCTGGGCTCGCCCGAGGAGCGGTTCCGCGCCTTCGTCTCGACCGTGGCCCGGGTGGCCCGGGAGCACCCGCACCTCCCCACCCTCATCCTGCGGGAGTTTGCCGGTGGTGGCAGCAACCTGCCCGACTCGGTCCTTCGGCGCATCGGCAGCATTCTTCGCATCGTCCGGCAGGTGCTGGAGGAAGGGCACGCCGAGGGCAGCTTCCGTGTCGCGAACCCGACCATCACCCACCTCGCCGTCGCCGGCAGCGTGTTGTTCCTGTCGGCGAGCCGGCCGATCATGAAAAGGCTCGCGGCGCTGGATGCCGTGCGGCCGTCGGCTGACCTCGGCAGTGACGTCGCCGGCCCGCTCGCCGACCTTCTGCTGCGCGGCCTTCTCGCTGTTCCTACGGGTTCGACGGCCGGAATAGAGAGCCGCACCGCAACCCGCCCCCGAGCTGCGGGCCGGCGGCGCACGGCCCCGGCTTCCCGCCAGTCCTGAGGAGGACCCAATGAAGAAACGTCTGATCGTGATTCCGATCGTCGTCGCGGTGGCCGCGGCCGCTCTCTACTTCGGGCTGAGGTCACGTCCCGCCGCGCCCTCGAACGTCTTGAAGATCTCGGGGAACATCGAGGTCACGAGCGTCGAGCTGAGCTTCAACATCGCCGGAGAGACGACGACACGGCTCGTCTCGGAAGGGATGCCCATCGAAGCAGGCCAGGTCGTGGCGACCCTCGACACCGCAGAGCTCGAGTACGAGCTGGAGCTCCGACGGGCCGAGCTGGGCGCGGCCCAGGCTCGCCTCGCGGAGCTGACGGCTGGCTACCGCGTCGAGGATATCGGCCAGGCCCGGGCGGCCCTCGAGCGCGCCCGGGCCGAGGCGACCAGGGCTGAGGCCGAGCTGAGGCGTCAGAAAGAGCTCCGGGACCAGGATGTCATCTCGAGCCGTGAATACGAGGTGGCCGAGGCGGCCTATCGCTCGACACAGGCGCAGGTCCAGGAGGTCTCCCAGAAGCTCGCACTCCTGACGAACGGCCCACGCAAGGAGCAGATCGCAGAGGCTCGCGAGCGGGTCCGCCAGGTCGAGGCCGCGAACGACGTGGCCCGGAACCGGCTCGGATACGCCACGATCGCGTCTCCCCTGACAGGGGTGGTTCTGACGGATCACATAGAGCCGGGAGAGCGCGTGGCGCCCGGGACCCCCGTTGTGACCGTGGCCGATCTGAGCAACGTCTGGCTGCGCGGATTCATCGACGAGGCCGACCTCGGACGCGTCAAGCTCGGCCAGCACGTCCGCATCGAGACGGACGGGAGCGCCGGCACCGTCTATGCCGGGCGTGTCTCGTTCATCGCCCAGGAGGCGGAGTTCACACCGAAGAGCGTCCAGACGGCCAGGGAACGCGTGAAGCTCGTCTACCGGCTCAAGGTCGACATCGAGAACCCACGCCACGAGCTGAAACCCGGTATGCCGGCCGACGCCTGGGTGGAGCTGTCCGGGGCGTAGCCGATGGACGCCATCGAGGTCGACGGGCTCACGAAGAGCTTCGGCACGATCGAAGCCGTCAAGGGCCTGAGCCTGCGGATCGGGGCCGGGGAGATCTACGGTCTCGTGGGGCCCGATGGCGCCGGCAAGACGACCACGATTCGCCTCCTGACCGGCAGCATGGACCCCACGAGCGGAGACGCCTTCGTCGGTGGGCACCACACGGTGAGGGAGGCCGAGAGGATCAAGGAGGAGATCGGCTACATGGCCCAGCGGTTCGGGCTCTACCCGGATCTGACCGTGGCCGAGAACATCCACTTCTACGCCGACATCTACGGCGTCCCCCGGCGGGGCCGGGAGGAGCGGATCGAAGAGCTCCTCTCTTTCTCGAACATGAAGCCGTTCAAGAAACGTCTCGCCGGGAACCTCTCGGGAGGCATGAAGCAGAAGCTCGGCCTCGTCTGCGCGCTGATCCACACGCCGAAGGTCCTCTTCCTCGACGAGCCGACCAACGGCGTCGACCCCGTCTCGCGCCGGGACTTCTGGAGAATCCTCAATGAGCTTCAGAAGGACGGCGTCACGATCCTCGTTTCCACGGCATACCTCGACGAGGCCGAGCGCTGCACGCGCGTGGGCCTTCTCCACCAGGGCCATCTCATTGCCGAGGGAACTCCGGACGAGCTGAAGGGGCTTCTTCAGGGCGTCATTCTCGAGGTGACCGCCGAGCAGCCGAGAGCGGCGGCGGCCTCGCTGCGAAAGGCTGGAGTGTCGCCGTCGGTGGGCCTCTTCGGCGACCGCATACACGTGGTGGCGCAAGACCCTCGCCAGGCGACAGCCGCCATCGAGGCGGCGCTCGCGGGCGACAATCTCGTGCTCCGCGGGATCCGCCAGAAGCCGCCCTCCCTCGAAGACGTCTTCATCTCCGTTCTCGGTCAGAGAGCAGCGGGAGCCGCCGATGCCACCGCGTGACGACCTCCCGGCCGTGACCTTGAGGAACCTGACGAAGCGTTTCGGCGACTTCGTGGCCGTGAGCGGCATCAGCCTGGACGTCGCTCGGGGGGAGATCTTCGGCTTCCTGGGCCCCAACGGCGCCGGGAAGTCGACCACGATCCGGATGCTCTGCGGCCTCCTCAGTCCCTCGGAAGGGACCGGAACCGTAGCGGGCTTCGACGTCCTGACCCAGACCGAGGGGATCAAGGCCAACATCGGCTACATGAGCCAGAAGTTCTCGCTCTACGAGGACCTCACCGTGGAGGAGAACATCGACTTCTACGCCGGTATCTACGGGATCCCTCGCGTGAAGCGGGCCGAGCGCAAGGCCTGGGTAATCCAGATGGCCGGCCTCGAGGAGCAACGAGGGATGCGGTGCGGCACCCTGTCGGGCGGCGTCAAGCAACGCCTGGCGCTCGGATGCGCGGTCCTCCACGAACCCCCGGTCCTTTTCCTCGACGAGCCCACCTCGGGCGTGGACCCGATCAGCCGGCGTGCCTTCTGGGACCTGATCTACGACATGTCGTCCCGCGGGGTGACGGTCTTCGTGACGACCCACTACATGGAGGAAGCGGAGTACTGCGATCGGCTGGGTCTCGTGTACGCCGGCCGGCTGATCGCGCTGGGCACGCCGTCGGAGCTGAAGGGGAAGGTCTCGGCGGCGGCGCCGGCCGAGCGAGTCACACTCGAAGACGTCTTCGTGACGCTCATCGAGGAGGAGAGCGCAAAGTCCGCCACGCAGGAGGTGGCGCGATGAATCCGAGGCGCCTCCTCGCCGTTTCCCGCAAGGAGCTGATCCACATCCTTCGGGACCCCCGAAGCCTCGGGATGGGAATCGCGATCCCGCTCCTTCTCCTCGTCCTCTTCGGGTACGCGCTGTCGCTCGACGTCGACGAAGTACCCCTCCTCGTCTGGGACCAGAGCCACACGCCGCAGAGCCGCGAGATCGTCAGCCGCTTTACGGGCTCGCGCTACTTTTCCGTGAAGGGGCAGCCCAGCAGCTACCACGACATCGAAAGAGCGCTCGACACAGGCGACGCCCTGATGGGTCTCGTGATTCCCAGCGGACTCGGCAGACCCGAAGCGGGTCGTCCCACGTCCCTACAGCTCCTCGTGGACGGTAGCGACGCCAGCACCGCGGCCATCGCCATCGGTTACGCCGAGGGGGTGGTCCGAGGGTACGGGCTCGACACGTCCATCGAAGCCCTCCGGCGGGCCGGCACCCGGGCCGCCGTGCGGCCGCTCGACGTCAGGTCGCGTGTGCTCTTCAACGAGGACCTCGAGTCGCGCAACTACATCATCCCGGGTCTGATCGCCGTCATCATGATGGTCATCGCCGCCCTCCTCACCTCGCTCACGGTGGCCAAGGAGTGGGAGAGCGGGACGATGGAGCAGCTCGTCTCCACGCCGCTCAAGGGGCCGGAGCTGATTCTCGGCAAGCTCCTCCCGTACGTGGGGATCGGGATGCTCGACGTGCTCCTGTCGGTCCTGATGGGGCAGTTCGTCTTTCACGTCCCGCTCCGGGGGAGCGTGCCCCTCCTCTTCGGGATGGCGGCGATCTTCCTGGTGGGCGCTCTCTCGCTGGGCATGCTGATCAGCATCGTCACGAAGAGCCAGCTTCTCGCGAGCCAGCTGGCGATGGTCGCGACGTTCCTCCCGGCGTTCCTGCTGTCGGGCTTCATGTACGACATCGACAACATGCCTCGCGCCGTCCAGCTGATCACGCTGGCCGTGCCGGCGCGCTACTTCGTCGCGCTCCTGAAGGGAATCTACCTGAAGGGCGTCGGCCCTGGACGTCCTCGCCTTCGAGGCGGGTCTGCTCGCGATCTTCGCGGCGGCCATGCTGGTCCTGGCCATCTTCAAGTTCAAGAAGAAGCTGGTGTGACGCCGATGCTCGAACGAATCAAGAGAATGCTGATCAAGGAGTTCATCCAGATCCTACGGGATCCACGGATGAAGGGAGTCCTCGTCCTGATGCCGATCGTCCAGGCGATGGTCTTCGGCTACGCGGTGTCGACCGACGTCAGCAACGTCCGGACGGCGCTCTTCGATCTCGACAGCACCGTCGAGAGCCGCGAGCTCGTGGCCCGGTTCGTCGACTCGGGTTGGTTCCGGATCGTCGAACGCGTGGACACGGATGCGCGGGCGCAAGACCTGCTCGACAGGGGCAGGTGCGTGCCGTCATCCGGATGAATGCCGGGTTCGGCGAGGCGGTGAAAGGGCGAGGGGCGCAGCTCCAGGTTCTCGTCGACGGGACGAACTCGAACACCGCAGGACTCGTCCTGAACTACGCTGGCGCCGTTACGGGACGATACAACGAGGACGTGGTGGCCCAGCGCCTCGCCAGGTCGCCCGGCGCGAAGCCCGTGGCCCTGGCCGTCGTGCTCGAGTCCCGCGCCCTGGTTCAACGAGAACCTGGAGAGCCGCCACTTCTACGTTCCCGGGGTCATCGCGCTGATCGTGCTGCTCGTCACGCTGATGCTCTCGAGCATGGCCGTCGTGCGTGAAGGAAATCGGCACCATCGAGCAGATCATGGTGACGCCGATTCGCCAGGTGGAGTTCATTCTCGGCAAGACGATCCCGTTCGCTCTCATCGCGTACCTCGACGTGCTCCTCATCACCGGCATCGCCGTCTTCTGGTTCGACGTCCCGATTCGCGGCAGCCTGCCGCTCCTCTTCGTGGCCACGACGCTCTTTCTGATGAGCACGATCGGGATCGGCCTGCTGATCTCCACCGTGAGCCGGACGGCAGCAGGCGATGATGAGCGCCTTCTTCTTCTACTTCCCGGCCGTTCTGCTGTCCGGTTTCATGTTCCCCATCGCCAACATGCCGACGGTCGTTCAATGGCTGACTTTCGCGAATCCTCCGGTATTTCCTCGTGATCATTCGCGGCATCTTCCTCAAGGGTGTGGGCCTTCCGGTGCTCTGGGAGCAGATGGCCGCCCCTGGCCGTCCTCGGCGTCGCGATGCTGGGCCTGGCCTCCTGAAGTTCAAGAAGACGCTCGCGTGAGGGCAAACACGATGCACACTCGATTAACAGGCTGCTGAAGAGATGCCACTTTTCGGGGGAATCGCCGTCGAAGAGGATCAAGAGGACGCCGCGACGGCGACGATTCGCTCGTGTTCAGGTCCCGATCGCCCGCCTTCGCCGCCCGATCCGCTCGGGAGGCGCCTCGGGTGGGACCGTTCCTCAGGGGGTGGCGGGCTCCAGACGCGCCATGCGTATGAGGTTGTAGGCGGTCATCGTGGAGAGGAAGTCGGCCGTAACCCGGCGAATCCCTCGGAATCGGGTCTTCGCCTTCCCGGCCGTGGCCTTCATCCAGCCGAAGATCTCCTCGACCCTCTTTCGTCGGACCTGACTGACTGTGTATCCCGAATGCCGCGTTGTCCGGCCATCGATCGCGCTCCGGCGGCCGCTGGTGTTCTGCGTGACGTGCGGCGTGACGTTGCGTTGCCGAAGCTCTTCGACGAAGTCGTGGGTGTCGTACCCCTTGTCGGCTCCGAGAGTGATCCGCCGTTTGCCGCGGACGGCCTCGACCAGCTCCAGGGCCGCGACCCGCTCTCCATATCCATCGGCCTCCGTAACGGTCGCTCCCACGCAGAGGCCATGTCGGTTCTCCATGAGCGCGTGCCCGAGGAAGGCCATCTGAGCGACCTGGCCGTTTCCGCGCCGATACAGCTTGGCGTCGGGGTCGGTCGTCGAAGCGTGGGTATCGTTCTTCCGTTCCTCTCCCTTGAAGTCGACTTCGGCGTTTCGCCCGCCGGAGGCCGGGGGCTTTCCTCCGCCCTGCCGCGACCGGAAGCTCTTCAGGGAGGCGTTGGCCTCGATCATCGTGCCGTCGACCGTGAAGTGATCGTCCGAAAGGAGCCGGCGACGCCGGGCTTCCTCCACGACCTCCGAGAAGAAGTCGAGATAGACGTCAGCCGTCAGAAGCCTCTCGCGGTTCTTCGAGAACGTCGTCGCGTCGAAAGCCGTGCCGACGCCGGGCAGATCCAGGAACCAGCGGAACAGGAAGTCGTACTGGAGCCTTTCGCAGAAGAGACGCTCGCTGCGGACGCTGTAGAGGGCGATCAGGATCTGCGCCTTGAGAAGCACCTCAGGTGGAACGGACTTGCGACCCCGTTCCGAGTACAGCTCGCTGAGCCTCGGCCCAAGCCGTCGGAGGGCCTCGTCGGCGACCGCTTTCACGTTTCGGATCGGGTGATCCCGGGGCACCAACTCCTCCGGGGTCACCGTAACGATCAGGTCGGGCTGCTTCTCGATGTCTCCGCGCACGTCCGCAAGGTGCGGCGCAGTAGCCGTTCTGTCAACGGTTCGGAGCTGATCTTTTCAGCACCCTGTTAACTCCCCCGTTGCTCGCTCTCCTCCTCCGCTCGGCCGGCGCGTTCGTCCTGTTTTCGGCGACCGCGTTCCCGATGACGGCTCAGCCGGCGGCGAGCCTCCCGCTCGATCTCGAAGCTTGCGAGAAGATCGCCATCGAGAAGAGCCCGCTTCTTCGGGCGGCCGAGGAAGGCACAGCCGTCGCGACGGCGGCGGTGGGCATCTCTCGGGCACCGTTCTACCCGGAGGTCGGCTTCGACGCCCGCTACCGCCGGTTCGAGACCCACGCCTTCCTGCCTGAGGGCCTGAGCGCGCCGGCGACGACCGTGGGCCCGACCAACGATTGGATGACCGGCCTGAAGGCGAGCTACGTCCTTTTCGACAGCGGCCTGAGACGAGCCGAGCTCGACGCGGCGACGCTGGGCAGGGCCGCCACGGTGGAGGATGCCCGGCGCGCCCTCCAGGATGTCGTCCTGGGAGTGCGACAGGCCTACTACTACCTCCTTGCGAACCAGGCGGCCGGGGTCGCAGCCGCCACCCGCGTCACGCGGAGACGAGATCACTTGAGGACCGCTTCGGCACGCAAGGCCGCAGGTGCTGTGCCCCAGGCGGACGTCCTGAGAGCGCAGGTCGAGGTGGCCGATGCCGAGCTCGCCCTCGTGAGGGCCGAGAGCAACGTACGGATTGCGAAGGGCAACCTGAACGTGGCCATGGGGCTCGCCGTCGATCGCCCCGTGGAGATCGCGGAGGACACTGCGTTGCGGGGGGACGGAACTGCCCGATGACGGCAGCGTTGGTGCGTGCCCGGGAGCAGCGCCCCGAGGTGCAAGCGCTTCAGCTGACGGTCGCAGCCGCGAAGAAGGGGATCACCGCTGCAAAGGCCGGCTTCGGGCCTCGGGTGAGAGCGGACGGGGCCTTTGGCTGGCGCGACGACAGCTTCGTGCCGGCCGACAAGGACTGGTCGGCCGGGCTGGCCGTCCAGATTCCGGTCTTCACCGGCTTCGCGTCGAAACACAAGAGGCGGAAGGCCGCGAGCGAGGCGGCTCTGAAGGAAGCCGAGCTCGCGCAGCTCCAGGCCCGGATCGACCAGGAGGTCTGGACGGCCCACGCGAGGCTTCTCGAGGCCCGGCAGGCGGTGGTCCAGACCGACGTGCTCGAGGACGAGGCGACCGAGACGCTCCGATTCGTCAGGGCCCGGTACGAAGCGGGAGCCAGCAGCATCACGGACCTGCTCGACGCCGAGGCGGCATTGACCCAGGCGGAGTCCGGTCACGTCCAGGCGGTTCTCGGCGTGCAGCTGGCAGGTGTCCGCCTGAAATGGGCGGAAGGGGCGTTCTGATTCAACGGCTGCATTGACAGACAGAGGTACGAGCCCAATCTTGCCGGAGACGCCACCCCGAGAGGGTGGCTCGAACAGAGAAGCAAAGGAGATAGCTGAGATGAGAATCCTGAAAACGTCCTTCGTCGTCACCGCCGTCCTGGGAGCGATCCTGGCGGCCCGTCCGGTTCTGGCCCACTGCGACACGGCCGACGGACCCGTCGTCGCCGCCGCGAAGGTCGCGCTCGAGAAAGGGGATATCACCCCCGTCCTCAAGTGGGTCAAGCCCGCGGCGGAATCCGAGATCAGGGCGGCTTTCACACGGGCGCTCGCGGTCCGCCAAAAGGGCCCCGACGCCCAGGCGCTCGCGGACCAGTTCTTCTTCGAGAACCTCGTGAGGATCCACCGGGCGGAGAAGGCGCGCCCTACACCGGCATCCTGCCCGCCGGGACGCCCGTCGAGCTGGCCATCGCCCTGGCCGACCAGGCGCTCGACAGCGGCAACGCCGACAAGCTGGTGAAGGCCATCACGCACCACGTCGAGGAGGGGATCCGCGAGCGGTTCGCGCGGGCGGCCGCCACGAAGAAGCAGGCCGATGCGAGCGTGGCCGCCGGCCGCGAGTTCGTGGAGGCGTACGTGGAGCTCACGCACTACGTCGAGCGCCTGCACCTGAACGCCACCACGTCGGCCTCCGCCCACGCCGGGCGCCCGCGGCCAAGCACGGGCACTGAGAGACGGACGAAGGAGAGACGATGGAGATCACGCCCGACACGCTGGTCGCCGACATCGCGGCTCACCACCCCCGCAGCATCGAGGTCTTCGAGCGTCACGGGATCGACTTCTGCTGCGGAGGGCACCGCCCGCTCGGCGAGGCCTGCCGCGAGCACGGCGCCGCGGTGGAAGCCGTGGCGGCCGAAATCGCGGCCGCCGCCGCACGCGAGGTACCGGAGGATCGCGTCTTCACCGACGCCCCGCTCGGGGCCCTGCTCGATCACATCGTCTCGCGCTACCACCTGGCGCTGCGGGAGGACCTTCCCCGTCTCGGGCGGATGGCCGACAAGGTGGCCGAGGTCCACGGTGAGCGGCACGCCGAGCTGAACGACCTCGCAGCCGTTTACCGGGAGCTGCGGTCAGAGTTGGAGCCCCACCTCGCGGTGGAAGAGGACCCTCGGGTCGTCAGCCTGAATGCTCGCGCGGGGGCTCGTCGAGCGTCCGCGGCGGGAACCCCCTGACCGTGGCCGGCCGCTGGGAGGACGCCGGGGTCGTCCGGGGCTTCTCGACGGCCGCCGCCAACGAAGTTCTCCTGGATTACGTCCGGGGCGAGCTCGCCCGCCGGCCGGGGCTGAGCGTCCTCGACGTGGGCTGCGGGGCCGCCCGCAACGCAGCGCCCATGGCGGCCGCGGGAGCCGCGGTGATCGGGCGCATCGGGTGACCCTCGTCCGTGCGCCCATGGACGCTCTGCCGCTGAACGACGCGAGCATCGACCTCGTGGTCGCGCACGGCGTCTGGAACCTCGCGCGATCCGGGGCGGAGCTCCGCCGCGCGATCGCAGAGGCAGCCCGCGTCGCCCGGCCGGGTGCGGGTCTGTTCGTCTTCACCTTCTCCCGCGACACGCTCCCCCACGACGCCCGGCCCGTCCCGGGCGAGTCGTTCGTGTTCACCCAGTTCGCGGGTGAGCCCCAGTGCTTCCTGACCGAGGCGGAGCTGAGGGCGGAGCTCCTTCGCGCCGGATTCGAGAAGGACCCACCGGGGCCGCTCACCGAGTACAACCGCCCTGTCGCCGGTCGCACGATCACGCAGGGCGGCCCGGTGATCTTCGAAGGGACCTTTCGCGCCGTCCGAAAGTCCTGAAAGCGGAGCCGGACGAGTCGAAGGACCTCTCGGAGAAGCCTCTCTCTCCCTGGTGGCGCTGCGCCGTCATCCTGGCTTTTCCCCTGCGGTCGGGGATCCACCGGCGCTCGGCGCCCGCAGCCGGCGCAGCGCGGCAACTGCCCAGACCGCGCCGCCGGCAAAGGCGAGCAGGCCACCGGCCGCCATCACGCCGAGACCGAGTCCCTGCCCCACGTGGTCGATCTGCTGCTCGACGCCGTAGGCTTTCCGGCCCAGACCATAGCTGCCCGCGAGCATGAGGCCTGTTGAGAAGACGAATTGGCCCACGCCGTAGAGAACGGCCACGAGGCGCAGCGCCCGAGAGGAATCGGCCGCGCCCGGCACCGTACCGGGCAGCAGCAGGGTGAGCGCCATGTACGCGAGCGTTACCGCACCGATACAGGCGTGGTAGTGGCCCGGAATGCGCAGGTCGGAACCTCGGATCAGCGCCCCGTAGACAAAGCCGACCAGCATCAGCGCGACGCTCGCCGAAAGCGGCCAGAGCGCTGCCCGCGACGGCGAGTCCGGGCGGATCTCCCGGACCCTGAAGTGCGGTGCGAGGACGAGCGCGAGAAAGAGCAGGACCGCGGGAAAGAGCGCCCACTGCATCACCAGCACGAATCCAGAACGGTGGAACCGCCACATCGGCCCCCGCGCCAGGAGGTCGAGGATCGGGAGGAGCGGGATCGCGAGCGAGAGAGAGATCCACGACAGACGGTCGACGATCCGCCGCCCCGATCCCCAGGCAGCGAGCAGCGCCCACGCGACCAGGACGAAGGCGACGTTCGCGAGCTGGAGCACGTGGCCGGGACCCCACATCAGGATCTCGAATCGGGTCATGTCGTCCAGACCGTCGGGGAGGCGCACGATTCCCGCTCCCAGCGCGGCCACCGCCAGCAGGACGTAGATCGCCCCCAGGCGGACCAGGCCGCCCGTCGCGGCGAGCGTTACCGCGACCACGGGAGCAAACCCGGCTGGTCCTCCGACGCCCGCCGGCAGGACGGACCGTCGGGTGCCGACGCCGAGGAATCCACGGTCGAGATAGGTCGAAGCGACGCCGGCGAAGAAGAGCACCAGCCCGGCCTCGTAGAGCGGATGAGCGACGAGCGGCACGTAGTTGACGGGGTGAACGGTGCCCACTCCGGGCAGGAGCCCGCCGAGGAGCAGCAACGCCCCGACGCTCGAGAGCCATGGCGCCAAGGCGGCCGCCCGGCTCGCCCTCGGCGACTGCCCCGCTGTCAACCGATGGAAGTGAAAGAGCGCCACCGGCAGCGCGGAGAACGCGGCCACGACACCGAGCCCGACATGGACGATCAGCGCACGGCGAGCGAGGTCCGTGTCCGTGAGGTGGCGTGCCAGGATCGGCACCCGAGCCGCGGCCACGGCCAGTGCGAGCACCCCGCTGCCGGCGAGCGATGCGACCGCCAGCACGAGCCAGTGGCGCGCGAGCCTGCGCCGATCACGAGTCATGAGACCCCCGGGACAGGACCGAACCTCGGTCTCCGGTCCTTCGACAGGCGAGGCGCGCCGTGCGCCGCGCGATTATGTGCGGCGACCCGGGGAACACACTGCCGGCATGAAGATCGCGGTCCTCGAGGCAGGCGGGTTCGGGAGAGGCACGCCTCACACCTCACCCGACGAGGCCGCAGACGCGGCGGCACTCGGCCATCACCGGCCCAGCCATGGCTCTGGCGCGCTCGCCCCCGGCCCGCAGCACCGATTCGACGAAGCCGGGGTCCCGCAGCAGCTCCTCCCGGCGGAGCCGGGCCGTGCGAAACGTGTCCAGGATCAGGCCGAGCAGGCGACTCTTCATCTCGCCGTAGCCGTGGCCGCCCTCGCTGAAGAGCTTCCGGGTGGCCGGCCACTCACCGTCTGGCGTCAGCAGCTTCAGAAGGGAATAGAGCGTGCTGCCCCGTGTGGCCTTCGGGGCCCCGAGCGGTGTCGAATCGGTAACGATCGACATCACGGACCTCCGGATCTCTCTCGGGGGCGAACAGCTCGATGGCGTTGCCATAGGACTTCGACATCTTCCGGCCGTCGATCCCCGGCACCACCGAGGCGCCCGGCAGGATCACCGCCTCGGGAAGCCGCAGGATCTGTTCTCCACAGGTGTTATTAAAGGCCCCGGCGATGTCACGGGTCATCTCGAGGTGCTGCTTCTGATCCCGGCCCACCGGCACCCGGTCGGCCCGACGATCAGGACGTCCGCGGCCATCAGCACGGGATACGCGAACAAGCCGTGGGTCGGTGCGATCCCCCGCGCGAGCTTGTCCTTGTAGGAGTGCCCGCGCTGCAGCAGGCCCATGGGCGTCACCGTCGACAGCATCCAGGCGAGCTCCGTGACCTGTGGCACGCCCGATTGGCGATAGATGACCGCGCGTTCCGGGTCGAGGCCGAGCGCGAGGTAGTCCGCGGCAACCTGCAGAGCGAGGGACCGCAGCACCTTCCCGTCGTGAATCGTCGTCATCGCGTGCAGATCGGCGACGAAGAAGCAGCACTCGTTTCGAGGGTGAGCCTGCAGGGCGACGAACTGACGGATGGCGCCCAGGTAGTTCCCGAGATGGAGACTCCCCGACGGCTGGACACCCGAGAGGATACGCATCGGACCTCCGAGCCCGGAATCGTACGGCATGTCGCTGTGGCGCGAAGGCCGAGCTGCGGGGAGGAAGACATAGACTCTAAACGCGGCGGTCCTCCCCGCTCGGAGTAGCTTCACGATGAGAGACGTTCGGAAAGTCCCCGCATCCACTCGCTCTGGCCAGCTCGGCAGTTACTGGGGCAACCTGGTCATGCCTGCCGGCGAAATGACCGTCCCCGACAAGTTCTCGTTCGAAGACGGCGCCGGCATCGTCAACATCGTCAAGCGAGTTCTCGTGAACCCCCTCGACCTGACGACGAAGCTCTATCACTACGAAAGAGTCGACAGGTTCAACGCTCTCGAAGAGTCCGCGGGCAAACACTTACAAGCGAACAAGAAGGCCCGCTGAAACATCCTTGAACGCGCTGCTCGAGTCGCTCTAAGAGGGCGTCAAGGCGGCCTCTGGGACGACCTCTTCGCGAGCTGCTTCGTCAGGCAGGGATCCTCCCGCGGAGAGCCTCGGGAACATGCGGACCTGGTTCCGCGATGAGGCTCCGCGCGGCGTCCATCTTGCCGAAGACGCCCCATGCCAGCACACCGTGCACGCGGCCGTCGCCGCCGAGGTAGTAGACGACGCCTCTGCGGAACGGCTCCTTCCAGTCGGCGACGACGTCGAGGTGCGGATCGAGCTCACCGATCGCTTCGTATCCGAGGTCGAAGAGGTCCGAGTAGAAGAAGGGCAGATGGCGGTAGGCGACGTCCGCCCCGGCCATCGCGCGGCCGGCCTCCCGCCCCATGCACTTGGCGTTGTCCTCGTGCTCGACCCGGATCCGCTGCCCGAGCGCCGGGCTCGAGAACCGCGCGACGTCGCCGGCGGCGAAGACGGCCGGGTCTGACGTACGCAGCCTCTCGTCCACGAGGATGCCGTCGTCCACGGCGAGTCCGGCCTCTGCGGCGAGGCGGTCGTTCGGGATGATGCCGAGCCCCGCCACCACGAGGTCGGCCCGGATCTCGCCCCGGTCGGTCTTCAGCGTGAACCCGGGGCCGTGAGCCTCGAGCCCGGTAAGGCGCTCCCCCGGCCGGACCTCGACCTCACGCTCCGAATAGTAGTCGTTCAGGTGCACCGCGAGCTCTCGCGGAAAGAGACGCCCGCCGATCCCTTCATCGGGGAAGAGCAACGTCACTCGATAGCCAGCCGTCGCGAGCGAAGCCGCGATCTCCGAGCCGATGAAGCCTCCGCCGACGACCGCCACGTGCTTGCCCACCGGGAGCGCCCGGACGCGCTGGTAGTCCGCGACGGTCCGGTAGTAGACGACCTCGTCGCCGCCGAAGGGCAGGCGCCGCGGGGTTCCACCCGTCGCGAGGAGGAGCCGCTCGTACCCGACGGTCTCGCTCTCTCGAGCGCGACCCGCCGCGAGACCCGGTCGATCGCGACGACGCGCGCACCGGTGCGACTCGAGACGCCCTCGACGGCGGGCAGCCAGATCGAGCCCTCCTCTTGCCCCGTCCAGAGACCCTTCGTGAGCGGCGGCCGCGAGTACGGTCCCACCGGCTCCTCACCGAGCAGGACGATCGACCCGCTCGCGTCCATCGACCGGATCCCCTGCGCCGCGGCGTGCCCCGTCATCCCGGCGCCGATCACCACGTACTTGAAGTCGGACATCGGTCCCCCCTCCTCCTAGGTTTGGCCAGTCGCCTTCGCCTCCAGGACCTTCAGCTGGGCTCGAAGCGCCTTCTCGCGGCCGTAGCGCTCCGTCACGTCGCGCATCACCGCCACCACCCACTCGATCCGGCCCCCGACGTCCTTCAGCAGCTGGATCGAGAACTCGACGGAGATCTGCCGGCCGTCCTTGTGGAGCGCAGGCACGGCGAGCAGCTGGCCCTCACCGTAGCGGGTGACGCCGGTCTTCATGGTCGTCTTCCAGCCGGCCCAGTGCCGGCCGCGAAGCCGCTCGGGGATGATGAAGTCCATCGAAACTCCGAGCGCCTCGAAGGCGCGGAAGCCGAAGACCCGCTCGGCCCCGGCGTTCCAGTACCGCACCGTACCCTCTTGGTCGCTGATCAGGATCGCATCGGGCGAGCCGTCCAGGATGCGGCGGAGGAGATCGTCAGGGAGCGCAGTCATCGAACCTCGGGGGAACGGATGAGCAGGCGTTTCGTACCGTCCCGCGCGATACGATACCCGAATCGGGCCTGCAACAGGGTCCTTCGCTGCACCGAAGGGATCGTCGACGGCGGGCGGAGTGGGCTCGGCATCAGGCTCAGAGAGAGTCATGAGAGAGCCATGATCGACGTGGACCAGCGTTTGCCTCTGCCCTCCGGAGCATCTGGCACTTACTACTCGCTCCCGCTGCTCGAGAGAGCAGGGGTCGCCAACATCTCGCGGCTGCCGGTGAGCCTCCGAATCCTCCTCGAATCGGTGCTCCGCAATCGCGACGGCCGGCGCATCCACGACGAGGACGTCGAAACGCTCGCGCCCTGGCAGCCGAGCGCCACGCGGACTGCGGAGGTGCTTTCGTCGTCGGCCGCGTCCCCCTGCAGGACTTCACCGGCGTGCCGCTCCTCGTCGATCTCGCCGCGATGCGCTCTGCGGGAGCGCGCCACGGCGGGGACGTCGAGCGGGTGTAGCCGCTGGTTCCCGTCGATCTCGTCGTCGACCACTCGGTCCAGGTCGACTACTTCGGCCGGAGCGAAGCGCTCCAGCCCAACACGGAGATGGAATTCCGCCGTAACGGCGAGCGCTACCGCTTCTCAAGTGGGGGCGCAGGCATTCGACGGGCTACGGATCGTCCCGCCCGTCTTCGGCATCTGCCATCAGGTGAACCTCGAATTCCTGGCGCGCGGCGTCCTCGAGAAAAACGGTGTGGTGTACCCCGACTCGCTGGTCGGCACCGACTCGCACACGACGATGGTCAACGGGCTCGGGGTCGTCGGCTGGGGCGTCGGTGGCATCGAGGCGGAGGCGGCGATGCTCGGACAGCCGGTCTACCTCCTCCTGCCCGACGTCGTCGGCGTGCATCTCTACGGTCGGCTGCGTGGGGGGGTGGCCGCGACCGATCTGGTCCTGCACATCACCTCGCTTCTACGGCAGGCACGGGTCGTCGGCAAGCTCGTCGAGTTTCACGGTGAGGGGGCCGCGAGCCTGTCCGTGCCCGACCGAGCCACGCTCGGGAACATGGCGCCGGAGTATGGCGCGACGATCGGCTTCTTCCCCGTCGATGAACAATCCCTGTCGCTATCTCCAGGCGACCGGCCGGAGCGACGAGCACGTGGAGACGGTGCGTCGCTACTTCCAGGCCCAGGGGCTCTTCGGCATGCCCGAGCGCGGCCAGTGCGACTACACGACCGTGATCGACGTGGACCTCGGCGCCGTGGAGCCGTCGGTCGCCGGCCCCAAGCGGCCACAGGACCGGATCGCTCTGGGACGACTCAAGAAGACATTCCTCTCCCTTCTGACCGATCCCGAGGGCTACGGCAAGTCGGCCGCCGACGCCGCTCGCCGCGTGACGGTGCAGCTGGGGGACGCGGCCGACCCACAGCCGGGCGGCGGTGAACAGTCGATCGAGACGCTTCCCGACGGACGTGCGAAGGACACCAACACGCTCACCGAGACCGAGATGATGAACGACCGGCCGACGCCCGACCGGCTCGGCGAGGCGAGCGGGCAGGCTGCGCGCCCTTCAACCTGCGAGCTGGCTCACGGCGACGTCGTCATCGCCGCCATCACCTCATGCACCAACACGTCGAACCCTGCGGGTCATGCTGGCCGCGGGCTTGCTGGCGAAGAACGCCGTCGAGCGAGGGCTCAGGGTCAAGCCGTGGGTGAAGACCTCCGCTTGGCCGCGCCCGGCTCACGCGTCGTGAGCGAGTACCTGACGAGGACCGGCCACAGCCGTTCCTCGACCGGCTGGGGTTCCACGTCGTGGCGTTCGGCTGCACCACCTGTATCGGCAACTCGGGACCTCTCGATCGTGGGCTCGAAGAGGCGCTCACCAGGAACGACGTCATCGGCGTCAGCGTTCTCTCCGGAAATCGCAACTTCGAGGTCCGCATCCACCAGAGCGTGAAAGCGAACTTCCTCATGAGCCCTCCGCTGGTCGTGGCCTTTGCCATCGCCGGCCGAATCGACGTCGATCTCACGCGCGAGCCACTCGGTGTCGTCGACGGACGCGAGTTCCACCTCCGCGACGTATGGCCGTCCATGCAGGAAGTCGATGCGCTGCTGGGGAGCGCGTTCGATCCCGCGGAGTACCGGCGCGTCTATGCCGACTTCGCCCACCAGAACCCGCTGTGGAACCTGATCCCTGCCGGGACGGGGCACGACTACGAATGGGACCCGGCGTCGCTCTATATCCGCGAGCCGCC
Source organism: Holophagales bacterium (assembly GCA_016719485.1). Taxonomy (NCBI): domain Bacteria; kingdom Pseudomonadati; phylum Acidobacteriota; class Holophagae; order Holophagales; species Holophagales bacterium. The sequence continues at coordinate 121,269 of JADJZB010000004.1, forward strand.
GTACTTCGAGCCTTCGATGGCGGCTGCGCCGCCGGACGGGATCTCCGGTGCGCGGGCGCTCGCGATATTCGGTGATTCGATCACGACGGACCACATCAGCCCGGCGGGGGCGATCCAGCCGGTGTCGCCGGCCGGCGGCTACCTGGGCGGCAAGAGCGTTTCCGTCCCGGAGTTCAACAGCTACGGCGCGCGGCGAGGCAACCACGAGGTCATGGTCCGCGGGACGTTTGCCAACGTGCGAATCCGGAACCTGATGGTGCCTCACGTCGAGGGCGGCATCACCCTCCACCAGCCTGGCGGCGAGCGCATGGGCATCTACGACGCCGCCGAGCGGTACCGCGCCGAGGGATTGCCCCTGATCGTCATTGCCGGACTGGACTACGGAGCGATTCGACCTGGACCTTGGTGCGCCTCTTCGCCCGCGCCAGCCGGCAATCCTGCACATCGAACGTCAAGGCGAGCAGCGCGAGTCGGTACCGCTCGTGTCCGGATCGACACGCCGATCGAAGCCGCGTACTTCTCGGCGGGCGGAATCCTGAACTATGTGCTCGAACAGCTGCTCGACCACGCGTAAGATGCGGGCACCCGTCGCATCCCGGGGCGAGCTGGAGGCGATCATGAGCAGGACCAGGCAGCTCCAGGACCTCGGCCAGAGCCTGTGGCTGGACAACATCACGCGCGAGATCCTCGACGACGGTACCCTGCGCCGCTACGTCGACGAGCTCTCGCTCACCGGTCTGACCTCGAACCCGACCATCTTCAACCAGGCCCTCGCGGGCTCCGCCGCCTACGACGAAGGCATACGCGACAAGGCGGCATCCGGGCAGTCCGCTGAGGCGCTGTTCCTGGATCTGGCGCTGGAAGACCTTCGCCGCGCCGCCGACCTCTTCCGGCCGGTCTTCGACGCCACGGATGGCGTCGATGGCTGGGTTTCGATGGAAGTGTCGCCCCTGCTGGCCAACGACACTTCGGGCAGCATCGAGGGCGCGGCGCGGATTCACCGGCAGGCCGATCGGCCGAACCTGTTCGTCAAGATTCCGGGCACGCCCGAAGGCATCCCGGCGATCGAGGAGTCGATCTTCGCCGGGGTGCCGATCAACGTGACGCTGCTGTTCTCTCGCGAGCAGTATCTCGCCGCAGCCGAGGCCTATCTTCGCGGCATCGAACGTCGCATCGCCGCCGGGCTCGAGCCGCGGGTCGCATCGGTCGCTTCGCTGTTCGTGAGCCGGTGGGACGCGGGAACCGGTGACAAGGTGCCGGCCGACCTGCGCAACCGGCTCGGGATCGCGGTCGCGGCGCGCACCTACCGCTCCTATCGCGAGCTGCTGGCGTCGCCGCGGTCGCGCTGGCTCGCCGCCGCCGGCGCACGTCCCCAGAGGCTGCTCTGGGCCAGCACGGGGACCAAGGACCCCGGGGCGTCGGACACGCTGTACGTCGAAGCGCTGGCCGCCCCCGATACCATCGCCACGATTCCCGCGAAGACCCTCCTCGCCTTTGCGGAGCACGGCCAGCTCCGCGGCGTGATGGCTGTCGACGGCGACGCCGAAGCGGTGCTGGCGCGTTTCGTCGGAGCTGGCATCGACGTCGACGCGCTCGCGATCCAGCTGCAACGCGACGGCGCGCGGGCGTTCGTGAAATCGTGGACGGCGCTCCTCGGGCGCCTCACCGAAATGCGCGCAGCGCTCGAGTCGAAATGAGTCCCGGAAGGTCCTTGAGGGGGCGACCGCTCGTCCGGGCGCCGCACCGGACGAGCGCCGTGTGACGCACCGGCCGACGACACCCGGGGCGCCGCCCGAAGCAGACCGGCGGACGCTGTACACGATCGGGCATTCGACCCGTTCGGCGAGCGAGCTCATCGACGTTCTTCGCGCGGCGTCGGTGACCCGCGTCGTCGATATCCGCAGCATCCCGAGGTCGCGAACCAACCCGCAGTTTGGCATCGAGGTGCTGCCGGAGACGCTGGCCGGCGCGGGCCTCGATTACGTCCATCTTCCCGCGCTCGGGGGCCTTCGCACGAACGTCGAGATTGCGGAAGAGGGCACCAACGCCGGGTGGGTACGCCGGTCGTTCCGCAACTACGCCGACTACGCCCGCACCCCGTCGTTCCGGGACGGCCTGCACGCGCTGCTCCACATGGCTTCGGGGCAGACGTGCGCCATCATGTGCGCCGAAGCCGTCTGGTGGCGCTGCCACCGGCGTATCGTCACCGACCACGTGCTCGCGCACGGCATGGCCGTGGTCCATCTCTTCACCCGAACGAAGAGCGCGCCGGCGTTGCTGACGCCTTTCGCGGTCGTGGACGCCCAGGCGGGCGTCTCCTACCCCGTGCCTGAACGAGGTCTCCCCGTATGCCGGTAGACGCACGCCCCACCGTCTCGCGCTCGCGGTATGAATGTCCCGTCGTGGCTCCCTACCGACTCGATCTCACGGTGAGCGTGCTACGGCGCTTGTCGACGAACGTCGTCGATCTGCTCACGCCGGATGGGCAGTACCGGCGCGTTCTCGGAGGGGCGCGCCATCCGGTGACCGTTGATGTCACCCAGGTCAGTCCGGAGATGCTCACGGTGACGATCGAGGGGGACGAGCGCGAGCACTGTGGGGCGCTCGTGCTCGTGCGCCGGATGCTGGGCGTCGACTGTGACCTGACACACTTCGACCGCACGGCGGCGGGCATGCCGTGGCTGACGCGCCTGGCGGCTCGAACGCGCGGCGTCCGGCCGCCTCGTTATCCGACCCTCTGGGAGGCCTGCGTCAACGCGATCGTCTTCCAGCAGGTCAGCCTGCAGGCAGCCAGCGCGATCATCCGCCGCCTGATCGTCGCTCTCGGCCCGCCCCTGGACAGCGGGGGCGTGCCCCTCTACGCATTTCCGGGCCCCGCGACGATACAGGGCGTGAAAGACGACCTGTTGCGCGCGGCCGGCCTCAGCCTCGGCAAGCTCACGACCGTGCGGCGGGTCGGCGAAGCGCTCGCGACAGGCGCTCTCGACGAGACCATGCTGGAGGAGCGCCCGAGTCCCGCCGCCGCGGCTCTCCTACGCGGGATCAAGGGGATCGGTCCAGGGACGGCTGCCATCCTCCTTCTTCGAGGGCTCGGGCGCCTCGACGTGTTCCCCGCCCACGACACCAGCGTGGCGCGAACTCTCATGCTCGTGTCCGGACCGGCGCAGGTCGATATCGAGACTGTTCTCCGTGCACTGAGTCCTCAGCAGGGAATGCTCTACTACCTTCTGTTGCTTGCGCGCCTGGAGGCTCGGAACGACGTTGGGCGCGCTTCCGCCGCGGCGGCGACCCCCGGGACTTCGCCCCGCCGTAGCCTCGCCGCATCGGAACCTACGGGCCGGGCTCGGCGCCCAAAGGAGATCGAATTAACGAACCAGCGAAGGTGGTGAGCGGACCTGGTTTCGCCCCGGGAATCGCGCTCGAGCAAGTGCCCGACGGCGCCATGCACCTCGAGAACAACGTTCCCGGGATCTTCGCCGGCGGCAATATCGTGCGCTGGCCGGACCCACTCACCGGTGAGCGCATCCGCGTCGAACACTGGGTCGTCGCCGAGCGCCAGGGACAGACGGCGGCGCGGAACATGCTGGGCCGGCGGGAGCGGTTCGACGCCGTTCCGTTCTTCTGGACCGAGCAGTACGATTTCGGCCTCGTCTATGTGGGTCACGCCGAGGGCTGGGACGAGGCCGAGCTCGACGGACAGCTCGACGGCGACACGCGCGACTGCACCATCACCTATAGCCGAAGCGGCAGGAGGCTGGCGGCGGCCTTCGTTCATCGGGATCTCGAGGCCTTGCGCGTGGAGGTGGAGCTCGAACGGGCCACACGAGGAGAGATCTCGTGAAGAGAGAGTTCAGGGTCGGGGGTCACGTGACGTGGAACTCAGAAGCCGGGCGGGTCCGCGGGACGATCATCAAGGTGCACACCAAGGACGTCGACTACAAGGGCTACACCCACCACGCGAGCGAGGACGAGCCACAGTACGAAATCAAGAGCGACAAGACCGACCACATCGCAATGCACAAGGCGACTGCGTTGAGAAGGGTGCGCGAGTAGAGAGAGCTGCAGATCAATCTCCGGATCGTGGAGGCGTCGGCGGGGCCGTCGGCTGTCCCACGCCCACAATGAGCCTTGATGAGCGCTGCCGTGTGAAGTAGGCCCACGCCCACTCGAACAGCACCACGAAGCGGTTGCGGAACCCGATCAGCCACAGGATGTGAATGAAGCACCACACGAGCCAGGCAGGGAACCCCGACAGCCGCAGCCCGCGGATGTCGACGACCGCCGCCGCCCGTCCGATCGCCGCCATGGTCCCGCGATCGCGATAGCAGAACGACGTAAGGGGCTGCCCCCGCATGGCGCGGAGGATGCTGTGCGCCGCGTGGCGGCCCTGCTGCAGAGCGACCGGCGCCAGGCCGGCGAGCGGCCGACCGTCGCGGCCAGTGCACGCCGCCAGGTCGCCTACCACGAATACTTCGGGATGCCCCGGAATGGTGAGATCGGGGTTGACGATCACCCGGCCGATGCGATCGAGCGGGACGCCGAGCGAGCGAGCGAGCGGCGATGGCTGGACGCCCGCGGCCCAGAGGATCGTCGCCGCGCTCACGCGCTCCTCGCCGATGGTCACGGCGCCCGGCGAAATGGTCGTGACGGAAGCGCCTGTCCGGACCTCCACGCAAAGCCGCTGCAGCGAGCGCTCGGCCTTTGCCGAGAGGCTCGCGGGGAACATCGGCAGGATGCGGGGGCCCGCCTCCACCAGGATCGTGCGCGTGTCGCGAGGGTCGATGTGCCGGAAGTCCTTCGCCATTCCCTTGCAGGCGATCTCGGCAATCGCGCCCGCCAGCTCGACTCCAGTCGGGCCGCCCCCCACCAGGATGAAGGTGAGGAGGCTGCGCCGTCGCTCCGGATCGCTCTCCCGCTCGGCCCGCTCGAAGGCGAGAAGCACGCGCCGCCGAATCGCCAGAGCGTCCTCCACCGTCTTGAGGCCGGGGGCGAGCTCTTCCCACTCCGGATGCGCGAAGTAGGAGTGGCGCGCGCCAGGGGCCACGATCAGATAGTCGTAGGCGATCCACCCGTCCTTCAGGACCACCTTCCGCTCCGCCACGTCCACCGCCGTCGCCTCGGCCAGCATCACAGTCGTGTTCCGCTGGCCGCTCAGCACCACGCGGATCGGATAGGCGACGTCGCTCGGCGTCAGGCTCGCCGTCGCGACCTGGTACAGAAGAGGCTGGAAGACGTGGTGGTTGGCGCGATCCACCACGGTGACCTGCACGGGCGCGCGCGCAAGGGCCTCGGCAGCGTAGAGTCCACCAAACCCGCCACCCACGATCACGACGCGTGGCGGGGGGCTTTCGCCCGGCATCGTGGCCACCACCGCTTTCCCGTTATCTGGCAAGTGCCATTCCCCGGTTTCCTACCGGCTCAGCTCCGGCTTATAGCTGCCGGGCACCGATCTGAACGCGATCGCCAGGCGGTTCCAGCCGTTGATCGCGACGATCGCCAGCGTGAGGTCGACCAGCTCCTTCTCGACGAAGTGCCGTCGCGCCAGCTCGTACACCTCGTCGGGCACGTGGGTCTCGCCGACCAGGGTCACGGCCTCGGTCCAGGCCAGCGCCGCCCTCTCGCGTTCGCTGAAGAAGGGCGCCTCGTGCCATGCCGCGACCGCGTAGAGACGCTGCTCCTTCTCCCCCGCGGCGCGTGCGTCCTTGGTGTGCATGTCGAGACAATAGGCACATCCGTTGATTTGGCTGGCCCGCACCTTCACGAGCTCGATCAGTCCGGCCTCGAGCCCGGAGCCATGGACGTAGCTCTCGAGCCCGAGCATTGCCGCGAGGCCGTCGGGAGCGACTTTGGCATATTCGGTTCTGGGCTTCATATCCGCCTCCAATCGTGCTTCCCCCATTCGGGAGATTTGACTCCCCTACTTCTCGACCATAACATGATGACAATCATGTCTACTAGCCCTTCTCGGGCCGCGTCGTCCGCCCCCGCCGGCCTGCCGCTCGGGGCGGCGCTGGGCACGAGAGGAGCCGGCCCGTCCGGTACCGCGTCGGACGGGCTTCTCTATTCGCGCTTCTTCCTCGCCGGCATCGGCGTCACTCTGACCGCTGGGGCTGGATGGGGCGCCTGGCTGCTGTTGCGCATCGCTCGCGCGCGCGACTTCTCGGCACCCTCGATCTTCGAGATCAACGCCCACGGCCAGGCGCAGATCTACGGCTGGATGGGGTTGTTCATCCTGGGATTCGCTCTTCACATGTTCCCCGCCTTCTGGGGGGTGCGTCTGGCGGCGCCGCGGCTAGCGCGCCTGATGCTGCCGCTCATGGTGCTCGCGACCGCGGTACGCGCCGTCGCCGAGGCGCACCCTGTCGGCCGCTTCGCGGACCTCGCGATCGCGGCGGGAGCACTGCAGCTCGCGGTCGTCGTGACCTTCGTCGCGCAGCTCGTGGCCACGGCGTGCCGAGAGGAGGCGCGCGGGCGCGTCGCCGACCTCTACCTCGGGGCGGGCCTCGTCTGGTTCCTGCTCGCCGCCCTTCTCGACCTGCGCCACCTCGCGCTCACGATCGGCGCCCCCAACCGCGAGGCGCTGCTCGCCGAGATCGCGGTCTGGCAGCTGCCGCTGCGCGATCTGCAGATCCACGGTCTCGCGTTGTCGATGATCCTCGGCGTCTCTCTGCGCGTCCTGCCCGGGTTGTTCGGCACGCCGGTCGCCGACGAGCGCCGTGCGTACCGCCTCTTCTGGCCGCTCCAGCTCGCGGTGCTCGCCGAAACCGCCCTCTTCCCGCTGGCAATGATCACCCGCCGGCCGATCCTGTTCGTCGCGACCTGGGCGGCGTCGATCGTCTTCGCCGTCTGCGCCGCCCTCGCCACCGCCAACCTGCGGGCCTTCGCGCGGCCGCGCCTCGAGCTGCCACGGCTCTCGCCGCTCGCCTTCGTGCGCGCGGCGCACGCTTGGCTCGGCGTTTCCCTCGCAATGCTGGTCGCCGGGCCGCTCTGGTCTCACCTGCTCGATCTCCGGTTCTCGCATGCATGGTACGGCGCCGCCCGGCACGCGATCACTGTCGGCTTCGTCAGCCTGATGATGGTCGGCGTCGCCTCTCGGATCGCGCCGCGGCCGGCGGGAAGCTCAGCGACCGGTGCGGCACTGCCGCTCGCACCGTTCATCCTGGTGAATCTCGGCTGCACGCTGCGCGTCACGCAGCAGGTGCTGACCGACCTGACCCCCGTCGCCTTCCTGACGGCCGGCGCCTCGGGGGTGCTCGAGGTTGCTGGTCTCACCTGGTGGGCCAGCTGGATCGTTCCGCGCCTGCTGAGCGCACGTCGCTCGCGCGCGGCGGCGCTCGCGTAGCCCGGCCTCGGGATCGCGCGCGGCGTAGTAGAGGGCGATCGGACCCTCGCGAATCGCAGCCATCAGAGTCTGCCAGGCCTCCGGGTGGGCCCGAAGCTCGAGCCAGATCTCGCTTGCGCACACCGCGCGGCCAGAGCCCGTCGACGAGAAAGGTACTCCCGCCGGGCCCTGCCGAACGGGCGTACACGTGCTCGATCGAGATCCGAGGTCCTGAGGGCGGTCGGCGTATTATCATGGTTCTCTAATTAATATGCTTGACAACAAGCGACCGTCAATCCTAACTCGGACTCAAGTCGACATCGCTTCCGGTCGTCCCGGGAGCCGACGGGTCGGCTGGCGGGTGGATCGATGCTGCAACCAACCCAGCGCCGGCAAGCGAAGTCGATAGGCGAGGCCCCTCGAGAGCCTCAACCACTCCGACGGCCCAAGATCGCTGTGCCACTCGAGGCGCCGGAGGTCGAGGGGCTCGAGCTCAGGCGTTCCGAAAAGCAGCAGCTGGAGCGCTGGGAGGACGAGGGCGGCGCCCTCGGAGCCGCCACGGGGCTCCGGATGCTGCACCGGCCCTGGAGGAGCTTCGGCGCGCCCGTCGTCTCATCCCAAAGGGCGAGCGCCCCAGAGGAACCGGAAGGACTACCGGAGCCGCCGTCCGTTCCGAGCCTCGAGGAGCTCCGTCGCGGATATGCCCTCATGCACCTGGGCCGAATACTGGACGACAAGGCGCCCAACTACCTCAAGCAGGGCCTCGGGTGGTCCTACCACGCGCCCTGTGCCGGGCACGAGGGAATCCAGATCGCCCTGGGGCTCACTTTCCGCCCGGGCCACGACTATCTCTTTCCCTACTACCGGGACCTCGCGACCTGCCTCGCGGCCGGCATCTCGGCCGAGGAGATCCTGCTCAACGGCCTGTCCAAGCGTGACGACGTCGCTTCAGGCGGGCGACACATGTCCAACCACTTCGCCAAACCCGGGATTCAGATCCAGAACGTCTCCTCCTGCGTCGCGAGCCACGCGCAGCACGCGGCCGGCCTGGGACGCGCGATCAAGACCTACGGCTCGGACGCGATCGTCTTCTGCTCCGTCGGAGAGTCCTCCACCTCCGAGGGCTACTTCTACGAGGCTGTCAACGGCGCCTCGCGAGAGGAGCTTCCCGTCGTCTTCGTCGTGCAGGACAACGGCTACGGCATCTCCGTACCGAAGAGCGAACAGACCGCCAACCGCTTCGCCTCGGACAATTTCGCCTCCTTTCTCGGCCTGCGGGTCTTCCACTGCGACGCCACGGACTTCCGGGAATCCCTGCGAGCTCTTCGCGCCGCCGTCCGGTACGTTGCTTCGGGCGCAGGGTGCGCCATGGTCCATGCCGAGTGCGTCCGGATCCACTCGCACTCCAACCCTGATCGGCACGAGCTCTACCGATCTCCGGAGGAGCTCGCGGCCGCCCGTGCGAAAGACCCGCCCCCCGCCTTCGCGGGGATCTGCTCGCAAACGGAGTGCTCGACGAGGGCGAGCTCGAGGCGATCGAGCGGGAGAACCTGCGGACCTACGAGGAGTGCGCCGAGCGGGTTCGTCGCGCACCCGACCCGGACCCCGGCTCGATCCACGACTTCATCGCGCCGGAACCCTGGCGACCGGACGGCGACGGTCTGGCCGACGTTTCGGTGACCCCGTCGGAGCTCGTCGGTACTCCGCTTCCCCAAAGATCGCTCCGCGAGGCCTTGAATCTGACGCTCGAGGAGGTCTTCCGCGAGAATCCTCGCACCTACCTCTGGGGCCAGGACGTCGCCAACCAGGAGAAGGGCGGCATCTTCAATGTAAGCAAGGGTCTGCAGCAGGAATTCGAGCGCACCGGGTGTTCAACGGCCCGGTCGCGGAGGACTACATCCTCGGGACCGCGGACGGTTTCTCGCGGTTCGACGACCGGATCCGGATCGTCGTCGAGGGTGCGGAATTCGCGGACTACTTCTGGCCCGCGGCCGAGCAGATGGTGGAGATGAGCCACGAGTACTGGCGTACGCGGGGCCAGTTCGTTCCCAACGTCACCATCCGGCTCGCCTCCGGTGGCTACATCGGCGGTGGGCTCTATCACTCGCAGAACATCGAGGGCTGGCTCACCACACTGCCTGGAGTGCGCGTCGTCGTGCCCGCCTTCGCGGACGATGCGGCAGGATTGCTGCACACCGCGGTCCGCTCGCGCGGGCTGACCGTCTACCTGGAGCCGAAGTTCCTCTACAACGCGCGGTCGGCGAGGGCGTACGTACCTCCCGGTTTCGCAGTGCCGTTCGGGAAGGCTCGACGCCGCCGCGAGGGGAGGGACCTCACGATTGTCGCCTACGGCACGGCGGTGCACTGCGGCGCTCGACGCCGCCGAGACGCTGGCGGCGGAGGGTCGGAACGGGAAGTGCTCGACCTGCGCGCTCGCTCGTCCCGCTCGACTGGGAGGCCATCGCGGCGTCCGTCCGGAAGACCTCGCGGGTGCTCATCGCTCACGAGGACAAGGTTCACGGCGGTTTCGGAGGTGAGCTCGCAGCGCAGATCGCCTCCGAGCTCTTCGCCTTCCTCGACGCCCCGATCGAGCGCGTCGGCTCGACGTTCACGCCGGTCGGTTTTCACCGCGCCCTCGAGCGTGCGATCCTTCCGGACGTGAAGCGTGTCCTCGGAGCGGCGCGGCAGGTGCTGGCGTACTGAGCTCACGGCGCCAGGGCCGGACGGGAGAAGGAGAGGAGTCGATGCGACCCACACCATCCGTCCTCGGACCGGGGATCGGCGAGAGCCAGCGGACGCTCCTCGACCTGATCAAGCGGTCCGGCGAGAGCACCCTCGCGGAGCTCGAAGCCAGATTCGAGCTGAACCGCGAGACCCTCCGGACCCACTTGAAGTCGCTCGCCGCGCAGGGTCTCGTCGAACGGTCGGGCGTCCACCGCTCCGGGCCAGGGCGTCCTCACATCCTGTACCGGCTGACCAGCGCAGGGGAAGCTCTCTTCCCGCGCCGCGAGGGAGCGCTGCTGCGAGAGCTCGCCACGTTCCTGCTTGAGCAGGGACGGCGAGATGTCCTCGAGAAGTTCTTCGACGTCCGGCTCGCGCGCAAGCGCCAGGAGCTCGAGCACCGCGTGGCCGGGCTAGATGGTCGCGAACGATTCGAGGAGATCGCCGAGATCCTCTCCGGAGAGGGCTTCGTCGCCGATGTAACGACGAGCGGAACCGGGCCCCGGCTGCGACTTTGTCACTGTCCCCTCCAGGATCTCGTCGCGGTTTCGGACCTGCCGTGCCGGTTCGAGCTGGCGCTGATTGAAGGTCTCCTGGGCGAACGGTTGAGCCGGGAGACCTTCATTCCGGTGGAAGCCACGCATGTACCTTACTGATCTCGGCGGCGCTGTCCAAACGACAGCGCCTTCCCCGACGGGCGCCGGCCGCAAAGCGGGTCCCGCTTGAGGGGCGGGCCCCCTCGAGCCGTACCCCCTTCCACTCCGGCGTTCCGAGAGAGGGCTGCCTGCGACGCGGACGGATCCCGGAGCCCTGCCCTCTTCCAGCCGTCAGCGCACGGGGAACGGGACGACGCGTCAGGCCGGCAGCCGGCCTTTGAGGTCGGCTGCCCGGAAGGGACCGGGCTGGGCGATCAACGCCCGGGCGGCATCGACCTGGCCCCAGGTATTCCAGAGCAGCACGCCGCGCACTCGCCCCTCTGCGAGGTAGTAGACGACGCCCTCACGGAACGGACCTTCCAATCGGCGCAGGTCTCGCTTCTCGGATCGAGCGCACCGACCGCCTCGTAGCCCAGATCGAAAAGGTCGGAGTAGAAGAACGGCAGGTATGCGTCCGGCTCGTCGACGCCGGCCATCGACCGTCCTGCGGCTCGCCCCATCGTCACGGCGTTGTCCTCGTGCTCGACGCGGATCCGGGTGCCGAGCACCGGCACCGTGAAGCGCGCGACGTCGCCCGCGGCAAACACGGCCGGATGGCTCGTTCTCAGTCGCTCGTCGACCACGATGCCGTCGTCGACCTCGAGTCCTGCAGCGGCGGCGAGCGCCGTTTCGGGAATGATTCCGAGACCCGCCACCACCGCGTCCACCGCCTGCCGGCCTCCGCTCGCCGTCCGACCTCGAATCCTCGGCCTCCCCTGCGCACGTTCGTCATCTTCTGCCCGGGCTGCACCTCGACTCCCTTCTCTGCGAAGTAGCCGACGAGAAAGCTGGCCAGATCGGCGGGTAAGATCCGCGCACCAATTCCGTCGTCGGGAAACAGCATCGCGACCTCGCGGCCCTGGAGGGCGAGCGCCGCTGCGACCTCCGAGCCGATGAAGCCGCCGCCGACCACCGCGAAGCGTCCTCCACGATCGGCGAGGACCCTCAGGCGCCGGTAGTCTTCGAGAGTGCGGAAATAGACGATGCCCTCGTCGCCGAACGGGAGCTGTCGGGCGGTCCCACCGGTCGCGAGGAGCAGCTTGTCGAAGCCGTAGGTCTCACCCCGGTCGTCGAGCACCTGCCTGCCTGCGACGTCGATCGTCTTCGCCCGGCGGCCGAGGTGCAGTTCGACGCCAGCGTCTTCGGTCTTACGCCAGATGCCTTCCAGCGGCTCGCCCTTCCAGAGGCCTTTCGACAGTGGGAGCGCGAGTACGGTGCGTCCGGCTCGGCACCGATCAGGCCGATCGCTCGCTCCTCGTCCAGCTCGCGGATACCGCGGACGGCGGCATCGGCCGTCATTCCGCCGCCGATGATGAGATACGGATAGTGGGTCATGACGGGGCCTCCTGCAGAGATTCTCCGGCCGCTCGTGCGGTCACGAGCTCGGGCCGTCTGACGTGGTGCGCCACCGACCGCCTCCAGGATCTTCACTCTGTTGCGCAGCTTCTCCTCTCCCGTGTAGCGCTCCGTCACTTCTCCGAGTCCGCCTCTCGCGGCGGGTTCGCTTGCACCCGACAGGCATCGACGCTCGCTGTTTCTTTCGATTCGATGCCGGGCGCGCTGACAAGGTGGCGCATCGATCCGCCCGGTCGTTCAGGGTTTCCATCGGCGGTCGGCCGCCGACGGTCGCGGCTCCACCTGCTCGCCGCGCCGGAGCGACCGGCACCCGCTCGACCGGGCTCGGGGTCATGGAGGGTGTTCACGAGACGAGCCTGCATTTGACCGGTACTATTGTCAGGTTTAATATGCGGTTAACATCGTCAATCGCCCAGAGGAGGAACTTCGAGATGACTTCGCCATCCCACTCCGCGACCACGACCTCCCCCACCGAGCTCCCGGCAGACCTGACGCTCGCACGGGTCGCCGACCTGGCGCGTCTCCGCCCGGGCACGATCCGGGTCTTCCAACGCCATGCGATCGATTTCTGCTGCGGCGGCGGGAAGAGCCTCGCCGAGGCGGCGAGCCGGGCCGGGGTCGCCCTCGCGCCCCCTGGTCGACGAGATCCGGGAGTCCATCGTCGCATCGGATGGCGCCGATCGCTCCACCTCCTCCGATCGCCCCGGATCGTGGCTCGGAGCGCTGCCGGACTCGCTCGCCGACCTCGCCAAGCTGATCGTCGGCCGGTACCACGTCGCCTTGCGCGGCGAGCTGCCGCGGCTCGTGAAGATGGCGGACCGGGTCGAGGCCGTGCATGGCGCTGCGATGCCGGAGGTGCTGCCGCGGCTCACGGCGACGATACGCGCCCTGGAAGGCGCTCTCGTCGCTCACATGCGCGAGGAGGAAGCGTCGGTGTTTCCGGCCATCGAGCGCCTGGAGCTGGCGGTCGCGCGCTGTGAGGCGCCCGGTTCCGAGGGGCTTGCAGTCGCGATCGCCGAGTGCGAGCGCGAGCACGTTTTAGTGGGCGAAGGGCTGCGGGAAATCCGCGCGTTGACCTCCGGTCACGTGCCGCCGGAATGGGCCTGCAACACGTTCCGTGGCCTCTATCACGGCCTTGCGGAGCTCGAGCGGGAGGTGCACGAGCACGTCCACCTCGAGAACAACGTCCTCTTTCCGCTGACGCTCCAGCTGGCCGCCACCGGTCGCGGAGGAGCTCGGGCCGAAGGGGCTGGACACATCGTCTCCAACGCGAAGGACTGAGCCCCGGTGAGGCAGCGGCCCGCCGGCAGGGGGCGGCATGTGCCGGCACGTACGCCCTCAGCTCCTGGAAGCATGCTGCCGGTGCGTGCAGCTCGAGTATCCAGCCGCTGCGAACATCCTCGGCGTAGCGACCCGGACCGATACGTCTCGGGGTGACTCCGAGGACGCCCAGGACCATTCCCTCGAAGTAGACTCGAAGGGCACTGATTATCCCTGCCCGAAGGAGCCTGGCGATGAGCGCTTTCCGAGAGGTCCCCGCATCCGCTCGCTATGGCCAGCTCGGCAGCTACTGGGGCAATCTGGTCATGCCTGTTGGCGCGATGAAGGTCCTCGACAGGTTCTCGTTCGATGATGAACCCGGGCTCGTCAACGTTGTCGGACGGGTCCTCGAGAATCCTCGCGATATGAAGACGAAGCTCTATTACTACGAAAGGGTCGACAGGCTCGACGTTTCCGGCGGGCCGGCTTCGGATAACGTGCAGGGCTGAGAGCCGCCCGCCTGCCTAGCTCTCACCCGCAGCGGCCCGGTGATCCTCGAAAGACTTTTCGTACCGTCCGGCACTCGTGAAAGAGGAATCAGCCATGTCGACCGCCTGACGGAAAAGCCGCTTTCATCGTGGTGGCGCCACACCGTCATCCTCGTGATGGTGCTCGGCTTTGGCCTGCTCACCGTGGTGACCGTCCTGACCTACACGAACGCTCCGCCCATCCCGGAGCGCGTCACCGACGCCGCCGGGGCGACCCTCTTCACGCGGGAGAACGTCGAGCACGGGCAGGAGGTCTTCCTCGTACCTGCACCGGCTGGCCGAGATCGCGCGCGACACGCTCGCCCGTGAGCGCCACGGCCTGCCCTACGCGCAGCTGGATGCGGACACGGCGGCGAGCCTGGATGCCGGAGTCCACCGCCTTCTCAAGGAGAACCGCTACGACCCCGCCACAGGCACGCTCCGGTTCTCGCCGGCCGAGGCGGCCGCCTGGGAGATACAAAAGACGGAGTGGGCCGAGTACTTCTCGGGAGACAAACCCGCACCGGGCCTGCCCGCGAAATACATCCGCGACCCGAACGACCTCGCGGACCTCAACTCCTACTTCGCGTGGGCGGCGTGGGCCACCGTCGCCAACCGGCCCGGCAAGGACTACTCGTACACGAACAACTGGCCGTACGAGCCGGCGGTCGGCAACCGGCCGAGCGCGTCCCACACCTCTGGGCGCGCTCAGGGGGGGCGCCCTGGCCCACTACCGTGTCGAGTCCGGCGCCTTCTACGGGATCGACCTCGCGCGATACCTCCCCTACAACCTGCTGCGCACCTTCCACCTCCAGCTCGCCATCTTCTGGATCGCCACCGCGTGGGTGGCGGGTGGCCTCTTCCTCGCGCCGATCGTAGGAGGCGCCGAGCCGCGCGGGCAGCGGGCGGGCGTTGTCGCGCTGCTCGTGGCCCTCGCCGTCGTCGTCTTCGGGAGTCTCGGCGGCGAGTGGCTGGGCATCAACGACCGGCTCGGGAAGCTCTGGTTCTGGTTTGGTCACCAGGGGTCGGAGTACCTGGATCTCGGGCGCTTCTGGCAGCTCCTGCTGGCGGTCGGCCTCGTGGGCTGGCTCGTCCTCATGTACCGGGCGCTCCGGCCGGCGATCCGTGACCGCCAGCGCTCGGAGCTGGCCTCGCTCTTCCTCTACGCCGCGGCCGCGATCCCCCTCTTCTACCTGCCCGCCCTCTTCTTCGGGCCCCGGACCAACTTCGCCGTGATCGACAACTGGCGCTTCTGGATCATCCACCTCTGGGTGGAGGGCTTCTTCGAGCTCTTCGCGACCGTCCTCGTCGCGGTGATCTTCGTCGTGCTGGGGCTGGTCACGACCCGTACGGCCACGCGCGTCATCTACCTCGACGCCATCCTCTACCTCGCCGGCGGGATCGTCGGGATCGGACACCACTGGTACTTCACGGGCCAGGGGACGCTCAACATGGGCCTCGCCGCGTGCTTCTCGGCGCTGGAGGTCGTCCCGCTCACACTCCTCACCCTCGACGCCTGGGATTTCGTCCGCCTCCGCGAAAGGCGCTGCGAGGACTGCCAGACGACGTTCGCCGACCGCCACCGCTGGACGATCTACTTCCTGATGGCGGTCGGCTTCTGGAACTTCGTCGGCGCCGGAGTCTTCGGATTCCTGATCAACCTGCCGATCGTCTCCTACTTCGAGGTCGGCACGACCCTCACCACCAATCACGGCCACGCGGCGCTCTTCGGCGTCTTCGGGATGCTGGCCCTGGCCGTGCTCGTCTTCTGCATGCGTTCGCTCGCGCGCGACGACGTCTGGCCGCGCGCGGAACGGCTCATCCGGGTGGGCTTCTGGGGCCTCAACGCGGGGCTCGCGTCGATGATGGCAGTCGACCTCTTCCCGGCGGGCGTGCTGCAGCTGTGGGACGTCCTGCAGAACGGCTACTGGCACGCCCGGCGGCTCACCTACCTGATGAGCGGGACGTTCCACATGCTCGAGTGGGCGCGCGTCGTCGCCGACAGCGTCTTCCTGGCGATCGGCGTCGTGCCGCTGGTCCTGGCCGTCGCGGTCCTGCTTCTCGGCTCGCGAAAGAGCGGAGACGCGGTGTAGGTTCTACCGGAGGCTGACACGCGCGGGAGGACGCCCCGCTCGTCGGGACGACGACAACGGTGCGTCCTTCCGCCCTCCCCCCTACTTCTCAGTGTCGACTTTCAACGCGAGGATCTCCGATCGCCCCAGCCAGTAGGACGCGAGCGGCTCGCGAACATCCTCATCGAACCGACGAGCGATTACCAGAAGGCCATCGCCCTCCACGCGCAGAACCACGTCGACCGGCCCGACACTCCCAGGAGGCGCTCGCGCTCCAGCGGAGAATCTACGGCGGACCGCACCCCGAGACGGCGCTCCGGACCTTCGCGGCGAAGCCTGCGGCCCGCGCCGGGTTCGAGAAGCTCCAGGCCACCCTCCCGAGTCGGTAGCGAGAAGTTCGTCCGTCTCGCGAGAAAAACGACTCCATTTCCGCGCTCTACGGGGTAGCGGGCTGCGGACGTCCCGAGACATCCGCAGACGCGAAAAGGAGAGCGCCATGGAACTGACCACTGCAGCCGGACAGTCCGGCTCCCGCCCCACGCGTCTGCTGACCGCCACCTGCGAAGACGCATGGTTCCGCTGCCCGTCGTGCCGAACGGACCTCCTGCGCCTGCCGTGGGTCCTGGACCTGCCCGGGACGACGGAGACCGTCACGATCGACGTCTGGCCGGCCGGCGTCCGCGCCCCCTACGAGCTGCCGGTCGTGCCCCGGCTCGGGGTCCGGCAGATCGCGGCGATCCTCGGGCGAACGATCCGTTCCACGTACGCCCTTACCCAGGACTTCGACGACGCCGGACTCCGCCTCCCGGGCCGGGACCTCTTCGTCCGGACGGTCCCCTTCTTCGAGTGGCTTCACAGCCACCCGCGGCTGCGGTCCCGGGCGGAGACGCTGGCCGACCGAGACCGGCGGCGGCTCTCGAGTGGCGACCGGCTTCGCCCGGGTCCCCGTCCTGCTGAAAGAATGCAGGCGATTGGTCCGCAGTAAGCAGCGGCGCGCTGGCTCACGAAGTACCGGACAGGTATACTACACGCGTCGAAAACGTCGCTGAACGCTAATTACTACGCGTCCACTATACTATCCAACGATGCCTACGACCTCCGCTCTCCAACCTCGCGATCCGAAAGAGAAGCTCCGCCGGCTCGCCCGGGGAGCGCGGGGAGGCCTCGTTTCAACAGCGACCGCCGCGGAACTTCTCGGGCTACCGCGCGGTGCCGCGACCCTGACGCTCCTGCGCCTTGCCGACCGTGGCTGGCTGTCGCGCGTCCGCCGCGGCCTCTACCTCATCCTCCCTCTCGAAGCAGGCCAGGATGGTGGAGCGGTCGAGGATCCATGGGTCCTCGCCGACGAGCTGTTTGGACCCTGTTACGTCGGGGGCTGGACGGCCGCAGAGCACTGGGGGCTCACCGAGCAGCTCTTCCGTTCGACGTTCGTGGTCTCCGCGGCCAACGTTCGCGAGACAACGCGGGCGTTTCTCGGAAGCGAGTTCCACGTCGTGCGCGCAAGTCGTGAGCGGATCTCGAGCGTGCCGACGATCTGGCACGGGAAGGAACGACTCGCCATCTCGGACCGCGAGCGCACGATCGCCGACGCCCTGGCAGCGCCAGACTGGATGGGAGGCGTGCGTCACCTCACCGACTGTCTCCGGACGTATCGAGCCTCGAAAGAGTGGGATCCAGCGCGGTTGGTCGCACGAGTGGCCGAGACCGGGTCCGGGGCGGCGTTCAAGCGGCTGGGCTTCCTCGCAGAGAAACTCCTCGGCGGCAACGAGGCTCTCGTCGCGGAGGCCTTCAGTCGACGCACCACCGGGAATGTGCGCCTCGACCCTGCCGTGCCCGAGCGCGGACGACTCAGCACTCGATGGCGGATATGGGTGAATGTCTCCCTTCTGGACGAGGCCGCCGGCGCATGATTCGCAAGCAGGACATCCTCGACCGGGCGCGGGAGTGGCAACTGCGTCCGGACATCGTCGAGAAAGACTACGTCCTCGGGTGGCTGCTCGCGGCGATCGCCCAGCAGGAGGAGGCCGCGGCCCACTGGGTATTCAAGGGCGGCACGTGCCTCAAGAAGTGCTATTTCGAGACGTACCGCTTCTCCGAGGATCTCGATTTCACACTGCTCCCAGAGGCTGGGTACGACGCGGCAGCTCTCACGCAGACGCTTCGGGAGGTCGGCGCGATCGCCCACGAGCTGAGCGGCATCACCTTCCCGGAGGACGCGTTCGCCGTGATCCCGCGGCGCGACAAGCTCGGCCGCGACACCTTCCAAGGGAAGATCGGGTACCGCGGTCCGCTCGCGACACCCGGGACTCCGCGGATCCTCTTCGACCTCACTCGTCACGAGCCGGTTCTCGCAGAGCCCGAGGACCGCCCGGTCTTCCACTCCTACCCCGATCAGCTTCCCGAAGGCACCCTCGTGCAGTCGTATGGGATCGAGGAGCTCGTGGCCGAGAAGACGCGAGCGCTCCTGGAGCGAACCCGGCCACGGGATCTCTACGACGTCCTTTTCCTCATCGGGAGCCGCAGCGGCGACATCAATGAAGAGGAGGCTCGCGACCTCTTCCGCCAGAAATGCGAAGTAAAGGGCATCACGCCCCCGTCGTCGGAGACTCTGCTCGCAGCAGTGCGATCCTCCGGTGAGCTTCGTGCCGACTGGGAGCACATGCTCGCGCACCAGCTTCCTGTCCTCCCCCCGTTCGAGACGCAGCTCGCGCGCCTGGCACCAGCGCTGCGCTGGATCGACGCGGCGCCACCGGAGGCGCCGACGCTGCCGAGGGTGACCGCCGGATCCGCGACGCTGGAGGCCCCAGCTGGGGCGACTTTCTGGGGTCTCGGAGTTCCTCTCGAGGTCGTGCGCTTCGCTGGCGTGAACCGGCTACTCGTCGAGTTCACCTACCACGGCAAGTCTCGGAGCGCCGAGCCGTACTCCCTGCGCAGGACCCAGGCCGGCAACCTCGTCCTGTACGCCTGGGAAGTAGGCGCGACGCACATCAAAGCCTTCACCGTCGCCGAGATCCGGGGCCTACGGGTCACCACGAAGGCATTCGATCCACGCTACCAGGTGGAGTTCAGTCCGGCCGGGGGGCTCTTCGCGCCAGCCATCACACGCGCATCGTCCGGTGGCAGCTGGCGGGGTGGTTCGAACAGGCGCCGATACGTCTTTCGGTGCGGGACGTGCCAGAAGCTGTTCCGTCACACGACAAACGACTCGACGCTTCGCCCGCACACCTCTCCCAGCGGCTCGCGCTGTTCGAGTCGGCGAGGGCACCTCGAGCGGACCGACTGACACCCGCTCCGCGAGGTGCACCCAGTTCCGCTCTCACCTTCGGCCGGTTCGACCTGGCTGCTGTCTCCCGCGGGCAAGGCATCCGGAACGGCGCACCCCGAGGCACTGTCGACATTCACCCGGTTAAGGACCTTCGCAACCTCGCCGAGCACCCGCTCGTCGCCCCGGGCATAACGGGCCGTCGTCGCGATGTCGGTATGTCCGAGAAGGTCGGAGACGACCTTGAGGTTCACGCCGGAGGAGACGAGAGTCGATGCGAACGTGTGGCGAAGGTCGTGGATGCGGAGCCTCCGGGTGATCCCAGCCACGCCCTTCGCCATCGCGAACTTCCGCGACACCTTCTCCTTCGTGAGCGGCTTGTTGTCCTCGTCGAGGAAGACGAACTCCGAGATGACCGGCCGCTTCTTCAGCGTCTCGAGAACGGTCCGGACGGCATCGGAGAGCGGTAGCTTGACCGCCTTCTCCTTCTTTCGGGTCACGAGCCGGATGACGTTCTCGTCGAGCGACACGTTCACCCAGCGGAGGTTGAGCGCGTCCGAGAGGCGAAGCCCCGTATCCAGGAGCATCCGGAAGAACGGACGGTAGTGCTGAAGCCGACGGAAGATCTCTTTCGCGGCCTTGCCGTCCGGGAGCCTTCCGCCGCCGACGCGCTTCATGCCGCCCAACGGGTGCGGCACGATCTTCGGCGGGGTGCGGATGCGGCCGAGGTAGGCCTGGAAGAGGGCCTCGTCCTCGAAGGCCGAGAGGAAGCGATGGCGCTCCTCCAGGGAAAGCTCGAGTTCCGGGCGGGACTCGCGGGCCCACTTCACCTTCTTCTTCACGGGGCTCCCGTCGAGGACGTCGAGCTCGACCGCCCAGCCGATGATGACCCGAAGAACATGAGCAGCGCCGTTGATCGTCGATCCGGCGTACGGCCGCCTCACGCAGGCCGGCGTGCAGCCGTGGGGCTTTCGCTCCCGGCCGCGTTTCGGGCACCACCCCTCCGAGATCATCGAACCGATGAGCGCATTCACGCGCTGAGACGTCAGCTGGTCCATCGGCACGTCGCCGAGTCTCGGGACGAGGTGACGACGGAGAAAGTCGCCGTAGTAGCGCCGGGTCGCCGGCCGGAGACGGGCGGTCATCTCGACGAAGCGCTCCGAGACGAACTCGGCGAGCGTAGGGGGCCGTGTGAATTTCGCCGGCTCGAGCGCCTCGCGTTCGAGTTCGTCCCGGAAGGCGGTCCAAAGCCGGATCGCCTCGGCCCGGGAAGGTACGTCGGTGAGCGTCCGCTTGCGGCGCTTCCGGCCGTCCGTTCCCGGGACGAAGCAGTAGAACGTCGCGACCCGGCGACGCGCGTCGTAGGCGAAGCCGGGGAGCTTCATCGGTCACCCCCGCCGAGCGCTACTGCTTCGGCCCCTCCGGCGTCACCGGCGGCGCAGTCGACCGGTCTTGCCGGTCGAGAGCTGCCCGCTGCTCGCGGAGAAAGCTCTGAACCTCGGTTTCCGGGTAGACGACGACGGTCGCCGAGAGGGCGTACCACCCCTTCGGCCCCTTGCCCTGTCGACGCCACTTCCCGAGCGTCCCCGTCTTGACCCCGATTCGCCGGGCAACTTCGGATGCCTTGATCGCCATGCGACACCTCCGCGCGAAGCATCCGCGGACATCGCAGGACCGACCGGGACGGCGTCGAAATCACCGTCCCCGAAAAGAGAATTAGATACTTTGTTAGATACCCCCCCAAAAAGCCGCAGGACGCCTCTTCGGCGTCTCCCGCTAAACCCTTTGTTGTGAGTATTTTAGATGGTCGGGACGGCGGGATTCGAACCCGCGACCCCTTGAACCCCATTCAAGTACGCTACCAGGCTGCGCCACGTCCCGACCCTGGACGAAAACGACGGGGGGTCAGGCTTCTTCGCGGGAAAGGAGGCTTGCGATCTCCCTGAGTTCCGCGAGGGCCCTTGCCACCCGGGGGTCCGGGGATTGTGCCATCGGAGCGGGGGCAGGGTCAATCCTTCGGGCGACGGGAGCGGTCTTCGCGGACGTGGCGACGGCCGGCCTCGGCGCGATCTCGACGTCTCCGGCGGGAGTGGCGCTTTCGTCGATCTCGAGGGAGGTCGACAGGTCGGGCTCGGCAGCATCGGCGTGGGCCGAGAACACGGGGGCGTCGGCGAGCTCCAGCGAGGACTCGGCCTCCGGCTCGTTCTCTACGGGCTTCGGCGGCGCCGGCTTCGCGCGGCGGCGCCGCGCGGCGGTCGAGTCGGCGGGCTCGGGAGCCGGGGTGAGAACGAGCGGCTCGGGCTCGGCGGGCGCCGCGGCCTTCTCCTTCAGCTCGGCCTCGAGGCGCTTCTTGGCTCCGGCGATGGTGTAGCCCTCGTCGTAGAGGAGCTTCTTGATCCGCTCGATGATCTTCAGCTCGAGACCGCTGTAGAGGCGGGGGCCGGCCGCCCCCTTCGGGGCGGAGAGAACCGGGAACTCGCTCTCCCAGTACTTCAGGACGTAGGGCTGCACGTCGGCCAGCCGGCAGACCTCGGCCACCTTGTACCGGGCTTCTGCTGTCGCCTCGATCTCGCTCACGCCGTGTGCTACCTCCAGGGAATCCGGACGGAGTTTAGACGATGCCGCGTCCCGGCCCTCTGCTGCGAGGCGCGTCTACCGCTTTCGCTGTCGAGCAGGACGCTGCGCGGTGCGTGGCGGACCCTCGTCGCCCTTCCGGATGATGAACTTCAGCGGGACACCGGCGAGGTCCCAGTTCTCGCGGAGCCGGTTCTGGAGGAAGCGCTCGAACGAGAAGTGAAGGGGCTCGTCGCGGTCGGAAAAGAGGCGGATGAGGGGAGGCTCGGAGGCGACCTGGACGGCGTAGCGGATTTTCAGCTCGCGCCCGGACTTGCCTTTCGGAAGCTGCGCCTCGAACGCCCTCTTCAGGACGCGGTTCAGCTCGCCCGTCGAGAACTTCGTGGCCAAACGGCGCGCGACGCCGTCGGCCTCTGGGAGGAGCTTGTCGATGCCGAGCCCCGTCTTGGCCGAGACGGTCAGGAAGGCGGCGCCGCGCGTGAAGATGAAGCGGCGGCGCACCTCGTCGCGGAGGTCCTCCTGGGCCTTCTCGTCGTCCGCGAGGAGGTCCCACTTGTTCGCGACGAGGATGAGGCCCCGGCGCGCTTCCTCGGCGTAGCCGGCGATGTGGGCGTCCTGCGCGGTGATCCCTTCCGAGGCGTCGAAGATGATGATGGCCACGCGGGCGCGCTCCATCGCCTTGCGGGCGGCGACGACGGAGAGGAGCTCGGCCGAGTCGGTCGTCTTGCCCTTGCGGCGGATGCCGGCGGTGTCGACGAGGACGTAGCTCTTCCCGGCGCGCGTCAGGAGGACGTCGACGGGGTTGCGGGTCGTGCCGGCGATCTCGGAGACCATGACCCGCTCGGCGCCCAGGATCCGGTTGACGATCGACGACTTGCCGACGTTCGGCCGCCCGATGATGGCGACGGGGAGCCCTTCGACGCGGGTCTCCGGGTCGAGGTCCTCGGGAAGGCGCTTCTCGAGCTCTTCGAGAAGCTCGTCGGTGCCGATGCCGTGAACGGCCGAGACGCCGAAGACGTCGCCCCAGCCGAGCTCGTAGCCCTGCTCGAGCCCCTGCTCCGCTTCCTTGCGGTCGATTTTGTTCCAGGCGATGACGACGGGCTTGCCGAGGGCCCGGAGGCGCCCTCCGATCCGCTGGTCCTCCGGGAGCACGCCGTCGGCGCCGTCGAGGACGAGGACGATGAGGTCGGCGTCCACGACGGCGTCGAGGGCCTTCTCGCTCGTCCACGCGGCGAACCCGCCGGCCGCGTCGAGGTCGAGACCGCCGGTGTCGACGAGCTTCCACCGACGCCCCGACTCGCTCACGAGGTCGAGGGAGAACGAGTCGCGCGTCATCCCGGGACGGTCGTGGACGAGCGCCTTGCGGGTGCCGGAGAGTCGGTTGAAGAGAGCCGACTTGCCGACGTTCGGGCGGCCGACGAGGGCGACGGAGTAGGTGTGGGGGCCGGCGGGGGGCCTCGGCTTTGCCACTACCGGCGCCTCCGGCGGGGCGGGCCGTCGGCCGGCTTGCGGGCCGGCCCTCGCGGGGTCCGCTCCGGTGGCCGCGGGCCGCGGGGCGCCGGGCGGCGGGGCGCCGCGCGCTCGATGACGGCGGGGCGCGAGGTGCGCTGGGGAGCGGAGGCTCCCGCGAGGCGGAAGTCGAGGAGGCGCTTGTCGAAGTCGGCGCGGGTCAGCTTGACGCGGAGGTGGTCTCCGAGGCGGAAGACGCGACCCGTCGAGGTGCCGACGAGGCGGTGCTCGACGTCCTCGTAGCGGTAGAAGTCGTCTTCCAGGGCCTCCATCGGGAGCAGTCCGTCTGCGTAGACCCCTTCGAGGGTGATGAAGAGGCCGAAGGGGACGACGGCCGAGACGTAGGCGTCGAACTCCTCCCCCACCCGCTTGGAGAGGTAGACGAACTTCTTCCACGACTGCGCCTCGCGCTCGGCCGATTCGGCGCGCCGCTCCCTCTCGGAGCAGTGGGTCGAGGCGTCCGCGAGCCAGCGCTCGCGGCCCTCGGCCTCGGACGCCGCCGGAGGCTTGTGTGCGGCGATCCACTCGCAGAGGGCCCGGTGGACGACGAGGTCGGGGTAGCGGCGGATGGGCGAGGTGAAGTGCGCGTAGTAGGTCGCCGCGAGGGCGTAGTGGCCGCGGCAGACCGGGGCGTAGAGGGCCTTCTTCTGAGCGCGCAGGACGAGGTCGGAGACGAAGCGCTCCTCGGGCTTGCCCTCGGCCTGGTCGAGGATCGCCTGGAAGACCGCCGGGCTGACGAGGTCGTCGTCCTGGGGAATGTCGTAGCCGAGCGGCTCGAGGACGGCCCGCAGGTCGCCGAGCTTGCGCTCGTCGGGCTTGTCGTGGACGCGGTACATCGCCGGCGTCGGGATGAAGACGAGGTGCCGGGCGACGGCCTCGTTGGCCGCGAGCATGAACTCCTCGATGAGCCGGTGCGCCTCGTTGCGGACCGCCTTGACGATGGCGACGACGTCGCCCGTCTCGCCGAGGACGAGGTCGGCGTCGGGGAGGTCGAAGTCGAGCGAGCCGCGCCCCCTGCGCATCCAGCGGAGCGCGAACGCGGCCTTGCGCGCCACGAGGAGCATGGGCCGCACCTCGGCGGGGACCTTCTCCTCGCCGGGCTCGTCGCCCTGGAAGAACGCCGCGACGTCGGTGTAGGTGAGGCGCGCCTTCGAGTGGATGACGCTCCGGTAGAACTCGGCGGTGATGGTCTCGCCCTTCGCGTCGAGCGTGAGCTGGGCCGTCACGGTCCTCTTCTCCTCGCGGGGGCGCAGGGAGCAGAGGTCGTTGGAGAGGCGCTCGGGGAGCATCGGGACGGCGCGGTCGGGGAAGTAGACCGAGGTGCCCCGCTCGAAGGCCTCGGCGTCGAGGGCCGAGCCTGGGGTGACGTAGTGCGAGACGTCGGCGATGTGGATGCCGAGGCGGAAGCCGCCGCCGGGGAGCTCCTCGGCCGAGATCGCGTCGTCGAAGTCGCGGGCGGTCTCGCCGTCGATGGTCACGATGCAGTCGCGCGTCAGGTCGCGGCGGGTCCGCCACTCGCCGTCCTGGATCGCCGCGACGGCGCGCTCCGACTCCTCGATCGACTCCCTCGTGAACGTGCGGGGGATTCCCCACTTCCGGGCCACGACCTCGACGTCGATGCCGGGGTCGCCCGGGAAGCCGATGAGCTCGATGACCTCGGCCTGGGCGAGGCGGTGCTCGTCGGGCCAGGCGGTGATGCGGGCGTCGACGTAGATGCCGTCGGGGGCTGCCATGTCCTTGCCGTCGGGGACGCGCAGGAGGGCGTCGATCTTCGTGTCGTAGGGGACGATGACGGTGCCGTCGGGGCCGCGGGCGATCCGCCCGACGACGGTCTCGCGCCGCCTCACGAGGACCTTCGTGACGGTGCCGGTCTCGGTCGGGCCGCGGAAGCCGCGCCGCGGCCTCGCCTTCTCGACGAGCACGAGGACGAAGTCGCCGTCGAGGGCCGAGCCCGCCCCGCCCCGCACGATGGGAAGGTCCGGGACGCCCCGCTCGCCCGAGAGGAGCCACGCCCTCCCCTCTCCCCGGATGGCGATGCGGCCGGCCACGAGGTTCGTGTACTGGATGAGGGAGAGCTTCTCGCCGCGGGTGCGGACGACGAGGCCCTTGCGCTCGAGGGCTTCGACCTCGGCCTGGAGGGCGTCGAGGGCGGCCTCGTCGGGTGCGGGGCCGAGGAGCTCCTTGGCGACCTCGCGGAAGGAGAGGATGCGCCGCCCGCGCGGCGAGAGGGCCGCGAGGACGCGGCTTTCGGGGATATCGGGGGTCACAGGGGTCACGGTGTCCTTTCGGGGCGCCCCGCCGAGGCAGGCCTCCACCGCACGAGGCGAGGAGGAGTGGTGCGAAAGGGGGGACTCGAACCCCCACGGCTTGTTAAGAGCCACAAGGTCCTGAGCCTTGCGCGTCTACCAGTTCCGCCACTTTCGCACGAGCGGGGAGCGGGAGGATACGACGCGAGGGAGACGGCGTCAATCAACTGAAGGCCTCAGGAACGCCTCTCGGGCGCGTCCCGCTCGCTCACCCCGCCAGGTACGCCAGCGCGGCCTGGTCGTCGGGGAAGATGCGGATGAGGGTGTCGAGCCGCGTCAGCTTGAGGAGTGCCACGACCCGGTCCCTGGGCCTGACGATCGCCATCCGGCGGTCCCGCTCCTCGAAGCGCTGCAGGTAGCCGATGAGCTCCCCGAGGCCGGTGGAGTCCAGGGTGTCGATCTTCTCGAAGTCGAGCAGGACCGGCCCCTCGTCTTCCTCGAGGACCTTCTCGAGGAACTCGGAGAACTGCCGCGCGCTCTCGCCCAGCTTGACGACCCCCTGGATCCTCAGGATCGTCGCGCCGTCGCGCCGCTCGCGGATGATGATCACTTCCCGCCCCCGGCGGCCCGCTCCCGAGCGGAGACGAATCGCCCGATCCGGTCGCGGTCGCGCGCGGAGAGCTCGAGGAAGCGGAGCCCGAAGACGGGGCGGAACGACGAGGCCTCGTAGGCCCGCCGGGCGACCTGGCCGCGGCTCCTGACGGAATCGGGGTCTTCGGGGAGGAAGAACTCCACGTCGACCACCCGGCCGACGTTCAGCTCGCCGTCCACCTCGGCCAGGAGACCGTTCACGGAGACGTTGAGCGTCTTGCCGTGGACGGTCGCGCCCTCCACCCGGAGCTCGTGGACCCGGAGCATCGTGTTCACCTCGCGGCGCGCGGCGACCTCCGTGAGGCGGCGCACCTTGTCGAGGAGCTCGCCGTCGGGAAACGGGGCGAGGAGGAAGTCGTTGATGCCGGAGACGAGGCACTCCTCGAGGTGCGTCGAGCCGGACGGGACGACGACCATGATCGAGGTCGCACGCCAGCGCGGGACGGAGCGCAGGTGCTGGGCCGCCCGCACGCCTCCTTCCGGGCCGAAACCTTCGTCGAGGACGACGACGTCGGCCGCCGGCGATGCCGGAAGCGCGTCGAGACCCTCGAGGGTCCCGACCGGAGTGACGAGGTAGTCGGCCTGGCTGAGGATCTCTTCACTCCGGGCGAGGAGCCCCTCGCGGTGGCCCGCGAGGATCACGTGGCGGCGAACGGGGGCGGCCGTCACGCCGCCACGCCCTTCCGGACCGTGACGGCCCCGGTGCAGACGCGCCGGCCCTCGGCGTCGGTCACGGTTCCCTCGAACCTGACGATCGGGCCGAGGACCCCGACGATTCGCACGTCGACGTTCAGCAGGTCGCCGCTCTCGGGCGTCCGGTCGAACGTGAACTCGGAGACTCCGGCGAGGAAGCCGCTCCGGCCGATGCCTGGATCGCCCCCTTCGAGGAGGAGCGCCGACTGGGCGACGACCTCGACGAGTGTGAGCGGCGGGAGGAACCCGTCCGCGCCCGTCCGCCTTCCGTTCCCGGTGACGAGCGCGCGGACGCGCCCTTCCGCCGGCCCGCGCTTCTCGACCGTTCGCTCGACGAAGCGGAAGGGGTAGACGTGGGGAAGCTCCTCCCTGTCGGGGTTCACGCGGCCTTCGACTCGACGAACTCGCAGAGGGCGTTCACGGAAGCGAAGGCCTTGACCCCCACCTCCTCGTCCTGGACCTTGATGCCGAATTCCTTCTCGATGCCGAGGACGAGCTCCAGCGCGTCGATCGAGTCGAGCCCGAGCCCGCTGGGGTCGTCTCCGAAGAGGGGTGCGTCGTCCTTGATGGACCCGGGTTCGATCTCCAGCTTCAGCTGCCGGACGATCAGCGCCTTGACGCGCCCCTTCATCTCTTCAACCTGCTCCATTCCGCCTCCTTCCGGGCGATCGGCGGGAGTATACGAGGCGCGGGACCCGGCGGACGAGGAGCCCGTCAGCCGACGAATCCGCCGTCGACGCGGATCGTCTGCCCGGTGAGGTAGGCCGCGCCGTCCCCGCAGAGGAACGAGACGAGGGGCGCGATGTCGGCGGGAACACCGAACCGACGGAGGGGGATCCGCTTCGTGAAGTCTTCCCGGGCCTCCGCGTTCAGGAACGAGATCATCTCGGTGTCGACGAACCCCGGCGCCACGCAGTTCACGGTGACCCCGTAGGGGCCCACCTCGGCCGCGAGCGACTTCGTGAAGGAGACGAGCGCCCCCTTGGCCGCGGCGTAGTTCGTCTGGCCGGCCGAGCCCATCAGGGCCGCCAGCGACGAGATGTTCACGACGCGCCCCCAGCGGCGCCGGAGCATCCCGCGAACGACGGCCTTCGTCGCCCTGAAGCTGCCGCCGAGGGACGTGTCGATCACCGCGTCCCAGCTCGCCTCGGGCATCAGCGCGAAGAGCCCGTTCTTCAGGACCGCCGCGTTGTTCACGAGGACGTCCACCCCGCCGCGCTCGGCATCCAGCCGGTCGGCGACGGCGGTGATCTCCTCCCGGGAGGTGGCGTCGGCCTTCGCGGCCTCGCCGCTCCCCCCCACCTCGGCGATCCGGCGGACCGTCTCGGCGGCGCCGGACGCGTCGGACCGGTAGGTGACCAGAACGTGGAGCCCGTCCGCGGCGAGCCTCTCGGCGATGGCCTGGCCTATGCCTCGCGACCCGCCCGTAACCCAGGCGACCCTCTGTCGTTCACTCACGTCGCCTCCTCCCGGGCCGCGGCCACGGCACCCCTTCGTTCCGACGGCGCGCCGAGGTCGGATGCGAAGCGGGCGATGCCGACCGGGTCTTCGAGGACGTCGGCTTTCGAGCGGCGCAGGGTCCAGCGGTGCATCTTCGAGAGGACGTCGCCCGGGCCGACCTCGGCGAAACGGATCTCCCCGGCCGCCGCCATCGCCGTCAGGACGTCGGACCAGCGGGAGGGGCGGGAGATCTGCTTTCCGAGGACCCGCCGGGCCTCTTCCTCGCTCTTCACCTCGCCGCCGACCATCGGGGCGTAGAGGGCGGCGCGCCCCGGCCACGTCATCCTCACGTGGCGGTCGACGAGCTCCGAGAGGCCGTCCGTGACGGGCTCCAGCACGGGAGAGTGCATGGGCCAGCCGAGCGGCAGCGCCTCCGCCCTGAGGGCGCGGGGCGCGAAGTGCTCGAGCGCCCGAAGGACCGGCTCCCGGCGTCCCGTGAGGACGACCTGCTGCGCCGCATTGACGTTTCCGATGGCGACGTCGCGAGGGTCGCAGCCGAGGCGGGCGAGCTCGGAGGCGACCTCGCCCTCCCCGAGCCCGATCACGAAGCCCATCGCCCCGGCTGGAGCCCGTTCGCCCAGGAGCCGTTCGGCCTCGAGGAGGACGTCGAGCGCCGCGCGCCGGTCCAGCACACCGGCCCCGACGAACGCGGCGTAGGTTCCGAGGCTGTAGCCCGCGCAGGCCGCCGGCTCGAGACCGTGCTCATTGGCGAGGACGTCGAGGACGGCGACCGAGACGGCGAAGACGCCGACCTGGGCGGGAAGGTCGTCGTGGAGATCCGATCGTCCCTCGCCGAAGTAGACCTCCCGGACGTCGACGCCGGTCCGTTCGGCGATCTCGCCGAACCAGCGGTCGACGTAAGGGTAGGCATCGGCAAGCGCCTCGCCCATCCCCGCCTTCTCGGAGAGCTGGCCCGGCAGGAGAGCCGCGAACCTCATGCCGCCACCTCTCCCGGCAGGAGCCCGGCCGGGAAGGCCTCCGCCAGGGAGTGTGCCCGGTGCCGCGAGAGAAGGCGCGAAAGGCGGGGCACGACACGGCCGCGCCCGCCGAAGTGAACGAGCCGGGCGACGGGCGACAGCTCCATGGGAGGGTGCTCCTCGTCGACCTCCCACGGGTGAAGGTAGAAGACCGGGCTGTCGCCCGAGCGGATCGCCGCGTCGACGGCCGCACCGACGCGGGCTTCGCGCGACAGGCGCGACGTCCAGCCACCTCCGAGCATCGCGGGGCGGCCGAAGAACGTCCCGACGAGGGGCGGCACCTCCAGGAGGTCGCCGGACGGGGTCGACAGGACCGTGGGACGGCGGGGGTTGCCGGGATCCCCGATCGGAGGAACCGCGAGGAGGGAGGAGTCGACCCGGAACCCCTCCTCGACGAGCGTCGGCAGGTGGGGGCTCGAGGTCGTCCGGAGCGACCACTCCGGGGCCCGGTAGGCCGTCACCGCGGCCCCGCAGGCGTCTTCGAGCGCGGCGCGGGCAGAGCGGACGTCGGCGCGGAATTCCTGGGTCGTCATGGTGTCGGCCCGGCGGTGGAGGTCGCCGTGACAGCCAATCTCGTGCCCGGCCTCGGCGATCCGCCGGACGAAGCCGGGGTTACGGCGGGCGACCCAGCCGAGGACGAAAAACGTGGCACGCGAGGCGGTGCGATCGAGAAGCTCGAGTATCCGCTCCGTCGAAGGGACGACGCGGGAGGGGAACGAACCCCAGCGGTCGGGGACGTCGTAGGTGGGGTGGCCGCAGACGTGGAACCACTCTTCGACGTCGACGGTCAGGACGAGGCGCGCTCCGGGCATCGCGCCGAATTATGACTCGTCGGAGCCGGTCGTCTTGTAGTGGGCCGAAAGCCAGGAGGTGACCCACGTGTCGCGGAACGGCCGGTAGTGGCGGGGCCCCCCGTTGTAGATCGACCGGATCGGAACGACCTCGAACTTCCGGAGCCGCCGCGAGGCGCGGATGAGCATCTCGTTCTCGATGGCGTACCGGCTCGCGGTGAGGCGGAACTGGCGGAGGAGGTCCGTCGAGAGGAGGCGGAATCCCGACTGGCCGTCCTCGACGGGCAGCCCGGTCATGCGGGAGAGGACCTTGTCTCCCATCTCGTTCGCCCGGCGGTTCTTCGCCGGCATGCCGTCGGGATTGGCCAGGCGCGAGCCGATGACGAAGTCGGCCCCCCTCCGGGCGGCGTCGAGGAGCACCGGCAGGTCGTCGGGGTCGTGCTGGCCGTCCCCGTCGACGAATGCGACGTGGGTCCAGTCCGCTTCGAGGAGGTGGGCAAGGCCGTCCCGAAGGGCCGTCCCTTTACCACCGTTCCTCTCGCGGCGCAGAACTTTCGCGCCCGCCTCCCGGGCGACCTCCGAGGTGCGGTCTTCGCTCCCGTCGTCGACGACGAGCACCTCCGGAACGTGCCGGAGGAGTCCCCTTACCACGTCACCGACCCACGTTTCGCACTGAAACGCGGCGACGAGCGCGGCGGGCCGAAAAGCGCTTTCTGGAGTTGACGTGCCCCGCAACTTTGTGAAAATTAGCACGAGCGCCTCATGGGCACACCTTCCGCCTTCCTCCCCATCCTCCTCATGCTCACCGCGGCCGCCATCATCGGGGCCGCTCTGCTGTTCCTGAACGGGGTGATGGGCCGCAAGGTCCGCACCCTCCGCAAGCTCGGCCCCTACGAGAGCGGCCTGCCGCTCCTCGACGAGAGCCGAAAGCGGATATCCGTAAAGTTCTTCATCGTCGCGATGGTCTTCATCCTCTTCGACGTGGAGACGGGCTTCCTCTGGCCGTGGGCCACCGTCCTCGACGAGGGCGGCTGGGTGGTCTTCTGGCCGATGGTCGTCTTCCTCGCCGTCCTGGCCCTCGCGGACGCGTACCTCTGGAAGAAGGGAGCGTTCGACTGGGAATGAGCGGCGGCGCGAACACACCCGTGGACACCCTTCCCGGACAGCCTCCCGTCGGCGAGCACGGGGCGCTCTCCTGCGGGAAGGCCCTCTCCTTCTCGCCCGCGGCCGAGGCCCGGTTCGAGAAGCTCCTGACCCGCTACCCGACGAAGCAGGCCGCGCTCCTGCCCACGCTCTGGATCGCCCAGGAAGAGTGGGGCTGGATCTCGCGGGAGGCGGTCGACTACGTCGCCACCCGCCTCGGGCTCTCCTCGGCCTTCGTCTGGGGCGTCGTGACCTTCTACACGATGTACAACCGGGCCCCGGTCGGGAAACACCTGATCCAGGTCTGCACCTCGATCTCCTGCCACCTCAACGGCGCGGAGGAGGTCTTTCACGCCTGCCGCAGGAAGCTCGGCGACCTGAAGCCGGGCCAGACGTCGGCCGACGGGAAGTTCACGGTCGTCGAGGTGGAGTGCCTCGCCCAGTGCGACAAGGCGCCCGCCGTCATGGTGAACGGCGACGACCACGCGCGCATCACGCTCGAAAACCTCGACGCCTTCCTCTCCGAGCTGAAATGAGCGATTTCCAGCCCGTCCTCTCCGCCCGCCTCGGGAAGAAGAACTCCTGCGCCCTCGCGACCTACGTCGCCGACGGGGGCTACGCCTCGTGGAAGAAGGTCCTCGCCGGTTCGAAGACGGGCGAGTGGACCCCGGCGAAGGTGACCGACCTGGTCAAGGCCTCGGGCCTCAGGGGCCGGGGCGGCGCCGGGTTCCCGACGGGAATGAAGTGGACCTTCGTCCCGCCGAAGGAGAAGAGGGGCGACAAGCCCGTCTACCTCCTCTGCAACGCCGACGAGTCGGAGCCCGGGACCTTCAAGGACCGGATCCTCATCGAGAAGGACCCCCACCAGATCCTCGAGGGGATGATGCTCGCGAGCTTCGCCCTGGACGTGAAGCACGCCTACATCTACATCCGCGGGGAGATGGTCCACGGCGCCGAGATCCTGAACGCCGCCATCGACGAGGCCTACGCCGCCGGGCTCCTCGGGAAGAACGTCCTCGACAGCGGAATGGACTTCGACATCACGGTCCACCGCGGCGCCGGGGCCTACATCTGCGGCGAGGAGACGGCCCTCATCGAGAGCCTCGAGGGCAAGCGCGGCCACCCGCGCATCAAGCCTCCCTTCCCCGCCGTCTCGGGCGTCTGGAACGCCCCGACCGTCGTCAACAACGTCGAGACGCTCTGCTGCGTGAAGCACATCCTCGACCGCGGGGCCGACTGGTTCAAGGGAATCGGCCGGAACGAGCGCAACACCGGGCCGAAGCTCTACTGCGTCTCCGGCCACGTCGTGAAGCCGGGCGTCTACGAGGCGCCGATGGGGATCCCGTTCCGGGAGCTCCTCGCGATGTGCGGGGGGATGAGGGGCGGGCGGAAGGTGAAGGCCGTCATTCCGGGCGGCTCCTCGGCCCCGATGCTGACGGGCGACGAGATGATGGACGTCCCGCTCGACTTCGACGGCGTCGCCGCCGCGAAGTCGATGCTCGGCTCGGCCGCCATCATCGTCATGGACGAGACCACGGACATTCCGAAAGCGGTCGCGAACATCGCGAAGTTCTACGCTCACGAGTCGTGCGGGCAGTGCACGCCGTGCCGCGAAGGGACGCCCTGGCTCCACAAGATGCTCAAGCGGATCGTCAACGGTCAGGGCAAGAAGGCCGACGTCGAGATGCTCCTCCAGGTCGCCGGGCAGATGGGGAACGGCATGACGATCTGCGTCTTCGCCGACGCGGCGATCGCGCCGGTCCTCTCGGCCATCCCGAAGTTCCGCGAGGAGTTCGAGGCGTACGTCACGAAGTCCGCCGCGCCGGGCTTCGAGCAGCCTGCCGCGGCCGGGATCACCTCGAAGGTGGCCGAGCGGACGGCGGAAGGGATGCACTCCTGATGGCGAAGGTCACCGTCGACGGACGGACCGTCGAGGTCCCCGGCACCGCCAACGTCCTCGAGGCGTGCCGGGCGGCCGGGGTCGACGTCCCCCACTTCTGCTACCACCCGCGCCTCTCCATCGTCGGCCAGTGCCGGATGTGCATGGTCGAGATCGAGGGGGTCCCGAAGATCCAGGCCTCCTGCACGGTGCCCGTGCGCGACGGGATGGTCGTCCTCGCCAGCTCGGAGAAGGCCCTCGCCGCCCGCAACGCGACGATGGAGTTCCTCCTCATCAACCACCCGCTCGACTGCCCCATCTGCGACCAGGCGGGCGAGTGCAAGCTGCAGGACAACGCCGTGGCCGCCGGCCTCCCCGTCTCGCGGACGGTCGAGCCCCGCCGCCAGTTCCCGGGCTACGACCGGACGAGCATCGGCCCCCACGTCATCGCCGACATGACGCGCTGCATCCAGTGCACGCGCTGCATCCGGTTCTGCAACGAGATCTCCGGCACCGGCGAGCTTTCGCTGATCGAACGGGGCGGCCACGCCTTCGTCTGGACGCACGAGGGCAAGGCGCTCGACAACGAGTGGTCGGCCTGCGCCGCCGACGTCTGCCCGGTCGGCGCCCTGACGACCAAGGAGTTCCGCTTCAGGAAGCGCGTCTGGTGGCTCGACAAGGCGAAGTCGGTCTGCGACGGCTGCGAGATCGGCTGCAACATCTCGATCGAGCACCGCGACCGGGCCGTCTACCG
The DNA here is from genome assembly GCA_016719485.1 of Holophagales bacterium. NCBI lineage: Bacteria > Pseudomonadati > Acidobacteriota > Holophagae > Holophagales > Holophagales bacterium. The sequence goes on from JADJZB010000004.1 coordinate 155,200, forward strand.
GTTCCTCCCGCGGGTGAACCTCGCCGTGAACGACTTCTGGATGTGCGACTACGGGCGCTTCCGCGCCGAGGAGCTGAACGGCAACGACCACACCCGCCCCGTGCTCCGGAGCGGCGGGAAGGCCCGCGAGACCCACTGGGGCGAGGCGCTCGACGCGGTGAAGGCTGCCGTCGACGCCGCCGTCGCGAAGGACCCCTCCTCGGTCCTCGTCCTCGGCTCGGCCCGCCTCTCCACGGAAGAGAGCTGGCTCCTCGCGCAGCTCTTCAAGGGAACCGTGGGCGCCGCGCACGTCGAGTTCCACGCCGACCTCGGTCCCGAGCGGAAGATCAAGAACCCTTCCGTCCCGGGCGGCTGGCTCGTCGGGAAGGAGGCCGCGCCGAACTCCCGCGGTGCCGAGGCCGCGGGTGTGGCTCGCGCCGGGAAGGGCTCGGCCCTCGCCCGCCTCCTCGACGGGTCCTACACGCCGGAGGTTCTCTACGTCGCCGACGCCGAGTTCACCTCCCGCGTCGCCGACCCGAAGTTCGTCGACGCGCTCCGCCGGGCGAAGACGCTCGTCGTCCACGGGAGGCGGACGAACCTCCTCACCGATGCCGCCGACATCCTCCTGCCCGTCACGAGCCTGGCCGGCAAGGAAGGGACGTTCGTGAACGTCCTGGGGCTCGTCCAGCGGTTCCAGCTCGCCATCGTCCCGCCGCCGATCGTGAGGACCGACCTCGAGGTCCTCCTCCACCTCGGAAAGAGGTGGGGCGTCTTCGACACGCAGTGGACGGCGAAGTCCGTCTTCGAGCTGATGAAGGGCACCGTGCCCGGGTACGCGGGGCTCGGGTGGGATTCCCCGGCCGTGGCCGGGAGCGACGCGTCGGTCTCCCCGACCTCGGCCTACGACGTCCTGCTCGAGAGGCGCCTCTCGAACCCCGCCGAGATCCTCGCGGATGCCGCCGCGGCGGCAGTGACCTCGGTGGCCGGAGGAGAGAAGTGAGCGACGCCACGTTCGCCGTCGTCGCGGCGATCGCGAAGATCCTCCTCGTCTGGGCCATCGCCCTGGCGGCCCTCCTCCCGAACCTCGTCTGGGCCGAACGGCGCGGCGCCGGGATGATCCAGGACCGTCCCGGCCCGAACCGGGTCGGACCCTTCGGCCTCTTCCAGGCCGTCGCGGACGTGATCAAGCTCTTCATGAAGGAAGACGTCACGCCGCTCTACGTCGACAAGTTCCTCTACAACCTGGCGCCCTGGATCACCATGATGCCGGCCCTCGTGACGTTCGCCGTCATCCCGTTCGGCGCGCCGCTCGACGTCACGATCGGCGGCGTCACCCGGAACGTGCCGCTCATCATCGCCGACGTCAACATCGGGATCCTCTACATCTTCGCGTTCTCCTCGCTCGGCATCTACGGCATCGTCCTGGCCGGCTGGTCGTCCAACAACAAGTACTCGATGATGGGGGGCCTGCGCGCCTCGGCCCAGATCATCAGCTACGAGCTCTCGATGGGCTTCGCGGCCGCCGCGACGTTCCTGGTCGCCGGCTCCCTCCGCCTCCCCGCCGTCGTCGAGTGGCAGCAGGCGCACGTCTGGAACGTCGTGCCCCAGTTCGTCGGGTTCCTGATCTTCCTGATCGCGGTCTTCGCCGAGACGAACCGGCTCCCGTTCGACCTCGCCGAGGCGGAGGCCGAGCTCGTCGCCGGCTTCCACACGGAGTACTCGGCCTTCAAGTTCGGCATGTTCTTCATGGGCGAGTACGCGAACATCATCGCCGCCTCGGGCCTCGTGGTGACGCTCTACTTCGGCGGGTGGTCGCTCCCGGGGATCGCGTTCGCCGGGGTCTGGGGAGCCCTCGCCTCGATCGCCGTCTTCTTCGCGAAGACGCTCGCGTTCATCGCCCTGTTCATCTGGGTCCGCTGGACGCTCCCCCGCTTCCGGTACGACCAGCTGATGGACCTGGGCTGGAAGGTCCTCCTCCCGCTCTCCTTCCTCCACCTGATCGTCGTGGCGGCGTTCGTCGCCGCGAAATGAGGGACTGAAGCCGATGTCGCTCGAGCTCGTCGTCTTCGCGATCGCCTCGGGGCTCGCGATCGCCTCCGCCCTCGCGATGGTCGTCGTGAAGACACCCGTGAGGAGCGTCCTCTCGCTCGTCCTGGCCTTTTTCGCGCTCGCGGTCCTCGCGGTCCTCCTGGCCGCGCCGTTCATCGCGGCGCTCCTCGTGATCGTCTACGCCGGCGCCATCCTCGTCCTCTTCCTCTTCGTCGTCATGCTCCTGAACCTCACGCAGGAGGCGGAGGGGCACGACGAGAGGCCGATCCAGAGGATCCTCGGCCTCGTCGCGGTCGTCGCCATCGGCGGCCTCCTCCTCGGCGTGACGCTGAAGGCCGGGGCCCCGCCGGTTCCGCCGGCCGGAGGCCCGATCGGCGTCGCGACGGACGAGATCCCGATCCTCGGCCGGCTCCTCTTCTCCGACTACCTGCTCGCCTTCGAGGCTCTTTCCGTCCTGCTCCTGCTCGCGGCCGTCGGCGCGCTCATCCTCTCCAAGCGGAGGTTCGACTGAGATGGAGGGCGCCGCGATGAACGCCGTCGTCCCGATGACCGTCCCCCTGAACGCCTACCTGGCGGTCGGGACGATCCTCTTCGTCATCGGGCTCGCCGGGACGCTCCTGAAGAGGAACACGCTTTCGATGTTCCTCTCCATCGAGCTGATGATGAACGCCGTCAACCTCCTCGTCCTGGCCTACGCCCGGATGCGGGGAGACGCGACCGGCCAGATGGTCGTCTTCTTCGTCATCGCCATCGCCGCCGCCGAGGCGGCGGTCGGCCTGGCGATCTTCGTCGCCCTCTTCCGCGCGCGGCGGACGATCGACGTCGACCGGCTCAGCCTGCTGAAGTGGTGAGGGACACGACGCCATGACGCTCCCCCTCTGGCTCATCCCCGCCCTCCCGCTCGCGGGGTTCCTCCTGAACGGCCTCGTCGCCCTCCTCTGCGGGTGGCGCCGGGCCGCGAAGGCCACCGCCGAGTGGCGCGACGCCCACCCGGACGACCACGGACACGACGGGCACGGGAGCGACGCCCACGTCGACGCGCACGGCCACGACGACCACGCCCACGGGGACCACGGTCACGGGCACGGTCCCGCCGGGCCGTTCCTCCCTTACTGGCAACGCCTGTTCCACGGCGTCGTCGGCGTCCTCGCGGTCGGCCTCGCCACGGTCGTCGCGTTCGCGAACCTCGTCCCCTACGTCGCCGGCTCCCTCGCCACGGAAGGGGGCCTCGCGCCCGTGATCCAGACCGCCTGGCGCTGGATGGCGGCCGGGCACGTCACGATCGACGTCGCGTTCCGGCTCGACGCGCTGTCGGCCATGATGCTGTCGTTCGTCACGTTCGTCGGGACGCTCATCCACGTCTACAGCGTCGGCTACCTGCAGGACGAGGAAGGGTACGGCCGCTACTTCGCCTACCTGAACCTCTTCATGTTCGCGATGCTGACGCTCGTCCTGGCCAACAGCCTGCCGGTGCTCTTCATCGGCTGGGAGGGCGTGGGCCTCTGCTCCTACCTCCTCATCGGCTACTACTACGACAAGGACTTCGCCCACCAGGCCGGCAAGAAGGCGTTCGTCACGAACCGGATCGGCGACTTCGGGATGGTCCTCGGGATCTTCGGAATCCTCGCCCTCTTCGGGACGATGGACTTCTCCTTCGTCGACCTGGCGAAGCAGGGGGCGATGAACGGCAACGCGCCGCTCAGCGTCTACGCCGTCTGCCTCCTCCTCTTCCTCGGCGCGGTCGGCAAGAGCGCGCAGGTCCCCCTCTACGTCTGGCTCCCCGACGCCATGGCCGGCCCGACGCCGGTCTCCGCGCTCATCCACGCCGCGACGATGGTCACGGCCGGCGTCTACCTCGTCGCCCGCTGCTCGGCCGTCTTCGTCCTCGCCCCCGACGCGATGACGCTCGTCGCCTGGATCGGTGCCCTCACGGCGGTCCTCGCCGCGACGATCGGCCTCGCCCAGAACGACATCAAGAAGGTCCTCGCCTACTCCACCGTCTCGCAGCTCGGCTACATGTTCCTGGCGTGCGGCGTCGGCGCGTTCGGCGCGGGGATGTTCCACGTCTTCACCCACGCCTTCTTCAAGGCCTGCCTCTTCCTCGGCTCGGGCTCGGTCATCATGGCGATGCACCACGAGCAGGACATGCGGGCCATGGGAGGCCTGAGGCAGCGGATCCCGAAGACCTTCCTCACGATGATGTTCGCCACGGTCGCCATCGCCGGGATCCCGCCCCTGGCGGGCTTCTTCTCGAAGGACCAGATCCTCGGCGCGGCGTTCGGCGCAGGGCACCCGGTCCTCTTCGCGGTCGGCCTCTTCACGGCGGGCATGACGGCCTTCTACATGTTCCGCCTCGCGCGGATGACCTTCTTCGGGACCTTCCGGGGGCCGAAGGGCGCCGACGAGCACGTCCACGAGTCCCCTGCCACGATGACCGTCCCCCTCGTCGTCCTGGCGTTCTTCTCGGTCGTCGCCGGCTTCCTCGGGGTGCCCGAGGCGATCGGCGGCTCGAACCGGTTCATGGCGTTCCTCGCCCCCTCTCTCGCAACGGCGCACCCGCACCACGTCACCCACCTGACCGAGTGGATCCTCATGGGCCTCTCGGTCGCCGTCGCCCTCGCCGGGATCGTCCTCGCCTGGCGCTGGTACGGCTCCGCGGGCGCCACAGCACAGGTGCCGAGCGTTCCGGCGAACGCCTTCTACATGAAGACGGGAGTGCTCGGCCGCCTCGTCGAGAACCGGTGGTTCGTCGACGAGGGGATCGAAGCGGGCGTCCTCAGCCCTTTCCGGAAGATCGGCACCTTCCTCTGGCGCGGCTTCGACTCGCTCGTCATCGACGGCGTCGTCAACGCATCCGCCTTCCTCGTCGAGCTGACGGGCGACCTCGTCCGCTTCTTCACGACCGGCAACGTCCGTAACTACGCGCTGAGCTTCACGCTCGGCGTTCTCGCCCTGGCGCTCTACGTCTTCCTGCGGTAGGAGAGCATGCTCGACTCCAGCACCTCCATCCAGTGGCTCGGGGCCGACATCCTGACGACGCTGGTCTTCCTGCCGTCGCTCGGGGCGCTGGTCCTCCTCTTCCTGTCGAACGAGGCCAAGAACGCCATCCGTGCCGTCGGGCTCCTGGCGAGCGGCGCGACGTTCGCCGTCTCGGTCGCCGTGCTCCAGAAGTTCAACCCGGCGATCGCCGGGCTGGAGGCCTTCCGGCCCCTCCTCGTCGACCGTCCGTGGATCCCCCGCTTCGGAATCCGCTACCTGATGGGAGTCGACGGGCTCTCGCTCGTTCTCGTCGTCCTCACGACGCTCCTGACGCTTCTCGTGCTCGTCTTCTCGTTCGGGCAGTCGATCCCGAAGCTGCGCGGGTACGTGGCGGCGTTCCTGATCCTCGAGACCGGCATGATCGGGAGCCTCGTCGCCCTCGACGCGATCCTCTTCTACGTCTTCTGGGAAGTGATGCTCGTCCCGATGTACTTCATCATCGGGATCTGGGGCGGCAAGCGTCGCATCTACGCGACGATGAAGTTCGTCCTCTTCACGCTCGCCGGGTCGCTCCTGATGTTCGTCGGGATCCTCTTCGCCTCGGGCGTCCACGCCCGGACGACCGGCATCCTGACGTTCTCGCTTCTCGAGTGGATCCCGGCTGCCTCTTCCGGCGTCTGGGGCCTGACGGGCACGCAGGAGGCGCTTCTCTTCTGGGCCTTCGCCCTCGCCTTCCTCGTGAAGGTCCCGCTCTGGCCGCTCCACACGTGGCTCCCCGACGCGCACGTCGAGGCGCCCACGGGAGGCTCGATCATTCTCGCCGGCGTCCTCCTGAAGCTCGGGACGTACGGCCTCCTCCGCTTCGCGATCCCGCTCTTTCCCGGGGCGGCCGTCCGCTACACGCCCCTGATCGCCGTCCTCGCCCTGATCGGCGTCGTCTACGGCGCGTGGGTCGCTGCGGCCCAGAAGGACATGAAGAAGCTGGTGGCCTACTCGTCGGTCAGCCACCTCGCGCTCGTCGTCCTCGGGATCTTCGCGGGAAACGTCACCGCCGTCTCCGGAGCCGTGATGCAGATGGTCGGGCACGGCCTGACCACGGGGCTTCTCTTCCTCCTCGTCGGCGTCCTCTACGAGCGGCGCCACACGCGGGAGATGGCCGACTACGGCGGCATCGCCTCGCAGGTGCCCGTCACGACGACCCTGTTCGTGATCGCCATGCTCGGGTCGGTGGGCCTGCCCGGCCTCAACGGCTTCGTCGGCGAGTTCCTGATCCTGGCCGGCGTCTTCAAGGCGAACGTCGTCTGGGCCGCGATCGCGGCGACGGGCCTGATCCTCGGCGCCATCTACCTCCTCACCCTCACCCAGAAGGTCTTCTGGGGACCGAACCGGGTCAAGGCCAACCTCGGGCTCACCGACATCAACGCCTGGGAGTTCGCCGCGGCTTTTCCGATGATCGTCCTCGTCGTCGTCCTGGGGGTCTGGCCGCAGCCGGTCCTCGACCTCGTCCGCAACTCCGTCGAGACGGTCGTCCAGATCGCGGCCGTCCGGATGGTCCCGTGACGTCCGCCGCCGAGAGGAGCTGCTGAACGTGACCGGCTTCCTTCACGTCTCCCCCGCCGACCTCGCCACGGTCGGCCCCGAGACCTTCCTCTGCGTCCTGGGGATCGCGCTCGTCCTGCTCGACGCCTTCGCCCGGAGCCTGCGTCCCGCGTTTCCGTACATCACCCTCGCGGGCGTGGCGGCGGCGAACTTCCTCGGCGGCTACGCGCCCGGGAGCGCCTTCGCGGGAGCCATCGAGGGCTCCGAGCTGACCCGGTTCGTCGACCTCCTCGCGCTCGCGGCCGTCGCCCTCGCCACGCTCGGCGCCGACGCCCTCCTCTCGCGCGACAAGAGGAACCAGGGCGAGTTCTACGCCCTCCTCCTCTGGTCCGCCGCGGGCCTGATGCTCATGGTCAAGGGGAACGACCTCCTCGTCGTCTTCATCGGCCTCGAGATGATGTCGATCGCCCTCTACGTGATGGCGGCCTGGTACCGGGACGTCCCCGAGGCGACCGAGGCGGGGATGAAGTACTTCCTGATGGGCGCCTTCGCGTCCACCTTCTTCCTCTACGGCCTCGCCACGGTCTACGGGCGGCTCGGCTCCACGCGCCTGACGACCCTGAAGGGCGCGCTCGCCAATGGCGAGGGCTTCTCCGACCCGATGCTGCAGATCGGGCTGCTCGCCATTCTCTCGGCCCTCGCGTTCAAGATCGCTCTCGTTCCGTTCCACGCCTGGGCCCCCGACGTCTACCAGGGCATGACGACGCCGGCCGTCGCGTTCCTCTCGACGGCGCCGAAGGCCGCGGCCGTCGTCGTCGCCATCAAGGTCCTGTCGACGCTCGCCCCGGCCGGCCTCGGGGAGCCGTGGCGCCCGCTCCTTTCGATCCTGGCGATCCTCTCCATCCTCTTCGGGAACATCGTCGCCCTCGCGCAGCGTGACCTGAAACGGATGCTCGCCTACTCGGGCATTGCCCAGATGGGGTACGTCGCCATCGGGCTCGCGACCTTCGACGGTGCGGCGTTCGAGGGGACGCTCGTCTTCCTCGCGGGCTACCTCGCCACGAACGTCGCCGCGTTCCTCGCGGTGGCCGCGCTCTCGAACGGAGAGAAGGAGCCCCACCCCCTGGCCGACCTCGCCGGGATGGGACGCCAGCGCCCCTTCGCGGCCTCGGTGCTCACCCTCGCGATGCTCTCCCTCACGGGATTGCCGCCGACGGTCGGGTTCATCGGGAAGCTCCTCGTCTTCCGCGCCGCGGTGGACGCGGGCCTGTTCACGCTCGCCCTCGTCGGCATCTTCGGCAGCCTCGTCTCGGCGGGGTACTACCTGAGGGTCGTCTACTACCTCTGGATGAAGGAGCCGAGCCGCGAGGTCGCCGCTCCCCAGGAGGACGTCCTTTCCGGGGCCGCCTACATCCTCCTCACGGCGGCGATCCTCGTCCTGGGCGTCCTCCCCCGGCCGCTCCTGGACATGGCCCGGGCGGCCGTCCAGTCTCTCCCCCGCTGACCGATGCGCGTGCCGCCCATGGAGACGGGAGAGCCGCGGGAGGCTCTCCCGTGACCTCGGCGGCCTCCCGCCCTCGCCGGGAGGGGCTTTCCGAGGCCGCGACCCACCGCCTCTCGCTGCTCCTGCGCAGCCTCGGCGTCCTCGAGGCCGAGGGCGTCGAGACGATCTCCTCGCCCGGGCTCGCCCAGCGCCTCGGCGTGAATGCCGCCCAGATCCGCAAGGACCTCGCGCACCTCGGCGAGTTCGGTGTCCGCGGCGTCGGCTACGGGGTCGCCGACCTGCGGGCCCGCCTCGGCGCGATCCTGGGGCTCGACCGGGTCCGGGTGGTCGTCATCGTCGGCGCCGGGCACCTCGGGCAGGCCCTCGCAGACTCGAGAAACTTCAACGGGGAATCGTTCCGCGTGGACGCTCTCTTCGACGTCGACGGGCGAAAGGTGGGCGGAAAGTCGCGGACGGGGGTCCCGATCCTCCACACCGGGACGCTGCGAGAGACCGTCGCCCGGCTGGGAGCCGAGATCGGCGTTCTCGCCGTGCCCGCCGAGGACGCCGAGGGCTCGGCAAGGGCGCTCGCGGAGGCCGGGGTACGCGGGATCCTGAACTTCGCCCCGGCGACCGTCGGGCCGTTCGCCGGGGCGACGGTGAAGAACGTCGACCTGACGCTGTCCCTCGAAACGCTCGCGATTCAGCTGACGCCCGCCGGCGGCTGAGGGCGGGAGGAAGGACGGGCGCCGGGGCCGGCGCCCGCCGGGAGCTTCAGGACTCGAGCGCTTCCCTCTTGGCGCGAGAGACGGCCTCCGCGCGCCGCGAGTCGTTCGGGCGGTCGTCCGAAATCTGGCCGTCGCGGATCCGGATGATCCGCTTGGCGTGCGCTGCGATGTCCTCTTCGTGCGTGACGAGGACGATCGCGTTTCCCAGCTCGTTCAGCTCGCGGAAGAGCCGCATGATGTCCTCGCCCGTCTGGGAGTCGAGGTTTCCCGTCGGCTCGTCGGCGAGGAGGATCGAGGGGTTCGTCACGAGGGCCCGCGCGATGGCGACACGCTGCCTCTGGCCGCCCGAGAGCTCGTTGGGGTTGTGGTGCGCCCGGTCGGTCAGGCCGACGTGCAGGAGGGCCTTCTCGGCCTTCTCGCGCCGTTCCTTCCGCGCCAGCCCGGCGTAGACGAGGGGGAGCTCGACCTGCTGGAGGGCATTCGTCCGCGGGAGGAGGTTGAACGTCTGGAAGACGAACCCGATCTCCTTGTTGCGGATCCGGGCCAGCGCGTCGTCGTCGAGGTCCTGCACGAGCTGCCCGTTGAGGAGGTACGTCCCGGCGGTCGGCGTGTCGAGGCAGCCGATGAGGTTCATCAGCGTCGACTTCCCGGAGCCCGACGGTCCCATGATGGCGACGTACTCGCCGCGTGCGATGGTGAAGGTGACCCCGCGGAGGGCGCGGACCTTCTCCTCGCCCACGACGTAGGTCTTCTCGATCTCCCGCATCTCGATCAGCGTCGACACGGCGTCACCCCAGGAACACGGCCGCGATGGCCGCCTTTCCGAGAACGTAGATGGTCCAGAGGACGACGGGAACGGCCACGGCGCCACCGGGCGGCATCGCGGGCAGCTTCTTCATCCCGACGACGAGAAGCGCGAGCGCGCCGAGGCTGAACAGGTCGACCGACGAAGCGACGGACGACAGGAAGACCGGCGCGTCCGCCGGGAGGAACGCGCCGACGTTCGACTTCAGCGCCTTCTGAATGGAGAACTGCGTCTCGGAGGCCTCCGGAAGCGACGCCAGGATGGGGATCGCGACGAAAAGGCCGACGACGTTCGGGAGGTTCGCGTGGCTCCAGACGGCCGCCACCTGCACGAACCGCGCCTCCGACCCGGAGGCGCGCGCGCCGCCCCAGAGGACGAGCGTGACGAAGAGGAACATCAGCGCCGAGGTGGGAAGCGCCCAGCCCGCAGCCTTCGCGGGAGTCCGGTCCGAGCGGGCCACCATCTCGCGGATCTGCTGGTCCGACATCGTTTGCCCCGTCTTCGCGGCGCGGGCCTCGAACATCTCGCGGAACGTCCGCTCCATGTCGATCTTCGGGGTCGAGACGAGGACGACGACCGCGATCCCCGCGAGCCAGAGGAGCAGGGGGAGCCACCAGGTCGGACGGCGGACGAGCCCCGCGAACGTGTTCGCGGGGCTCGTGAAGGTCCCGGAAAGCGCGGAGAAGGGAGAGATCCCCGGCTCCGGCTCGCCCGGTGCCGTCGGGACGGCCCCGGGTGCGGCGTCGTTCACGGGCGCGATCCCTCCCCGGCGGTCTTCTCCATCGAGACCGGCAGGCCCGCCAGCTCGACGTTCTTCGTGGGCAGGAGGTCGCCGACGGCCTTGTGCCAGGCGACCATCGACTTCAGGTAGCCGGCGATCGCCAGCAGCTCGTTCGACCGCGCCGTGGTGAGGTCGTTCTGGACCTGGGCGACCGTGAACGAGGTCGTCATGCCGTTGTCGAACTTCTTCCGCTCGGCGTCGAGGTTGCGGTCGGCGAGCTCGCGCGCCTTCTTCGCCGCCGCGACCGACCGCCGGGCCGTGTCGACGTTGCGGGCCGCGGTTCTCACCTCGAGCGCGAGGTTCTGCTTGAGGAGCGCGAGGTTCGTGACGGCCAGCTCGAGGTCCGTGGCGGCGATGGCGGCGTTCGCCTTCGCGGTCCGGTTCCTCAGGGGCACGGAGAAGTTCAGCCCGATGGACCAGTTCGGGTAGTCCCAGCTCCCGATCTGGGAGAAGGCGTCCGAGTAGCTCGAGCCTTCCTTGACGAGGTCGTTGTTGTAGCCGACGCCCGCGAGGCCGTACGTGCCCCTGGCGTCGAGTCTCGGCTTGAGCTCGTTGCGGTTGTAGACGAGGCTGACCTTCCGCGACTCGATGTTGACGAGAGCCTGCTTGACCTCGGGCCGCACCTCGAGCGCGGACCGGATTCCGGCTTCGACGTCGATCTCGATCTTCTCCTCGGCGGGTTTGTCGGTCGGGACGATGGGACGGTTCCAGGTGGAGAGGTCCGTGACGTTGAGAAGCCGCTTCAGGCGGTCCTGGGCGTCCCCGATCTGCCCCTCGGCGAGGATGATCTCCTGCTCGCGCTGGGCGATCGTCACCTCGGTCTGGACGATCTCGATCGGGGCGAGCGCGCCGACGTCGATCTTGATCTTCGTGATCCGGTTGAAGTCGTTCGCCCGGTCGAGCGCCTCCTTCTTGGAATCGAGGTTCGCGTTGGCGTAGACGAGGTCCCAGTAGGCGTTCTCGACGAGCTGGACCGCGGTCTGAACGCTCGCCACGAAGTCCCACGCCGACGAATCCTGCAGGAGGCGGCTCTGGACGACGAGACGGGTGTTCACGTCGCGGCCGAATCCCCTGAGAAGGGGCTGATTGACGGACGCCGTCAGGCCGGCCGAGAACGTCGGATTGATCTCGACGTAGCCGGGAATCGTCGTCCTCGTCGGGGAGTCGGACCGCGTTCCGCCGAACCCGAGGCTGTACTCCGTACCCAGCTCCGTCAGTCCGCCGATTCCGAAATCGAATCGCTGAGAGGTGGAGGCCGGGGCCTGGAAGCTGCTGGTCGTCGGCGTCTCGCGCGAAGACGCGCTCGCCGATGCCGTGACGTTCGGGTCGAAGATGCCCGAGGCCGTTTCGATGCCGAATCCTGACCGCTGGTAGCTGAGCGAGGCCACGTCCAGGTCGAGAGCGTTGCGCAGCGCGAGCTCGATGGCCTGCGCCAGGGTCAGCTCGATGCGGTCTCCCTCGGGGAGGGGCTGGGCCTGTCTCTGCCCGCTCCCGATCGGAACGACCACCCGGCTACCCGCGTCCGTCGCGAGGGCAGAACCGTTCCAGAACGGGGTGAGGGCGAGGAGCGCGGCCGCGGCCGCGCGGCGCGGGAAACGGCGCTCCCGATCGTCGATGTTCAAGGCGTCCTCCTTGCGAGGTGTATCCACGCCAATCCCTTACGGAGAAGCGGGGAAAAAGTTTCCCCCGGAGGGGGGCTCGGGGTCGTGGCAGGCGAAGCGCCGGAACGATATCCCGGGCTCGATCTGCTCGTTCGGACTCTGCTCCCGGCAGACGTCTCCCGCCCGCGGACAACGGGGATGAAACGGGCATCCGGGCGGGGGGCTGGCGGCCGATGCGGGCTCGCCTGCGGTCCTCCGGCGGCGCAATGCCGCCGGATCCCCCGCCCTGCCGAGCCCGGGCCGGGAGGCGAGCAGAAGGGCCGTATAGGGATGCCTGGGCGAGCCGAGGACCACCTCTGTCGGCCCCTCCTCGACGATCCGGCCGAGGTACATGACCGCGGTCCGGTCGGCCAGGTGCTTCACGACGCCGAGATCGTGCCCGATGAGAAGGTAGGCGGGCCTCGACGGGGTGGTTTCCTGCAGCTCGAGAAGGAGGTTCAGGATCTGCGCGCGGATGGAGACGTCGAGCGCGGAGACCGGCTCGTCGAGGACGACGAGCTTCGGCTCGGTGGCCAGGGCCCGGGCAATGGCGATCCTCTGCCGCTGTCCGCCGGAGAACTCGCCCGGACGGCGCTCGGCGGCCTGCGGGGGAAGGCCGACCGCGTGAAGGAGGGCGCGGACGCGCTCGCGGCGCTGGTCCGCGCTCCCGATCCGGTGAATGGCGAGCGGCTCGCCGACGATGGTGCCGACGCTCATCCGCGGGTTGAGCGAGCTTCCCGGGTCCTGGAAGACGACGCCGACGTCGCGGCGGGTGCGGTTGAGCTCCGGGAGGGGCAGCGAAAGCCAGTCGCGCCCGTCGAACCGGACCTCCCCGCGATCTGGCGCAACGAGGCGGAGAATCAGCCGCGCCGTCGTGCTCTTTCCCGAGCCCGATTCGCCCACGAGTGCCAGCGTCTCTCCGGCGGCGAGGTCGAAAGAGACGTCGGAAACGGCACGAACCTCGCGGCGTGTCCCGCCCCAGAGGAACGGCCGCGAGGCACGGAAGGCCTTCGCGAGACCCCGCACCCGGAGGAGGGGCCGCGCATCTACGGCCGGCGCGATGCCCGTCACGGGAGACGTTCCTGGGCGAGGAAGCAGGCCACGCGGCCTCCCGGGCGGAACCGGGCCGTGGGGTGCTCGACGGCGCAGCGGGCGAAGGCGGCCGGGCAGCGAGGGGCGAAGCGACAGCCCCGGGGCCAGGCCCCCGGTTCGGGCACGGTGCCCCCGATCGCGGGAATCCGCGCCCGGCCCGCCCCTTCCACCCCACCGGGACGCGAGGCGAGGAGGGCCTTCGTGTACGGGTGCTCGGGCGCCGAGAGGAGGCGCTCGACGGGCGCTTCCTCGACGATCTCGCCCGCGTACATCACGAGAGCGCGACTGGCGACCTGGGCGACGACGTCGAGGTCGTGCGTCACGAGAAGGACCGCGAGACCGAGCTCGTCGCGCAGGCGGAGCAGGAGCTCGAGGATCTGCGCCTGGATCGTGACGTCGAGCGCCGTCGTCGGCTCGTCGGCCACGAGGAGTCGCGGTCCGCCCGCGAGGGCGAGCGCGACCATCGCGCGCTGGCGCATTCCGCCGGACATCCGGTGCGGCAGGTCGCCCATCCGCGCCTCGGGGTCCGGGAGCGCCACGCGCGAGAGCCACGCGAGCGCTTCCGCACGGGCTTCGGATCGGGAGAGGCCGCGGTGGCGACGAAGGACGTCGATCAGCTCGCTTCCGATCGTCCTGACGGGGTCGAGGGCGGCAGACGGCTCCTGGAACACGAAGCCGATCCCGCCGCCTCGCAGACGGCGCATCTCCCGGTCCCCGAGCGCGCCGACGTTCTGCCCCTCGAAAACGACCTCGCCCCCGACCCGCCGGCCCGGCTTCGGCACGAGGTCGAGGAGCGAGAGGCCCGTGACGGTCTTTCCCGCGCCCGACTCGCCGACGAGCGCGACGACTTCGCCCCGCGCCACGTCGAACGACACCCCGTCGACGACGCAGGTATCGCCGAAAGCGACGGCGAGAGACCGTACGGAGAGGAGCGGCGCGTCGCTCGGGCCTGCGGACGGGGCGCGGCTCATCGGAGCGCCGATGATACCGGCGCGGCGCCCCTTTCCGTTTCCTCCCGGCCCTGCTACGGTTCCGGGCCGTATGGCCAAGCCGAAAGCCACGAGCCCGTTCCTCTCCGGCCGCCGGATCGCGCCCCGCCCCGTCCGGGGGAGCGTCCGCGCCGCGGACCTGATCGACCAGACCTTCTCCGCCTACAACGCCGCGCGCCTCCGCGAAGGGTGCGGGCTGTTCGCGCAGCGAATGCTCGAGCCCGACGTCACGGTCGGCGTCTCGCTGACGGGCGCACTGACACCTGCCGGCCTCGGCCTCGCCTGCCTCATCCCTCTCATGAAGGCCGGCTTCATCGACTGGATGATCTCCACGGGCGCGAACCTCTACCACGACGTCCACCACGGCCTCGGGATGCCGATCCACGAGGGGAAGCCGACGTTCGACGACGTCGCCCTGCGCAACGACGGCGTCATCCGGATCTACGACATCGTCTTCCCCTACGAGGTCCTCCTCGACACCGACGCCTTCTTCCGCGAGATGCTCAAGGCGCCCGACTTCCAGCGGCCGATGTCGACGGCCGAGTTCCACTGGCTCGCGGGGCGGTTCCTCGCCGCGCGCCAGAAGAAGCTCAGGGTCCCGCCGGACCAGTCGGTTCTCGCCTCGGCCTACAAGTACGACGTCCCGATCTACACGAGCTCCCCCGGCGACTCCTCGATCGGGATGAACGTCGCGCGGCGGGCGCTGGAGGGAGGGGCCTTCTCCTTCGACGTCTCGGCCGACGTGAACGAGACGGCTTCGATCGTCTACGCGGCCAAGAGGTCCGGCGGGAAGAGCGCCGTCCTCATCGTCGGGGGCGGGAGCCCGAAGAACTTCCTCCTCCAGACCGAGCCCCAGATCCAGGAGGTCCTCGGGATCGACGAGGCGGGGCACGACTTCTTCCTCCAGCTCACCGACGCGCGGCCCGATACGGGAGGCCTCTCGGGGGCAACGCCGTCCGAAGCGGTCTCCTGGGGCAAGATCGATCCGAGCGCCCTGCCCGACACGGTCGTCTGCTACTGCGACGCGACGATCGCGTTGCCCCTCCTGACGGCCTACGCCCTGGCGCGGCACGCGCCGCGCCCCCTCAAGCGCCTCTACCGCAGGCGCGAGGAGAGCATGGGAACGCTGCGTTCGGCGTTCGAGGCGGCCCGGCGCGGCGAAGGGCTCAGCAAGAGGGCGCCGGCGGACTACCACGACAGGCTTCGCGAGAGCGCCCCGGCGAAGAAGGCTCACGCCGGGTTGCGGACCCACTCCGCCTTCGGCGGGACGACGAAGGGGAAGCCGGCGATCAGGAAGCCGCGAAAGGCTTGAGCTCTTTGAGCCGGTCGGGAACGTCGCGGTACCCGGCGTTCGACCCGAAGATCTCGAGATAGGTCCGGTAGGCGGCTTCGCGGTCCCCGACCTGCTCGTGGACCCCGGCCAGCGCGTACTGGATGCCGAGCCGGTCGTCTTCCTTGATGCCGATCGTCTCGAGCCCCTTGCGATACCACTTCACGGCGAGCTGGGGAAGACCCTTCTCGAGGAAGCAGAGGCCCAGCATCGCGCAGCATTCCACGGCGTGGAGGGGGTCCTTGGCGGCGAGCTGGAACTCTCCGATCGCCTCGTCCGTCAGGCCCATCTCCTTGTACGCGATTCCGAGGTTGTAGTGGGTCTCGAAGTCCTCGGGCGAGAGCTGCTGCTCGACCCCCTTCTTGAAATCGCGGAAGATCTCCTCGAGCGAGACTTCCCTCCCTTCGCCGTCGGCCACCGACGCCACGTCGACGTCGCGACGGAGCTCCGTGTGGAGCTCGTCGGCGAAGTTGAAGAACTCCTGCTCGTCGGAGAAGAGGCCCGAATCGTCGACGGACGGGGACCCGGCCGCGATCGCGTGTGGCGTCGAATCCGTCGACGGCGAGTCGCGCACCATGTCTTCCGTGAGGGCCTTCCCGAGCTCGGCGTCGAGAACGGAGTCGAGGTCGTCGGAGAGGATGTCGTGCAGCGAAGCGCGGGAGGCGTCCGCGCCGCCTCTCCCCCCCTCGAGACGCAACCGCCGGGCGGCGAGGTCGGGATCCGCGGGAAAGCGGCCCTCGAGGGACTGGAGGCGCTCGGCCGCGTCGACGACCATTCCCTGGTCGAGGCAGAAGTCGAGCTCGGACAGCTCTTCCGGAGATGGCCTTGCCGGAAGGGTGACGGGAATGTCGAGGTCGACGAGCGGCTCCTGTGCCGCCGCGACGTCCGGCATGACGAGATGCTCGGGGGTCTCCCCGGCGAAAAGGGCCTCGACGGGTTCGACCGGCTCGAGCTCCGCCTGTGAAGGCTCCGCGAGCCGCTCGGAGATCGCCGGTGGCACCTCCGGGGAGTGAGCGGGAGCAGAGGACGGGGCCGACGACGGCTTCCGGAGCGACCGGAGGAGATCGTCGGGAAGGACCGGCTCGACGCTCGCTTCCTTCTTCGCCTTCGCTCTCGGCGCCCTCGCGCCGAGGAGATCCAGCTCGACGTCCTCGGGACGGACGGTCCGGACCTTCTTCGACGGCGGCGCCGGCTGTCCTTTCCCCATCCCGAGAATGTCCTCGGCCGAGAGCTTCGCCCTGGGCCTCGCACGCACTTCGGGAACGACGGGAACGACGGGCTCGCCTGGCTCGACGACCGGTTCGGACTCCGGTT
This sequence comes from Holophagales bacterium, assembly GCA_016719485.1. Classification (NCBI taxonomy): domain Bacteria; kingdom Pseudomonadati; phylum Acidobacteriota; class Holophagae; order Holophagales; species Holophagales bacterium. The sequence goes on from JADJZB010000004.1 coordinate 171,908, forward strand.
CACCGGCGGACTCCAGTGTGGGCGGAAGTCCCTCGACGGCCGGCTGCGCCCACCCCAATCCCGGGACCGCCTCCGACCAGGGCTCTTCCGCCGGCGTCTCCGCCGGCTCGAGGAGCGGCTCAGGCTCGGGGGCAGCCGCCACGAACTCCTCGCCGGCGGCCTCCGGTTCTGCGGGCGTCACCGCCGACACCGCGGAAATCACTTCCGTCGGCGGCTCCTCCAGGGCCTGCGAGGCGAAAGCCGGGACTTCAGCCGGTTCGACCGGTTCTGCGGCCCGCGCCTCGACGTCCACCGGAGACTCCACCTCGGCCGGCTCTTCCGAGGGAGCGGCGGCAACGACCTCTCCCGCTTCCTCTTCCTCTTCGTCGTCCGTTTCCGTCTCCGCGGAAAGCTCACCTCCCTCGCTGCCCGCGAGGACGAGCTCTTCCACCAGGGGCTCGGCGACCGCAGCGGCAGGCGCTTCCGGCTCCGGAGGGGCCTCCCGAAGCGGTTCTCCGAGCAGTCCCTCGAGACCGCGGATCCGATCCTCGCGGCCGGTGGTCGCATAGGCCTCGGCCAGGATCTCGGCCTGCTGGCGCGCATCGGCGCGGTTTCCCTGCTCGAGGAAGAGCTCGAAGAGCTTTTCGCGAACCCGGAGGTTTCCCGGCGCCCTGTCGATCCAGGGCCGGAGCTGGTCCACGGCCTTCTCGAGCAGTCCATACCTCCGGAAGACGTCGGCCTCTACCAGGGCGTCGTCGAGCGCCATGTCTCCCGACGAGGATCGGGGTATCGCGCCGAAGGAGGGTGGGCCGGCCGGTCCCTCTTCCACGATCGGCTCCGGCTCCGGGAACACCGTCGAGGGCCATGCGACCGCAGGCCCCTCCAGAGACTCGACGTTCGTTCCCGGGAACAGCTCCGACCCGGCGGCGATGCCGGGACCGAAGCCCGCCGGAGGCTCGAGGGACAGGTCGAGCGCGGGGAACTCGGTAGAGATAGAGAACTGAGCCGGTTCGGACGGGACCTCCGCGTCGGGCTGAAGCTCCTCGATCTCCTCGCCCCCGAAAGCGGCCTGAGGGGGCTCCGGCTCCGTTCGAGCGGCTTCGGCCTGGCGTGCCTCGTAGGCGTCGAGCGCCTCTCTCGCCGACAGCGAACCCCACGAGGGCTCGAACTCGTCCCGGTCTTCCCCGCGTCCCGTTTGCGGCGCGGACGGCAGGCCCCGTGCCGGCGTCGGCGGCGGAGCAGCGAATCCCCGCGGGGGCGTCGGCGGCGGGACCGGTGCCTCCGCGGCGATCATCGGACCGGGTGCCTCGACCACCTCCGCGTCGTCGAGGTCGAACTCGAACTCGTCGGACGACTCGACCGGGGGGAGAGCGACGACCGGCACCGGCGGAGCGGGGGCCGCAGGGGTCGCGGGGGCCGCGGCAGGAGGCGCCGCCGACTCGAAGCCCGAGAGCGTGACCTCCATCTTCCGCTCTATCGACGACGGGGGAACTCGCTGCGGGCCGACAGAGACCGCACTCGCCTGCGGCTCGAGCTGGGAAAGGCGGGAGCGGAACTCCGCGTTGTCGGGCTGCACGCGAGCGCAGTGACGCAGGAGGTCTGCAGCCTCTGCGAGCTTTCCCTTCTTCCGATAGAGCTCCGCGAGCGCGGAACGGAAGGGCAGGGCCGTCGCCTCGTCTCCGATTCCCGAGGCGATGTCCACGATCTTCTTCACGAGATCGTCGACGTCGGGAGCGGCCCGGGCGATCGGGACGAGAAGGGCGAGCGCCTTCTTCGCCTCGCCGCGCCGGACGGCGGCATCGGCAAGGGGCGCGGCTGCGGCCCACGCCAGGTCCGGTCGCCGCCCCTTGAGCTGGATCTTCACCACCGCGGCCAGGACGTCCTCGTTCTCCGGCTCCACCGCGCGGGCCTTGTCGGAGAAGCTGCGCGCCTCGGCCATGTCGTTCGCGGCGAGGGCTGCCTCGGCGTACAGGAGGAAGAGCGGCACCGAGCGCGGGCTCGCCTCCAGGCCCTTGCGCAGCACCGCCCGCGCCTGGTCGACCGAGTTGATCGACAGCAGGAGGGGCACGAGCGTCCGCAGGATCTCGACGTTGTCGGGAGCCAGCTTCAGGGCCTTCTCGTAGACCCGGATCGACTCCTCGTTCGCGCCGCGCTCCGCGAGCGCCCCCGCGACGACCGCGTACTCCCGGAGCGCCTCGGGAATTCGCTTGGCCTGCGTGAAGAGGTCGGCGAGCTTGACGTGGAGCTGCAGGTTCTGCGGCTCGATGGCGACCATCTTCTGGTAGATCCCGATCGTGCCGCCGAGGTTGTCCTGCTTGAAGAGGTAGTCGGCGAGAACCTGGTAGTTGCTCTTCGCCTCCATCCAGAGCTGCTGCTTGACGTAGAGCTCCGCGAGCTTCTCGTAGATGTCGAGGCGCGCCGGGTCGAGCTTGTTGATCTTCTTGTACATCGCGATGGCCCGGACGTAGAAGCCGTCCCGGGCGTAGTACTCGGCGATGCGCAGGAAGTAGGTGATGGACTCGTCGTTCCTGCCGAGCCGGACGTTGAGGTCGCCGGCCTTGTTCAGGATGTTGATGTCGTTCGGGGTCTCCTCGAGGACCTTGAGGTAGTCCCGCAGCGCGGCATCGACCTTCCCCTTCTGCAGGGACTTCTCCGCAGAAGAGATGAGGGCTTCCCGCTTGGTGGCCACGGCTGATCTTCGCCCGATTCCTCAGGCCGCCGCAACGGTCGATGCGGTTCGGCCCGAAGAAAGGACCCCCGCGAAGCTCAGGCGGTGGTCGGGCGAGGGTCCGTGACGCCTCAGCGCGGCGAGGTGCGCGGCGCTCCCGTAGCCCTTGTGCGCCGCGAACCCGTACCAGGGACGCGCGGCGTCCAGCCCGCGCAGGATGGCGTCCCGCGACGTCTTCGCGAGGATCGAGGCCGCCGCGATGCAGGCCACGGTCGAGTCACCCCGAACGACGGCCTTCTGGGGAACCGGCAGGGACGGAATCCGGAACCCGTCGACGAGGACGAAGTCGGGCCGCGCCCCGAAGGCCTCGAGACCGTCGAGCGCCCGGCGCATCGCCAGGAACGTCGCGGGTGCGATGCCGAGGGCATCGATCTCTCCGGCCGTGGCCGAGCCGACGCCCCACGCCACCGCGGCTCTCCGGACCCGTGGCGCGAGGTCTTCGCGCACCTCGACCGGGAGGGCCTTCGAGTCGTCGAGGCCCGGAATGATCGCGCCCGGCGGCAGTATCACCGCCGCCGCGAACACGGGACCGGCCAGAGCCCCCCTGCCCGCTTCGTCGACACCCGCGACGAAACGAGCCCCGCGGGCGCGCGCCTCCTCCTCGGCTTCGAGAAGGGCTGCAACCCGCGCACGCTCCCGCGACACCGAGGAGGATCGTCCTGCCCGGCTCTCCGCCGCCGCGGTTCGATTCGACGATCTCGGGGAGCCCGGTCGACGGTCCATCCCTCTCCTCGTCCGGCGGACGCGGCGTGCGCGTCGTGGGGGGGCATGGCCCCCGGGAAGATCAGGCCTTCCGCTTCTCGGCGATTCGGGCAGCCTTGCCGCGAAGCTCCCTGAGGTAGTAGAGCTTGGCGCGGCGGACGATGCCGTGGCGCTCCACTTCGATCTTGTCCAGAACGGGCGAGTGGACGGGGAACGTCCGCTCCACGCCGATCCCCTGGGAGATCTTGCGCACGGTAAAGGTCTCCCGGACGCCGCCGCCGCTGCGGGCGATGACGAGACCGTTGAAGACCTGAATCCGCTCCTTCTCCCCCTCGCGCACCTTGACGTGCACCTTCACGGTGTCGCCGGGGGCGAATGGCGGAATGTCCGCGCGCAGGGCATGGCGTTCCGCCTCGAGCAGCTTGTCCATTTCGAGGAACCTCCGAAGACGTCTTGCTCGTCCCCTCCGGAGGGGACACCTCCCCCTCACCGGATGAACGACCAGAACGCGGATTCTACGGAGTCCGGGCCGGACGGGCAACTCGGGCGAGGAGCTGGCGGTCCTCGTCCGTTTCCGGGCTGAATCGGGAGAGGAGGTCGGGGCGATGAAGGGCCGTCTCCTCGAACTGTCGTTCCCGCCGCCAGCGCCTGATCCGGGCATGGTTCCCCGAGAGGAGCACGTCGGGGACGGGCAGCCCACGAAACTCCCTCGGCCGCGTGTAGTGGGGGTGGTCGAGGAGGCCGTCCTCGAAGCTGTCGAGCCGGACGCTTTCCGCTTCTCCGACGACGCCCGGGACGAACCGGGAGACCGCTTCGAGCAGCGCCAGCGCCGCGACCTCCCCGCCGGGCAGGACGAAGTCGCCGAGCGAGACCTCTCCGTCGAAGAGGCCACCCTCGCGGGCTCGCTCGTCGACGCCCTCGTAGCGGCCGCAGACGAGAACGAGGCGGGGAAACGCCGCGAGCTCGCGGGCGAACGCCGCGTCGAGCCGGCGGCCGCGGGGCGACAGGTAGAGCACGTGCGGCGACGGCGCTCCCTCCTCGGCGCGGAGGGCTTCGATGGCGGCGAAGAGCGGGGGCGCCGTGAGGACCATTCCCGGGCCGCCACCGAACGCCTCGTCGTCGACCTTCCGGTGAGGGTCGTCGCTGAACGGTCGCAGGTCCACGACGCGGACGTCGAGAAGTCCGTCGTCGATCGCCTTTCCCACCAGCGCCTCCGAGAGCGGTGAGGCGAAGTAGCCGGGGAAGATCGTGAGGAGGTCGAACCTCATGCGTCGAGCAGGCCTGCCGGCGGGTCGAGCACCACGAGCCGTTTCTCGAGGTCGACGGAGACGACGATCGGCTCGACGAACGGGACGTCCCTTTCTCCGGATGCGGTGAGGAGCGTGAGGAGTGAGCGCCCGCCGAGCTCCTCCAGCGCCGTCACGAGCCCGAGCTCCCGCCCGGACCGGTCGACGGCCCGACAGCCCTCGAGGTCGAAGTGGTAGACGAAACCGGCCGGGCGCGGGACCTCGCTCCCCTTCGGGACTGCGATGTCCAGACCCCGGAGCGCGTCCGCATCCGTACGGGAGGAGACGCCCTGGAACGTCAGGAGGAGGCGTTCTCCGTTCGGGCGGACGGCGGAAACGACGAGCGAACGGCGCTTCCCCGCCGCATCCACTCCGACGACCGCGAGGCCGGGGACGAACCGCTCGGGGAAATCGGAGAGGACCTCGACGCTCATCTCGCCGCGCAGGCCGTGCGGCCGCGCGAGCCGGCCGACGACGACGAGGTCCTCCGGCGTCACGGGACCGCGCCCGTCAGGCCTTCGGGCGGGCCATGAGCTTCTGGACCGTCTCCGAGGCCGAAGCGCCCTTGGCGATCCAGGCCTTCGCCTTCTCGACGTTCAGGTCGAGAAGGGGCGGGTTCTTGGTCGGGTCGTAGTAGCCGAGCTCCTCGAGGACCTTGGCGGTCGGGGTGCTCCGGCTGTCGGAGACGACGATGCGGTAGGCGGGGGCATTGGAGCCGCCGGTGCGGCGGAGTCGGATCTTCAGCATTGGTTTCCTTTCGGCGCGGTTTCCACGGGGCCTTCCGGCTCAGAATCGGAGCCGGGAAGCGCCCTTCATCAGCTTCTTCATTTCGAGATACTGCTTCAGCAGCTGGTTGATGTCCTGGACCGAGGTCCCCGAGCCGCGCGCGACCCGGAGCTTGCGGCTCCCGTTCAGGAGCTTCGGGTCGTTGCGTTCCTGGGCGGTCATCGAGTCGATCATCGCCTCGAGGTGCTTGGTCGCGTCGTCCTCGATCTGCAGGTCGCGCAGCTGCTTGAACGGCCCGACCTTCGGCAGGTGCCCGACGAGCGTCGAGAGCGGTCCCATCTTCTTGAGCTGCCGGAAGTGGTCTCTCAGGTCGTCGAGCGTGAACTCGTTCTTCCGCAGGCGATCGACGGCACGCTGCGCGGCCTTCTGGTCGGCCTCGGAGGAGACCTTCTCGATGAGCGTCATGACGTCGCCCATCCCGAGGATCCGGGAGGCCGCCCGGTCGGGGTGGAATGGCTCGAGGTCGGCCGGCTTCTCTCCGATGCCGGCGAACTTGATCGGCCGCCCGACGACGGTGGCCAGCGAGAGTGCGGCGCCGCCGCGGGCGTCACCGTCCAGCTTCGTCAGGATGACTCCCGTCAGCGGGAGGCGGTCGGAGAAGGCGCGGGCCGACAGGACGGCGTCCTGACCCGTCATGGCGTCGGCCACGAAGAGGATCTCGTCGGGGTCGCAGGCCTCGCGGATCCTGGCGACCTCGCCCATGAGCGACTCGTCGACGTGGAGACGCCCGGCCGTGTCGACGATGGCCACGTCCCATCCGAAGAGCTTCGCTTCCTTGACGGCCGCCTTCACCCGGGTCACGGCGTCCGTCTCCCCCTTCGGGTCGAAGCACGGCAGGCCGTTTTCCTTGCCGAGGGTCCGGAGCTGCTCGGTCGCCGCGGGGCGGTGGACGTCGGCCGGGACGAGGAGGACCTGCCGGCCGAGCTTCTTCTTCAGGTGGAGACCGAGCTTGGCCGCCGTCGTCGTCTTCCCCGAACCTTGCAGGCCGACGAGGAGGATGACCGACGGACGCTTCTTCAGGTTCAGCGTGACGGCCGCCCCGCCGAGGAGGCCGACGAGCTCGGCCTGGACGATCTTGAGGACCTGCTGGGCCGGGGCGAACGCGGTCAGGACCTCCTGCCCCACGGCCTTCTCCCGGACGCGCTGCATGAAGCCCTTGACGACGTCCAGGTGGACGTCCGCCTCCAGGAGCCCGATACGGATCTCCTTGAGGGCCTCGTCAACGTGGAATTCCGTCAGGTGCCCCTCGCCACGGAGCCCCTTCATCACACGCTGCAAACGGTCGGACAGTGAGTCGAACATCGCCCGAAGTCGCTCAGTCTAGCCGCGGAGGGGGGACCGGTCAAACCCGTCGGCCTGGCGGGAGATCCTCCGAAAAGGACGGGACTTGACAGACCGATCGAAAGTCCCTATCTTGCCCTCGAAGCTCGGGCGAAGAAATTCGTCGACGCTAAGGGTGTGGCGATCGGCAGTGACCTCTAGTCAGATCGCCATGGCACACCCCCAACCGTCCCGACCCTCAGGCCGGTCCGAAGCCGAACCCGATAGATCGAACCAGAAAGAACGTTGATCGAATTCGCTGAGAAACAGCGATCGAACCCCGGATAGAAAGAAGGAGAAACCATGAAGAAGATCCTTTCCGTCGTCGCCCTCATCGCCGTCTCCGCCTCCCTCGTCGCCTGCGGCGGCGAGAAGAAGGAAGCTGTCCCCGCCGAGGCGCCCGCCGTCGTCGAGGAGCCCGCCCCGGCCGTGACCGAGACCGGCACCACGACCACCACGGAGACCGCCCCCGTGACCACCGAGACCACCACGACCACGACCACGACCGAGACCGCCCCGGCCACGACCGAGGCCGCCCCGGCCAAGTAAGCGGTTCGAACTTCGAACCCGGAAGGCGCCCCGCTCTCGCGGGGCGCTTTTCTTTTCGGGCGTCCCCCCGGGGAGACACGCTTCTGGCAGAACGTTTGCGAAACTGCGTTCGGCCCTTGGGGCCGGAGGAAAACATGAGCCGGAACGTCACGACCCTTGCCGCCGCGATTTTCGCCGTCGCCGCCCTTGGCGCCACGCCCGCCAGGGCGGACTCGATCGCCTCGACCGTCTCCTACCTCCCCGTCGCAGACATCGAGGGGGCGACGGGCTCCTGGCGAACCGACGTCTGGATCTTCAACCCCGACACGACCCTGGAGAACGAGGTCGACCTCTACTTCACCCCTGCGGGGGTGGACGGAACGAACCTCGATGGCATCCGGATCACTCCGCCTCTGGCTCCCCGTGAGTCCGTGTCGCTGGCCGACATCCTTTACGAGTACTTTGGAAAGACCGGCACCTACGGCGTTCTCGAGGTCCGCGCGACCTCCCCGGTCATGGTCACGAGCAACACCTACAACGTGGCCGGGAGCGCGCCGGGGACCTACGGGCAGTACTCGCCGGGCCAGCCCGACCGCAACGCCCTCGGCTTCGACGACTCCGTCTTCGGCGACCTCTACGTCACGGGTCTCACGAACGACGGCAACCTCCGGACGAACGCCGTCGTCATCAACCCGTCCGAGGTCGAGCTGGAAGCGGGCGTCCAGCTCCTCGACGCCAACGGGCTGATGAATGCGAACGGGAGCACGCGGGTCGTGAAGGTCCCGCCCTATTCTCTCTACCAGCTCAACGATATTTTCGGAGCCGAGTTTGCTTCGATCATGCCTCCCGGGCCAGGCCCGTACCGCCTCAACATGTTCGTCAACCTCGGCAACGGCGCGCGCATCCTCGGTTACGCCACGGTGACGGACAAGCGGACCGGAGACCCTTACCTGATCCCTGCCCAGGCCATGAGGCCGTGACGCGGGCGCTCCTCGTCGACCTCGGAAAGGTCCTCGTCGGCTTCGACCACCAGGTGACGTGCAACCGGCTGGCGGAGGTGACCGGCGCATCCGCCGGCCGCCTCCGTTCCGTTCTCTTCGGCGACCTCGAAACCGCATTCGACCGGGGCCGCCTCCGTGCGACCGAGTTCTTCCGCGCCTGCGAAAGGGAGGCGGGCCTTGGCCGCCTCTCCGACGACGTGTGGACGTGGGCCTGGCGGGACATCTTCCATCCCCTCCCGGACGCGATCGCAGCGCTGGCGCGCGTGCGGCCCGGCATTCGGCGCGTCCTCGTTTCGAACACGAACGCGCTTCACTGGGAAGGTGTCCTCGGGGTCTTCGACCCCCGCGAGCTCGTCGACGCGCTCGTCCTCTCGTTCCGCGTCGGCGCCGTGAAGCCGGAGCCTCAGTTCTGGGACGCCGCCCTCGCGGCAGCGGAGTGCGCACCCGGGGAGTGCCTCTACGCCGACGATCGTCCGGAGCTCGTGGCCGCGGCGTCCGCCCGGGGGATACCCGGTTTCGTCGTCCGGGAGGGCGGTTCGTTCGCCGCGGAGCTCGACAGGCGCGGGCTCCTCTCGGGCGCCGTCGACCCCGCGGGGAATTCCGAGGCTGCTCGAACCGTTCGGATATCCTGACCATGGGGAGCATTCAGATGCCGCGATTCCGATCTCTCGCCACCGCCTTGATCGTCCTGCTGCCGTTGGTGGCCTGCTCCCGTCCCGAGGGGAGGGCGGAGACGTCCAGCCCGTCAGGATCGGGCGTGGCGTTCGCCACGGGCACCTTCGACGAGGCGCTCGAGCGCGCCCGGGCCGAGAAGAAGCTCCTTCTCGTCGACGTCTACACGGACTGGTGCGGCTGGTGCAAGAAGCTCGACCGGGAGGTCTTCGCCGACCCGAGAGTGGCCGAGGCGTCCAGGAGCCTCGTTGCCATACGCGTCAACGCGGAGAAGGGCGGCGAGAGCGTCGCCCGGCGGTTCGACGTCCAGGGCTACCCGACGGTCCTCTTCGTCGACGGCTCCGGAAACGTCGTGAAACGCGTCGACGGATACGTCGGCACCGCCGAGATGCTGAAGATCCTCGGCGCGCTCCCGAAGGTCTGACGACGTCGCCTCATTCCGAGCAGGATCGCCTCGCGCGGGGGCTCGCGGCACTCCGCGAGGGTCGCTATTTCGATGCTCACGAGGAATGGGAGAAGGTCTGGCAGCGGGCGTCCGGCGCAGAGCGACGCTGTCTCCAGGGGCTGATCCAGCTCGCGGCCGCCGGGGTCCACCTGCGCAAGGGCCGTACGGGTCCGGCGGCCCGCCTTCTCGACCTGGCGATCGCCAAGCTCCAGGACACGCCCGAGGATTTTCTCGGGATTCCCGCCGGGGCGCTCCTGACCCGGGCCCGGACGCTGAGGTCCGGCCTGGCCGCGGGCACGATACCGGCCGAGTCCGTAAGCCTCTTCAGCCCTCCGCTGCCTCGACGAACGGCGTGAGCGGCGCCGGAAAGACGCCCGCGCCCCTCTCTCCGACCTCGGCGAGCAGGCGTCCGTCGGGAAGCCGGTCGCGAGCGCCAAGAGTCCCGGCCCGTCCGACACCGAGGGCCCCCAGCTCTCCGGCGAGAATCCCGCAGAGCGCGAGCGATGGCGCCCGGCCTTCGATCACGGCCCGAATGGCCCGCGCGTAGGCCTGAGCGATCCGCGCCGGGCTCCGGGCCTCGCCCCACGTCCGGGCCGCGGCAGACCGCACCGTCCGCAGGGCGTCGTCCGAGCCGAGGGCGTCGAGGGCCAGCGCGATCGCCTCGGGCTCCCCCTCCCCGACCGGGATCTTCGACGCGAAACCGTCCGGGAGCTCCCGGAACCAGCCGACGTCGCTGACGACGACGGGCAGGCCGCACCCCGCGAGGCGGCAGACGGCTCCCGATGTCTCGCCCACGGTGGGAAAACGGAGGTTCACAGCGACGTCCGCGGCCCGCGCGAGGCGCCAGAAGTCGTGATCGGAGAGGTATCCGGTGAAGCGGACGTCCTCATCGAGCCCTCGCTCGCGAACGGCCTGGACGAGCGGATCGTCGGCGGCAACGGCGCCCCCCACCACGACGAAGGGTCGCCGCCCGGGAGGAAGGAGCGCCAGCCCCTCGAGGAGCTTCCCGATCCTCTTGGCCGGCGTCACGATACCGAGCGTCGCGGCGATGACGCGGTCCCTCGGGAGGCCGAGGCCGATCCGGGCCTCGTCGCGCCCGTGCGCAGGAGCCGGCGCCACGAGGTGCGGAATCTCGAAGGAGGGGACCCGAGGCCGTTCCCTCAGGAGCGCGCCGCGGACGAGGCGCGAGTGGACGATCACGGCGGAAGCGTCGCCCACGGCGCCGAGCGACATGGGCCATCCCCACGGCGCGAGATCCCAGACGGGAACGCGCTCCCCCCTCCTGGCCCTGTCGCCGAGGGTCCGCCCCCGCGCGCCGTGCGAACGTTCCAGCTCCCGCGCGTACTCGTCGACAGCGCCCCGGTCGAGGTATCCCGCCGCGAAGAGGTGGTGGAGGGAGAAGTCGTGGAGGACGAGGAGAGACGGTACACGCCGGGCGTTCTCCCGGAGCGCTTCGAGGGACGGCAGGTGGAGCGGGTCGTTCCCGACCTGGAGGAGAACGGCCCGGTGGCCACCGGCGAAGGCGTCCTTCGCCTTCGCCGGTGGGTAGGTGACGAGCTCCACCTCGCCAGCGAGCGCGGCGAGAAGGTCGGCCGAGTAGTCGGCGATTCCGGAGCGGACGGGGGGAAGTGGGCTGACGAAGCCGAGTGTCGCAGCGGTCACGCCAGGCCGCCCGCGCGAAGGAGAGCCGACACGACCGCGTCCCACGTCATGCCGCGGATCGACTCGAAGCCGCGCTCCCCCATTCCGCGCGCCACGGCCGGCGCGGCGAGGAGCTGGGCCGCCGCGGCACCCACGGCCCCGCCGTCGGGCGGCGTGACGCGTCCGGTCTCCCCGTCGATGACGAACTCGAGCGGGCCGCCCGAGTCCGTGCAGGTCACGACCGGCTTCTTCGACAGGAACGCCTCGAGGGCGATGTAGCCGTAGTCCTCGTCGGCCGGGGTGAAGAGGACCGCGCCACACCCCGCGTAGAGCGCGAGGAGGTCGTCGTCGGACACCGCGCCGCGGAAGTCGACGTTCGCCCCCGTCCGCGCCGCCACCTTCCGGAGCCGCTCCTCGTCGGGTCCGGACCCGGCGATGACGAGCGGGAAGCCGCCCGCCGCCGCCCCCTCGATGGCGAGGTCCATCCTCTTCCACGGGTCCAGCCGTCCGACGACGAGGCCGAACGGGCCGGGACCGTCGTCGCGGTAGCGGCCCGCGAGCGGTGGCGGGTGGTAGAGCGCCTCCGCCTCGATCCCGTTGAAGCGCATCAGCCGGTCGGCCGTGTTCCGCGCGTTCGTGAAGATCTTCCTCGCTTCGCCCAGTCCTGTGGCGTCGGCCTCGGCGACCAGCTCGCGCCAGCGCGTGTCCTCGGGGCTCGCGGTGAAGTCGCTCTGCTGGGTCCCGAAGCGGTCGTAGGCCTGGCGGAACTGGTGGATGAGCCAGACGACCTTGTTCGGGTGGCGGACGAGGTACGACGGGAACTTCATCGGGATGACGAGGTCGACCTTCGTCCCGTCGGCCTCCGTCACGTCGACGAGCCGCCACGCCGCCGCCGAGAGGAGGATCTCCTCCCGCGGGTACCACTTGAATGGCAGCTGGACGAGGTCGGCCCGGTGTCCGCGGGCCTTCAGCTCGCGCAGGAGCCCGGCGGCGTGACGTTCGGCGCCTCCGGACGCGAACGGCACCTGGGCCGTGCAGACGAGGATGTTCGCCACTACTTCACGCCCGTGACCGCGACGTCCTGCGGGGCGAAGACGAGCCGCGCGAGCGCCGCCACGAGCGGGTCGGACGCCTCGGTCCCCCCGCCGGTCACCTCGCGGGGCACCGGCGAGCGGTAGGCGATCGTGACCTCGCGCAGGCCGCACGCCTCCATCAGCCGGCCGAGCGACGGCCCCGGAACGGGCCGAACGTGCGTCAGGTCCATCCAGAACCACTTCATGGCGTAGACCGACTCGGCGTTGACCGTTTCGAGAAGGAGGCGTCCTCCCGGGGCGAGGCGCGAGACGGCGAGCTCCACGAGCGGCAGGAGGGCGTCGGCCGGAAGGTGCTCGACGACCTGGTAGGCCGTGACGCCGCCCAGCGAGCCCTCGGGTTGTTCGCGGAGCCAGGAAAAGAGATCGGCGTCGTCCACCGCGAGCCTCTTCTCGCGGCACCGGGCGACCATCACCGGGTTCGTGTCGCAGCCACGGCCCGCCAGGCCCCGGGCCGCGAGCGCCTCGAGGAACTCGCCCCGCCCGCAGCCCAGGTCGGCAATCGGGTGCTTCGCCCCGAGGAAGAGGGAGACGTCGCCCTCCTGGCGCGCGCGAATCTCGTCTTCCGCTCCGCGGAACGTCCGCTCGAAGTCGGCGTAGAGGCCGGCCGAAAGAGGGTCGGCCGCCGACCGTGTCTCCGGCACCCCGGACGCCCCGCCGTCCGCCGGGGCCGCGAGAGAGCCCCCGGACCGCAGCTCGGTGCGCAGCGTGGTCCACTCCAGCCGCGCCCCTCGAAGCTCCTCCGTCGCGCGCCCGAGGTCGAGACGGAGCGTCTCGAGCCGTTCCTCGGCGGACGACAGTCGCGTCGATGACTCCTCGAGCCGGGACCCCGCGGAGTCCGACCGGCTCTCGAGAAGATCGAGCCTCTTCTGGCTCCCGGAATGCTCGACACCGAGGCGCTCGACGGCGCCGTCCACTCTCCTCGTCTCTTCGGCGAGCGAGGCCCGCAGCTCGATATCCCTCTCGTCGAGGGCCGACAGGAGCGCGAGGCGCACCTCCTCGAGCCGTGCCCGCTGCGCCTCGGCCTCGTCCTTCAGGCCGAGGTGCTTCGCCTCGACCTCGTCCCCCAGCTCGCGGTGCCTCGCCCGGTGCTCCGAGGAGAGGTCCACGAAGGCCGCCTCGATCTCGAGGAGAGAGGTCCGGAGCGCCTCGTGGACCGCCGAGTTGAAGACTCCCTGGTCTCGCGTGACGATCCGAAGGGCGCGCAGGGCGAGCTCCTTCAGGCTGCGGAATCGGGCGTCGGCCGGCAGGGACGGCTGGACGAACCGCGAGGCATTTTCGAGGATGGTCCGCGGGCCGGCGAGGCTCGGGGCGCCACCCGATCCGGCGCGAGGCCGCGAGCGAGTTGAGGCGGGTGAGTTCGGCTCGGGGGTCGCGAGCGCTGCGAGCTGCGCGGCGAGCTCGCGCGCGAGGCCCGCCGCGTCGCCGCGTCGGTCGTTCGTCATCAGCCTTATATTACGGCCCGCACATGACCCGCGACGCCTTCCGCCTCCTCCTGCCCGCCTTCGTCCTTCTCGGCCTCGCTTCCGGCCTCAGCTCGTGCGACTCGTCGCGATCCCCGGCGGCGGAGGTGAAGTCCCCGGCGGCGCCCGCCGCGGAGGGCGCGCCGGCCCGGCGGACGAGCCCGTACGAGGGAACGCTCACCGCCGTCCACTGGCCCGGCGAGAAGCACCTCGCGAACGTCCGCCAGCTGACGTTCGCGGGCGAGAACGCCGAGGCGTACTGGTCGGGGGACGGGAAGAGGCTGATCTTCCAGTCGACCCGTCCGCCCCACCGCTGCGACCAGATCTTCGTCGTCGACGTCGAGTCACCGGGCGAGCCGCGCCTCGTCTCGACCGGGAAGGGACGGACGACCTGCGCCTACTTCTTTCCGGGCGGCGAGCGGATCCTCTACGCCTCGACCCACCTCGGCGGGCGCGAGTGTCCGCCACCGCCCGACATGTCCCAGGGTTACGCCTGGGGGCTCTATCCCGACTACGACATCTTCAGTGCGAGGCCCGACGGAACCGACCTGCGCCGGCTCACGGCGACTCCGGGGTACGACGCGGAGGCCACCATTTCCAGGGACGGGCGGAGGATCGTCTTCACCTCGGCGCGCGACGGCGACCTCGAGCTCTACTCGATGAACGCCGATGGCGGCGACGTGAAGCGGCTCACACGCACTCCCGGCTACGATGGCGGGGCGTTCTACAGCGACGACGGGGAGTGGATCGTCTACCGCGCCTCGCGCCCCGAGACGCCGAAGGCCGTCGAGGATTTCAAGTCGCTCCTGAGCCGCCACCTCGTCAAGCCCAGCCGCCTCGAGATCCGCGTCATGCGCTCCGACGGCTCCGGTGACCGGCAGGTGACCAGCAGCGGCGTCGCGAGCTTCGCGCCCTACTTCTTTCCCGGAAGCCACGAGAGGCTCCTCTACGTTTCGAACCTCGCCGACCCGAACGGTCGCGACTTCGACATCTTCGCCGTGGACGTGGACGGGACCGACCTCGAGAGGATCACGTACAACCCGACGTTCGACGGGTTCCCGATGTTCTCGCCCGACGGAAAGCGGATCGCGTTCTGCTCCAACCGCCACAACGGAAGGCCGAACGAGACGAACGTCTTCGTGGCCGACTGGATTCCCTGAGGTCAGGAAGCGACGGTCCCTCCCTCGGACAACGAGCCGTGGCGAACGGTCTCGCGGAGGATCCGCAGGAGCGTCAGGCCGACGGCCAGGACCATCGGGCCGATGAAGAGGCCGAGGATGCCGAACGCGCCGAGGCCGCCGAAGACGCCCAGGAACACGACGAGGGTCGAGAGCTCGCTCGAACCGCTGATCAGGAGCGGCTTCAGGACGTTGTCGGCCATCGAGACGATGACGATGCCCCAGATCGCGAGGAAGATCGCCATGCCGGGGCGCCCCTGGAGCCAGCAGACGATCGCTCCCGGCGCCCACACCAGGGCCGTTCCACCCATCGGCAGCAGGGAGAGGACGGCCATCGCCGCGCCAGCCAGGAAGGGCGACGGCAGGCCGGCGATCGCCCAGCCGATCCCCCCGGCCACCCCCTGGATCAGCGCGGTGAGCAGCGAACCCCGGAAGATCGACTGGAGCATTCCCCTGAGGGACCCCAGGAGCGCCACCCGGCGCTCCTCCTCGAGCGGAACCAGGTCGAGGATCGCCCGCACCATCTCCCGGCCGTCGCGGAAGAGGAAGAACAGGAGGAAGAGGGTCACGAGGAAGGTCAGGACCGCGTCGAACAGTCCCATCACGATTCCGCCCGAGAACTTCGCGAGGAGGCCGGAAAGACCGGACGCGAGCTCGCCCGCCTTCGCCACCATCTCGGCCGTCGTGAAGCCGGACCGCGTTTCCATCCAGGTGAGGGCGTCTCGCACGGCCGGGATCCGGAGCAGGTCGTCCGGCCCGGACACCTGCCTCGCGGTGAGCGCAGCCGAAGCGCGCCCGACGACGCCGATCGCCTCGTTCACGAGGACGCTCACGAGCAGGACCGCGGGGAGGATGACGAGCAGGCCGATGGCGAGGGTCAGGAGAATCGCCGCGAGGCCCCGGCGGCTCGGCATCTTTCTCTCCAGGAATCGCCACGGACCCGAGAAGGCGACCGCGAGAACGATCGCCCACGCGGAGGCCGTGCCGAACGGCGCGAGGGTCCTCGCGGCGAGCACGCCGATCCCGAACGCGACCAGCAGGAAGGCAGCGATCGGGTAGATGCGCGACGGGATGCTGTAGGACATGACGACTCCTCGGTCGGGGACCGCCGGAGATGATAGCGGTCCCGTTGCTAGACTCGCGACGATGCCCGGCTTCCGTTCCCGGCGGACGGGGCCCCGGTTCCCTCCGGCGCCCCTCCCGGACGATCCCGTAGACCTCTCGCGCCGCGCGGTCCGAGCCGCGCTCGACCAGGGCTTCGTCGCGGCGGGGGTCGTCACGGGACCCGTCGCGCGGGCGTGGGACGGCTTCCGGGCTTTCCTCGACGGCGGCCTGCACGGCGAGATGCAGTACCTGGAGAGGGACGCGGAGGCGCGGCGCAGCCTCGAATCGATCCTCCCGTTCGCGAAGGCCGCGATCTGCGTCGCCCGCGAGGTGCCCCCCGGGGGAGCCGGGAACGTCGCGCGCTACGCGCGCGGCGAGGACTACCACGGCGCCGTCCGGCGCGAGCTGAAAGCCGTCGTCGCATCGCTCCGGCGAGCGGCTCCGGCCGGGGCGCACTTTCGCGTCTGCGTCGACACGGCGCCCGTCCTGGAGCGGGAGTGGGCCGTGGGCGCCGGCCTCGGCTTCGTCGGAAAGAACGGCATGCTCATCGTCCCGGGCGTCGGCTCTCACGTCGTTCTCGGGGAGGTCCTGACCGACCTCGCCCTCGCGCCGACGGCGTCCGTCGTGGACGGCACGTGGGAGAAGTGCGGCGGCTGCACGGCCTGCCTCGACTCCTGCCCCACCTCGGCGATCCTCGCGCCGCGCGTCGTCGACGCGCGGCGCTGCCTTTCCTACCTGACGATCGAGAAGAGAAGCACCTTCACGCCGGAAGAGGAGTCGTGGCTCGAAGGCCGCCTCTTCGGCTGCGACGACTGCCAGGACGTCTGCCCGTACAACTCCGGGCCCCGCTGGAGAGAGGACGTGCTGGAACCGCCCGCCTCTCTCGATCCGGTCGAGCTGACCTCGCTGGACGGCCCGGCCTTCGAGGCCCGCTTCGCCCGTTCCGCCGTGAGACGGGCGACTCCGGATGGACTCCGGCGAAACGCCCGCGCCGCCCTCGCGAGGACGGCCGGGTGAGCGGGACGCTCCTCGTCGTGGCCGGGGCGTTCGTCCGCGACGGCCTCCTCCTGCTGACCCGTCGCCCGGAGGGAGGCCCCCTCGCGGGGTTCTGGGAGCTTCCGGGAGGCAAGGTCGAGGCGGACGAGACTCCGGAAGCGGCGCTCGCCAGGGAGTGGCGCGAGGAGCTCGGGGTCGAGGTGGAGTCTTCCGCGCCCCTGACGTTCGCCTCCGGCGCTCCGAACGGGCGGCACGTCACGCTCCTCGTCTACCTCGTCCGCTCGCTGCACGGAGAGCCCTCGCCCCTCGGCGTCGCCGAGATCCTCTGGACGACGCCGGCGGAGGCTTCGCGGCTCCCCCTCCTGCCGGCCGACCGGCCCGTCGTCGAGCAGCTGGCGTCGGGCGGAACCGCCCGATTCGCGGCCCCCTCCGTCCACGAGGGCACACCGTGAACGACACGCTCCTCCTCGTTCTCTACTCCGTGTGCCTCGGAGCCTCGAGCTTCTTCTCGGGCTCGGAGACGGCCCTGACGACGCTCTCCGATGCGGCCGTCTTCCGTCTGAAGGAGAAGAATCACCCCCAGGCCGCCCGGCTCGAACGGCTCCGCGGCCATCTCCCCCAGACGATCAGCACTCTCCTCATCGGGAACAACCTCGTGAACATCGCGGCCGGATCGATCGGGACGGTCCTCGCCATCGAGGCCCTCGGCGAGAAGTGGGGGGTCGTGACGGCCACGGTCGCGACGACGCTCATCCTCCTCATCTTCGGCGAGGTGACACCGAAGACGCTCGCCGCCCGGAACTCCGAACGGGTCGCCTGCCTCGCGGCACCCGTCATCGAGCTCCTCGTCGTGCTCTTCTCGCCGCTCGCCAGGCTCCTCTCCGGCATCGCGGGCGTGCTCCTTCGGCCCTTCGGCGGAAGCGCTTCCGGCCCGGCCGACGTCACGGAGGAAGACGTGAAGAGCCTGATCTCGCTCTCGCACGACCAGGGGCAGCTCGCGAGCGAGGAGAAGGACATCCTCCACGCCGTCCTCGCATTCGGGGACAGCCCCGTCGTGGACGCGATGGTTCCGCGAGCCAAGATGGTCCTCCTTCCCGCGGACGCCACCTTCGAGAAGGTCGAGGCGATCGGGCGCGTCTGGAGATACAGCAGGCTCCCCGTCTATCGCGAAACCCCCGACGACATCGTCGGCATCCTCCACGTCAAGGACCTTTTCGACGTCACCGACGAGGAGGAGAAGAGCTTCGACGTTTCGCGCCACCTCCGGCCGGCGATCTTCATCCCGGAGCAGAAGCGCTCCGGCGACCTCTTCCGCGAGATGCGGCGCCGGCGCTTCCACATGGCCGTCGTCGTCGACGAGCTGGGGGCCGTCTCGGGGCTCGTGACGCTCGAGGACCTCGTCGAGCAGATCCTCGGGGACATCGACGACGAGCACGACGAGGAGGCCGACTCCCCCGTGATCGACGGCGCCTCCATCCTGATCGAGGGCTCGTACCCCGTCGCCTCGCTCGAACGGGATCTGGGGCTCTCCCTGGACGAGCCCGAGATGGAGACGGTGGCCGGATTCCTGCTGAAGAGGTTCGGGCGGATTCCCCGGACCGGCGCGCGGACGTGGCTCGGCGACACGGAGTTCGTCGTCGAGCGCGCCTCGCCGCGGGCCATCGAACGGATCCGCATCACCAAGAAGGCCCGGTCTCCCGAGGAGCCCGAGGCGGAAAAGGCCTGACATGCCGAAGGTCGTCTTTCTCGACCAGGGACTCCGCGGGGAGCTGCCGGAGGGGATCACGGCCCTCGAGGCGGCGCACCGTCTCGGGGCCCGTATCTCCTCCATCTGCGGCGGGGCCGGGACCTGCTCCACCTGCCGTGTGGAGTGCGTCGTCAACCCGCAGAATCTCTCGCCCACCGAACCGCTCGAGGACGCGTACGACATGGGACCCGGGGTCCGCCTCGGCTGCCAGGCGCGGATCCTCGGGGACGTCGGGCTCCGGACCGTGAAGATCCCCCGGGCGGTGCTCTCCTGAGCCGCCCCGCCGTCCGCCGGGCGCTCAAGCGCGCGGGCCTCTCTCCCGCTGCGAAGGACTTCGTCACGACTCCCGGCGTCCCGCCGCCTCCCAGGACAGCCCTTCCCGGGGAAGCGCCGGGTACCTCGACGCCCGTCGACTGGACCGCCTTCTTCGGCAGGCTCGCGCCCGTCGAGATCGAGATCGGGAGCGGCCGTGGCCGATTCCTCACCGACGAGGCCGCCGCGCGGCCCGGAACGAGCTTTCTCGGAGCGGAGATCGAGGTCGAGTACGCGCGGATCGCTCAGGCACGCGCCGAACGGATGAAGCTCACGAACGTCCGGTTCGCACGCCTCGACGGGAGGGCCTTCATCCTCGACCGCGTTCCGGCCGGCTCCCTCGCAGCGCTCCACGTCTTCTTCCCCGACCCGTGGCCGAAGGCGCGACATGCCAAGCGGCGGCTCTTCTCGCCCGATTTCGTCCGGGCCGCAGCGCACTCGCTGGCCCCCGAAGGCTGCCTGCGCGTCGCCACGGACAACCTCCCCTACTTCGAGTCGATCCGGGAGGTCCTCGAAGCCGAGCCGGCGCTCGAGAGGGTCCCCGGGAGCGAGGCGGGGTGGAGCTCGGGGACCGACTACGAGAGAAAGTACGAGAAGGAGGGGCGGCCGATGGCGCGTGGCATCTGGAGGCGCCGGACCACGGGCTGACGCCCCGTCCCCGGCTTCTAGCCCTCGCGGCCCGGTTCGGTTGCGGCTTCCGGCCCCCGGCCCACTTCCTTCGCCAGGAGGGGCGGCAGGTACTTGCGGAAGTAGTCGATGCCCGAGACGATCGCCATCACGGTCATGACGTAGAGCGCGGCACGCCCCGTCATCCTCCAGAGGCCGATGTCGTCGAGCCGGGCGCCCAGGATCATGAGGGAGATGCCGACGACCTGGGCTCCCATCTTCCACTTCCCGAGGCTCGAGGCGGCGATCGTGATCTGCTCTCCCGCGGCGATGGACCGCAGCCCGGAGACGGCGAACTCGCGGCCCACGATGATGCAGACCGCCCAGGCATCCGCCTCCTGGAGGTCGACGAGGGAGATGAGCGCGGCCGAAACGAGGATCTTGTCGGCGATCGGGTCGAGGAGCATCCCGAGGCGCGTCACCTTCTTGAACTTCCTCGCGATCCAGCCGTCGAGCAGATCCGTGAGGGCGGCCACGAGGAAGACGGCGAGCGCGAGGTACTCCTTGGCCGGCATCCGCGTCAGCAACACGACGACGAGAAGCGGCACGAGAAAGATCCGCAGGAGCGTCAGGGAGTTCGGGAGATTGAGCACCGCCGCGCATTCTAGGGGACCGTTCGGGCAAAGCCCCCTCCCCCCCCCGGGGGGGGGGGGGGGGGGGGGGGGCGCCCCCCGCCCGGGGCCGGGGGGGGGGGGGGGGGGGGGCGCCCGGGGGGGGGGGGGGGGGGGGGGGGGGCCGGGGCCCGGGGCCCCGGGGGGCGGGGGGCCTAGCCGGGCCTTGCCGGAGTCCGCTCTTCCACCCAGAATCCGCGGACGATGACGTCTCCCATCGCCTTCGGCACGGACGGTTGGCGGGCCCGGATCGGCCGCGAACTGACCTTTGCGTCCGCCGCCCGCGTCGTCGACGCGGTTGCCGCGTGGAGCATCTCCCCCGCGAACGACGATCCGGGAGACGGCCGCACCCTCCCGATCGTCCACGACACCCGGTTCCTCTCCAGGGAGCTCGCCGCCGAGAGCGCCGTCCGCCTCGCGTCGAAGGGATTCCGGATCCTCCTCTCCGACCGCCCGGTCCCGACGCCCTGCGCCTCCTGGCACGTCAAGGCGCGCGGCCTGCGCGGCGGCATCGCGATCACGGCCTCGCACAACCCGCCCGACTGGAACGGCGTCAAGTACAAGTCGTGGTTCGGCGGGAGCGCCACCTCTGCCACGTACGCGGCGATCGCCGCCAGCGCCGACGTACCGCTCCCGGACCGGCCGGGGGGCGCCGTGGAGACGACGGACCTTCTCACCCCCTACGCCGCGGCGATCGCCGCGTGCGTCGACCTCGACGCGATCCGGCGCGCCGGCCTGAGGGTCCTCTGGGATCCGATGCACGGCGCCGCGGGAAACCTCCTCGCGTCGATCCTCGGCGAGGGATACCCGACGCGGGTGACGGCGATCCGGTCCGAGATCAATCCTTCCTTCGGCGGCGTCCACCCAGAGCCGATCCCCGAGCACCTCGGGGCCTCCGTGGCGCGCCTCGGGTCGGGAACCTTCGACCTGGCCCTCGCCAGCGACGGGGACGGCGACCGCCTCGGCGTCCTCGCGCCCGACGGCGCGTTCGTGACGCCCCACCGCATTCTCGCCCTCCTGGCAGAAAGCCTCGCGAGCCGGGGGAAGATCGGCGGCGGCATCGCGAAGACTTTCTCCACCTCGCTCCTCGTCGACCGGGTCGCGGCCAGGCTCGGAGTCCCCCTCCACGTCACGCCGATCGGCTTCAAGTGGATCGCCGAGAAGATGCTGTCGGGCGAGGTCGGCATCGGCGGCGAGGAATCGGGCGGGCTGGGCGTCTCATTCTTCCTCCCGGAGCGGGACGGCGTCCTCTCCGCCCTCCTCGTCCTCGAGGCGGTCGCCCACTCGGGCCTCTCGTTCGCCGCCCTCCTGGCCCGCCAGGATCGCGAGTACGGGGCGTTCGCATACGGTCGGCGCGACGTGCGGCTCCCGATGCCGGTCCTGAGGACGTTCGTCGACGGCCTCCTGGCCTCGCCCCCCGAGCTCCGGGCAGGAGCCCGCGTCACGGCGGTCGAGACCCTCGACGGCGTGAAGCTCCTCCTCGGCGAACGCGGGTGGCTGCTCCACCGGCTCTCGGGAACCGAGCCGATCCTGCGCGTCTACGCCGAGCACGAGGACCCGGAGATGGTGAGAGGGCTCCTCGCCGAGACCGGCGAGGCGCTCGAGGCGGTTCAGGCCTCCATGAGGACCTAGAGGCCGATCAGGCCTCCATCAGGACATACCCGGAGCCCGACACGCTCAGGACGGGCCCGCCACCGAGGTCGGCGAGCGGGTCCGCGTCCTCCACGAGGTCGACGTACACGTCGCCGCCGTAGCCGAGGAGCGACCGCGACGCGAGCGTCAGCGGGGTCTCGGGCGTCACCTCGAGCCGGGCCGGCTCCGCCGACACGGAAAACGCGACGCTCCCTGTCCCGAAGAGCTTCACGAAAGGGAGCGCGATCTGACGCCGGAACTCGAACGCCGGGTCTTCGCGGTACGTGAGCGCCGCGTCGAAACCGAAGAGCCGGGCCGGGTCGGCCGACAGGAACTCGCCGCGCAGGTGAACGAGGTGGAGGGCCCGCTTCGGGTCGAGCAGGAGCACCCCGCCGTTACCGGTCGCGCGGACGAAGAATCGGGCGAGGGCTCCCGAGAGGCTGCCGTCGGCGACCAGCTCCGCGACGCCCGTCCGCCCGGTGAGCGCGGTCCTGCGCACCAGGATCCCACCTCGCGCGTCCGCCGACACGAGGCCGCCCGGACGGGCGGAGAACGCGGGGGGCGCCGTTGGCGGCGAGGGTGCCGAGGGAGGGGCCTGCGCGGTGCCGGGAATGCCGGTGACCATGGGCGGAGGGGGCCTCAGGGGCGCCACGGCGGGCGGAAGGGCACCTTCCGGTTGCGGGACGGGCGCAGCGGACGGCTCGGCCGGCCCGACGATGGGCTGCGTGACCTGCCCGCGGCGCGCCGAAGAGTCGTCGAAAGCCTCCGGCTTGACCGTGGGAACGGGCGTCCCGGGAGCGGGCCAGGTCGACGCGGCCGCGCGAGCGGTGCGCGTGATCGTGTCGTCACCGTCGGTCTCGACTTTCCGCTCTGAGCCCGCCGACGCGAAGTGGCGGTTCGCCTCTTCGAGACGACCTTCCCGCTGGAGGATCAGTCCGACGGTCAGGTGGGCCTTCCGGTGCGCCGGCGCCAGCGCCAGGACCCGCTCGAGCGGCTCGCGCGCCTCGGCCCGGCCCGCCTTGAAGAGGATCAGGCCGAGGTTGAAGAGGAGAGGGACGGAGTCGGCGTGCGACACGAGGAGCCCGCGGGTGATCCGCTCCGCCTCCTCGAGGTGCCCGAGGTGGAACATCGCCAGGGCCAGGTTAGAGAGGACCTCGGGGTCGCTCGACCGGAATCGGCGCGCTTCCTCGAACTCGCGCCGGGCGTCGTCGTGGAGCCCCTTGCGCATGTCCTCCTTGCCGCGATTCAGGTGAAGGAGGAAGAGACCGTGGTCGAAGAAGGGCGCGCTCCGCGTCGGTTCGGAAGCGCGCGTGCTCATCGGTTCGCCGCGATGCGTCCGAGGACCGGCGACCGGTCTCCCGTGGAGGGGAGGTCGCCGAGGTTCGAGATGAGAAGCTGACCCCCGCCCCGATGGAGCTTCACCGGCGACGCCGGGACCCGGCGAGCGGAAGTGTTTGCGAGGCCCTTGAAACCGCCCGAGAGAACGGGCATGTTGCTACTCCCGCCGTAGACGAGCATCGCGCGCCGCACGTACTCCCGGGTCTCGGCGTAGGGCGGAACGCCCCGGTAACGCTGCACCGCACCCTCGCCGGCGTTGTAGGCCGCGAGGGTGCGGACGATGTCGCCGTCGAACATCCCGAGCAGGTCGGAGAGGTACGCCGTGCCGCCCCGGATGTTCTCGTGGGGGTCCCAGGAGTTCTGGACACCGTAGCGGCGCGCGGTGCCGGGCATCAGCTGCATCAGCCCGCGCGCCCCCTTCGGGGAAAGCGCCTTCGGGTTGAAGTTCGACTCCACGAGCATGACGCTCTTGACGAGGCGGGGATCGACCCGCTCGCGCTCGGCGTGCCGGCGGATCGTGTCGTCGAAGGCCGTCGCGGCGTCGCGGCGGGCCAGGAGGAAAGCGTCGGACGGCGACTTTCCGCCGATCCTCCAGCCGCTCCCGATGCTGTTGAAGATGACCGCGCCGCCGTCCGCCTTGCGGATCAGCTTCACGTCCGCCCGGAGACCTCCCGAAACGACGAGGAGTCCACCGGCGGCACAGAGCACGGCCCATCGCATCATGGCGGGACCAGTATAGCGCCCGGACGTCCGCCTCAGGCCGTCCCTCCCAGCTGCTCCCTGACCCTGTCGAGTCCGGCCTCGAGGGCCGCCTCGATCTTCTCGGGGTCCTTTCCTCCCGCCTGGGCGAGGTCCGCCTTGCCTCCCCCTCTTCCGCCGACGACCGGCGCCATCGCCTTCGCGAGGTCGTCGGCCGAGACGCGGGAGACCAGGTCGGCCGTGACGGCCGCCAGCAGCGTGACTTTTCCGTCGGTCTCGGTCCCGAGAAGGACGACACCGCTCTTCAGCTTGCCCCTGAAGGTATCGGCCAGGTTCCTCAGCTCGTTGACGGGAAGGGACGGGACGCGCCGGGCGAGGACCTTGAACCCGGCCACATCCACGAGCCCCTCGTCTTCCGACGCTCCCGAACCCGCGCCGGAGCCCGAGGCGAGCTGGACCTTGAGCCTGGCGATCTCCTTCTCCCCGTCCCTGAGGCGGCCGAGAACCTCGCGCAGCTTGCCGGGGAGATCCTCGAGCGGCACCTGTGCCACCTCGGACAGCTCGCCCAGGAGATGCTCGTCGCGCGTCAGGCGTTCCACGGCCCCGAGAGACGTGATCGCTTCGATGCGGCGTACCCCGGCGGCGAGGCCGCGGTCGGAAAGGACCTTGAAAGCGCCGATCTCCCCGGTCCGGCCGACGTGGCAGCCGCCGCAGAGCTCCGTCGAGACGCCCGGCACGTCGACCACGCGGACCCTCTCGCCGTACTTCTCTCCGAAGAACATCATCGCGCCCTTCGAGCGCGCCTCGTCCATCGAGGTCACTTCCTTGGAGACGGGAGAGTCCCGGAGGACCGCCTCGT
The DNA here is from genome assembly GCA_016719485.1 of Holophagales bacterium. Classification (NCBI taxonomy): domain Bacteria; kingdom Pseudomonadati; phylum Acidobacteriota; class Holophagae; order Holophagales; species Holophagales bacterium. The sequence goes on from JADJZB010000004.1 coordinate 196,692, forward strand.
TGACGAGCCGCTCGACCTCGAGAATCTCGGCGGCGGTCGTCGGGCGCGTGGCGGCGTAGTCGAACCGAAGGCGCTCGGGGGCGACGAGAGAGCCCATCTGCCGTACCGAATCGCCGAGGACCTTCCGCAGCGCCGCGTGGAGGAGGTGCGTGCCGGTGTGGTTCGCCTGGACCCGGCGCCGGGTCCACTCGGGAACCTCGAGTGTCAGCACCGCGCCGCGCAGGATCGTCCCTTCCTCGACCTTCACGTGGTGCTGAATGAGCCGCCCGTTCGCCGACCTTCGCGCGGAGGTCACGGCCGCCCTGCCGCCAGGCCAGGTGACGGAGCCGGTGTCGGAGACCTCGCCGCCTCCTTCGGGGTAGAAGACGGTGCGGTCGGTGACGAGAAGTCCTTCAGCGCCCGCGGGCAGCTCGGCAACCGGCAGAGGAACCCCGCCGGGAAGGGCGAAGAGGCCGAGCGCCCGGGCTCCCTCGAGACGGACGAAGTCGTCTTCGGCGTAGCCGCGGAAACTGGTCTCCCAGGACGGGTCGGCCAGCTCCTCCGGGAGCAGCGCGTCGTCCGCTTCGAACTTCGAAGCCCCCTTGGAGCGCTCGCGCGCCACCTCGAGCTCCTTCTCGAAACCCGCGCGGTCGAGGGTGAGCCCTTCGTCCTGCGCCAGGTCCTCGATCAGCTCGAACGGGATGCCGTACGTGTCGTAGAAGCGGAAGACGGCCGGGCCCGAAAGGCTCGTCTCCTCCTTCCGCCGCGCCTCGCTGATCGCCTCCCCGACCCGGTCGGCCCCGGCGGACATCGTCCGGGCGAAGCTCAGCTCCTCGGAGCGGACCAGCTCCCGGATCTCGCCCTTCAGCGTCCGGTGGGGGTCGCCGAAGTAGATCCCCTCGAACACGTCGAACACCGGGTCGACGAGGCCGCAGAGCTCGGGCCCCTCGATGCCGAGGCGCCGCCCGTAGCGGGCCGCCCGGCGGAGGATTCGCCTGAGGACGTAGCCGCGGCCGGTGTTCCCCGGCATGACGCCGTCCGCGATGAGCATCGTCGCCGCGCGGAGGTGGTCCGCGATGACGCGGAACGGGGCGTCCTCGGCCACCATCCCGCCGCGGTAGGACTTCCCGGAGATCGCCTCGACCTTCTGGATGAGCGGCGTGAAGAGGTCCGTGTCGAAGTTGTTGTTCTTCCCCGTCAGGAGGGCCGTGATCCGCTCGAGGCCGGCGCCGGTGTCGACCGAGGGCTTCGGCAGGGGCGTCGTCTTCCCGTCGCCGTCCCTCTCGAACTGCATGAAGACGAGGTTCCATATCTCCATGATCCGGTCGCCCCGGCCGTTCGGCGTGTCGTCTCCCGGCACGTGCGGCCCCTGGTCGACGTGGAGCTCGGAGCAGGGGCCGCAGGGCCCGGTATCGCCCATCGACCAGAAGTTGTCCTTCTCGCCGAAGCGCAGGATCCGCCCCGCCGGCAGGTACTGCTGCCAGAGCTTGGCGGCCTCGTCGTCGTCGGTGTAGACGGTCGCCCAGAGGCGCTTCGGCTCGAAGCCGTACCGTTCGGTCACGAGCTCCCAGGCGAAGGCGATCGCCTCCTCCTTGAAGTAGTCGCCGAACGAGAAGTTCCCGAGCATCTCGAAGAACGTGTGATGTCTCGCCGTGTACCCGACGTTGTCGAGGTCGTTGTGCTTGCCGCCGGCCCTCACGCACTTCTGGGCGGACGCGGCGCGGACGTACGGACGGCTCTCCCGTCCCAGGAAGACGTCCTTGAACTGGTTCATCCCGGCGTTCGTGAAGAGAAGGGTCGGGTCTTCGGCCGGGACGAGGGAAGAGGAGGCGACGCGCCGGTGCCCCTTCTCCTCGAAGTACGAAAGGAACGTCTCGCGGACCTTGCGGGAGGTCCAGTCAGAGGGGGTCGTCATCCGTGGGGTCGCCTTTCTCTCGGAGCGCATCGCGAACGGCCCCGGGGTCGAAGCCACGGCGCACGAGATGGTCGAAGAGTTTCCTCGACCTCGAAACGGGCGTCAAACCTTCCCCGAGGCTCCGGCTCTTCTTCGCGAGGGCGGCCCGGAGGCGGGCCGTCTCGTCCTCTCCCCCGACGCCGGCCACGGCCCGCGCCGCGTCCGCCTCTCCGACGCCACGGGCCCTGAGCGAGGCCGAGACGCGGCGGTTTCCGCGGCCGCGGGACGCCTCCGTCCGGGCCAGCTCCACCGCCGTCGCCGCCTCGTCGAGGAGTCCGGCGCCCCCGAGCAGGTCCAGCGTGCGGGCGACCTCCGCCGCCTCGTGCCCCGCGCGGAGGAGCTTCCTCTCCAGCTCGCGCCTCGGGTGCGCGCGGCGGCCCAGAAACGCGAGCGCCGCCGTCCGGCAGTCCCGGCGCGGACGGCGGCGCGCTTCTTCGCTCAGGGGGAGGACGGCCTACGGCTGGTTGGAGAAGTCGAACGGCGACTCCTCCCCCAGCGGGTTCATCTTGTCCGGCGCTTCCAGGGCCCCGTCCATGACCTCCTGCGAGAGGTCCGACGTCGACTGGACGCCCTGGATCCTGAGCTTGAACTCGTTCGGGTTCGTCGACCGGCGGATCGCCTCGTCGAGCGTGATGAGCCCCGACCGGTAGAGCTGGTAGAGCGACTGGTCGAAGGTCTGCATCCCGTACTGCGACGTGCCCGCCTTGATGGCGTCGACGATGTACTTCGTCTTTTCCTTGTTCTCGATGCAGTCCCGGATGTAGTTCGTGGCGATGAGGACCTCGACGGCCGGGACGCGGCCGAGGCCGTCGGCGCGCGGGAGGAGGCGCATGGAGACGACGGCCTTCAGGACGGCCGAGAGCTGGAGGCGGATCTGCTTCTGCTGGTGAGGCGGGAAGACGGCGATGATCCGGTTGATCGTCTCCGTCGCGTCCATCGTGTGGAGCGTCGAGAGGACGAGGTGGCCCGTCTCGGCCGCGACGAGGGCCGTCTCGACCGTCTCGAAGTCGCGCATCTCGCCCACGAGGATGACGTCGGGGTCCTGCCGGAGGGAGGCGCGAAGCGCGGAGGAGAACGACCGCGTGTCGACCTCCAGCTCGCGCTGGTTCACGATCGACTTCTTGTCGCGGTGGAGGAACTCGACCGGGTCCTCGACCGTCATGATGTGCTCGGCCCGCGTCGCGTTGATGAAGTCGATCATCGCCGCGAGGCTCGTCGACTTGCCCGAGCCGGTCGTCCCGGTGACGAGGATCAGGCCGCGGGTCTCCTCGCAGATCTTCTCGATGATCGGCGGCAGGAGCAGGTCGCGGACGGTCAGGATCCGGGCCGGAATGACGCGGCAGACGAGGCCCACGGTGCCGCGCTGCTGGAAGATGTTGCAGCGGAAGCGGCCGAGGCCGGGCACCGAGTACGCGATGTCGATCTCGAAGTTGTTCTTGAACTTCTCTTTCTGCCTCGAGGACATGATCGAGAACGCCATCGCGATCGTGTCTTCCTGCATGAGCCGCTTCATGTCGACGAGCGGAATCAGGTCGCCGTCGACACGGATGATCGGGTGGGCGCCGACCTTCAGGTGGAGGTCCGAGGCCTTGCGCTCGACCGCGATCTTGAGGAGGTCGTTGATGTGCATGCCCGGAGTCTCCTCTCTACCCGACCGACGAAGAAAGCGTTCTGTGCCGAGGATAGGCTCCCCGAAAGGCCCGGTCAACGATCGGACGGGCGGCCCCGCGGGCTAAGATCTCCCGCCATGCCATTCCAGACCAACAGGATTGCCGCGGTCCTCCTGGCGGCGGGCGCCTCGAGTCGTTTCGGGAGCCCGAAAATGCTCGCGGACGTCTCGGGAGAGCCCCTCGTCCGCCGGGTGGCGCGTTCTTTCGTCGAGGCCGGCTTCGCCGAGGTGGCTGTCGTTCTCGCCCCAGGTGCCGGCGACGTCGCCGCCGCGCTCGAAGGCCTCGGGATCGTCACCGTTACCAACCCTCGGCCCGAAGACGGGATGCTCTCCTCTGTACAGGCGGGACTGTCGACTCTCTCGTCCGGGTGCGGCCGGGTCGCGCTGTCGCCTGCCGACCTCCCCGGCCTCACTGCGCCCGTCCTGCGCCGCCTGCTCGCGAGCCTTCCTCCGGCGACCTCCCTCGGCGTCGCCGTTCCGGCCGGAAACGGCCGGCGCGGGCACCCCCTCGTCATCCCCGCGGCCCTCGTGCCGCGGATCCTCTCCTGGGAACCCGGCCGGCGCCTCTCGGACCTCCTTCGGGAGCCGGACGTCCAGGTCATCGAGGTCCCCGGCTTCGGCACGGAGATCCTTCACGACGTGGACGTCCCGTCCGACCTCGCGGCTGCCCTTCGCTGAGAGGCGGCGCGTCGCCGGCACGACCGGCCCGGGTTCCGACGGCCGCATGAACGAACCGCCGCGCCCGGGGGCGCGGCGGCGAGGATTCACTGGAGGCGACGGTCGGATTCGAACCGACGAATGAGGCTTTTGCAGAGCCTTCCCTTAACCACTTGGGTACGTCGCCGTCCCCTTTCGGGGAGGCGGATGTTACCAGAACCCGGGTCCCGGACCCGTCGCTCATGCCCGCGGAACCGGCCGATCCTCCCCCTGCTTCCGGCTCCCGCGTCCCGGCCCCGAACGTCCTCCCGCTACGCGTGCAGGATCCTCTCCGCCTCCTCCCTGTCGACGTCCATGACCCAGCTGATCCCCGAGATGGCGGCGGCTTCGCGTGTGAGGGCGCAGAGGTCTTCGCGGGCGATGTAGGAACAGGCGAACTTCCGGCTCCCCGCCATGAGCTGACGAAGGCCCTGGGCCAGCCGCTCGTAGTAGGTGTAAAGCCCCAGCGCGCCGGTGGGGATCTTCTCGAAGGCCTCGTTCCCGAGCTCCTTGCGCAGCTCGGACGCCGTCACGAAGATCTCGTCCTTCGTGCTGCCGAAACGCTCGACGTAGACCGGGAGCTGCCCCTCGTCGATCCCGCGGCCGATGGTCTTCCCCACCATCGCGGCGGCGATCGGGCTGCGGGCCATGCCGACGAGCTTCACGTACGGCGCGCCCATCGCGAGGCCCTTGAAGATCTGGTCCTCGAACGTGAACCCGCCCGCCACGGCGATGGCGGGCAGGTACTCGCCGCGCTCCGCGAGGTCCTTGGCGTAGTTGTAGAGGAGCGCGTGGAGCTCGACCGGGGGGACGCCCCACTCGTTCATCATTCGCCAGGGGCTCATGCCGGTGCCGCCCCCGGCGCCGTCCACGGTCAGGAGGTCGAGCCGGTACTTCGACGCGAACTTCACGGCGCGCGCGAGGTCGGCGGGCCTGTAGGCGCCGGTCTTCAGGAAGACGTATTTCGCCCCCGCCCGGCGCAGCTCTTCGACCCGCGTCGCGAAGCCCTCCTCGGTCACCATCCCGACGCGGGAGTGGCGCTCGAACTCCTTGAAGGCGCCCTTCTCGAAGGCGTGGATGACGTTCGGGTCGTGCGGGTTCGGGAGGACGATGTAGCCCCGGTCGTAGAGGAGCTGGGCCTTCTTGAGGTCCTTGATCTTGACCTCGCCGCCGATGTCCTTGGCCCCCTGGCCCCACTTCAGCTCGACGATCTCGACGCCGAGCTTCTCGATGGCGTACTCGTGCGCGCCGAGCCGGGTGTCCTCGACGTTCGACTGGACGACGACCGCGCCGAGGCCGTCGCGGACGTGGTCCTTGTAGAGCCGCACGCGGTTCTTCAGGTCGACCGTGTCGACGACCTTGCCGTTCCTGAGGACGGTCTCCGGGTCCATCCCGACGACGTTCTCGCCGATCGTCAGGCCCGTCCCGGCGAGCGCGGAGCCGATGGCGATCCCTTCCCAGTTGTTCTTCGCGATGTTCGTGGAGCCGATCCCCGGTATGAGCCAGGGGTAGCGGAAGCGGATCTTCCGGTCGTGCCCGAGCGCCACCTCGAGGTCGACGGCCGGGAAGATGGCCCGGTCGGAGTCCTCGGCGATGCCGTGCGCGCCCACGGCCGTCCCCATGATGTTGAAGTGCGAGTAGTCGACCGGGTAGGCCTTCTCCGCCGCCGTCGTGATGACGCCGAACGGCTGCGGGTAGATGACCTCGTGCCCCCGGTAGGCCGACTTGCCGATCTCGCACATCCCGACGCATCCGTCCACGCACGTGACGCACATCCCGGAAGCGGGGACGACCGACCCTTCCGTCCGGTTCTTCGTGAGGGTCGCTGCCGATGAGTTCACTCTCGAAAGCGTCATGGTCTCCTCCTAGCTCCTCGGGATCTCGCACGCCACGCAGGGCTTCATGGAACACATCAGGTCGTCGAATGTTTCCTTCTCGATGCAGGGCGGCGCGAGGTTCGCGCAGCCGCCGCAGATCGCCTTGTCGGGCTCCGTGTAGGTGCACCGGAGCTCGCACGCCGGGCAGACGTACATGCAGCCGCCGCAGGTCCGGCAGACCTCCGACCGCCGGTCGAACGGGGTGCCGATGCGCCGCGACTCGCCGCGGCCGGCGAAGCCGATCGCCTTGGCGACCATCTGCTCCTCGCACATCCTCACGCAGCGGCCGCAGAGGATGCAGTCCTCGTGCTCCTGGCGGAAGCGCTGCTGCCTCACGTCGTGCGCCGAGGCGAGGTCCTGGATCGTCTTCGACTGGGGACAGGTCGCGAGAAGCAGCTCGATGATCATCTTCCGCGCCCGGACGACGCGCGCCGAGGAGGTGCGGACCCGCTGCCCCTCCTCGGCCACGAAGGTGCAGGAGGAGACGAGCCTGGCCTTCGGGCCGGCGCCGACCTCGACGACGCAGAGGCGGCAGGCGCCGTAAGGGTGCAGGCCCTCCATGTGGCAGAGCGTCGGGATCGGGAAACCCAGGAACTGGGCCGCCTCGAGGAGGGTCGTGCCGTTCTCCACCTCGAGCGGGATCCCGTTGACGGTGATGTGGGTCATGACGCGCCTCCCGCCATCGCGAGCTCGGGCACTTCTTCCTTCTCCTTCACCTCCCGGGTGAACGTCAGATCGCAGCGCAGGCAACGCCTCGCCTCGCGGCACGCGTCCTCCCCCGAAAGGGCCACCTCCACCTCCGCGAAACTGCGCGCGCGCTGGGACACGGGAAGGCGGCGTGCCTCGACGCGCCCCTTCGGGACCTCCTCCCCTTCCCGGGCCTCGGGAGGGGCGACGAAGATCTCCGGGAGGCGCGGGGCCGCGGGCACCGACAGCGGCTCGGAGCGGAGGTAGCGGTCGATCATCACGGCGGCCCGCTTCCCGGCCGCGATCGCGTCGACGACGGTGTTCGGGCCTGTGACGACGTCGCCGCCGGCGAAGACCCCGGGGCGGTTCGTCGTGAGCGTCTCGCGGTCGGCCTTCACCGTGCCGATCGGCGTCGTGGCGATCCGGTTCGCACCCGCAACGGCGACGCAGTCGGTGTCGGAACCCTCGGAGATCGCGACGATCAGCGTCTCCAGCGGGACCGTGAACTCGCTCCCGGCGATCGGGACAGGGCGCGGCCGCCCGCTGGCGTCGCGCTCGCCGAGCGCGTTCTGGATGCACTCGACGCCGGTGACGCGTCCGGCCTCCGTGAGGATGCGGACCGGCGAGGTGAGCGTGACGAGAGCGATGCCCTCCTGGACGGCGGCCTCGACCTCCTCCTCGAAGGCGGGCATCTCCTCCCGGGTTCTCCGGTAGAGGAGGGTCACCTTCTCGACCCCGCCCTGGCGCATCGCCACGCGGGCGGCGTCGATCGCGGAGTTGCCGCCCCCGACGACCACCACCCGCCCCCGGGCGAGGCTCTCGCCGCGGACGTTCCAGGCCCGGAGGAACTGGATCGACGGGAGAACCCCCGTGCTGTCCTCGCCGGGCAGGCCGAGGCGCAGGCTCTTGTGCGCGCCGAGAGCGAGAAAGACCGCCCCGTACCCTTCCGCGAAGAGGCCGTCGAGCGTGATGTCGCGGCCGAGCCTCGTGCCGCACCTCACCGTGACGTTCTCGTCGAGGATCGAGGCGATCTCCTTCTTCACGACGTCGTGCGGCAGCCGGTACGACGGGATCGCGGAGAAGAGCATCCCGCCCGGCTCCGCCTCGGTGTCGAACGCGGTGACCTTGTAGCCGCGCAGCGAGAGGTAGTGCGCTGCCGTGAGGCCGGCCGGCCCGCAGCCGACGACCGCGACCGGCGGCGCGTTCACCGGCGCGGTGGGCGTGGGCTTCGGCCGGAACGAGAGCGGGTCCGCCTGGTCGGTGACGAAGCGCTTGAGGGCGCGGATGGCGACGGCCTCGCCTCCGGTCGTGCCGGCGCGGCAGCGCTCCTCGCACGGGTGGTTGCAGACCCTCGCGCAGACCGAGGGGAACGGGTTCGCCTCGCGGATCGCCTGGTAGGCGAGGTCGCTTTCGCCCCGCGCGATGTGGGCGACGTACCGCCACGCCTCCGTGCCGAGGGGGCAGGCCGTCTGGCACGGCGCCCCGACGAGCGCGTCGCAGACGTAGGCGGGGCACCGCTTCTGGACGACGTGCGCCTCGTACTCGTCGCGGAAGTACCTCAGCGTCGAGAGGACGGGGTTCGGTGCGCTCTGGCCGAGCCCGCACATCGACGTGTCCTTGACGACCTCGGCGAGCTCCTTGAGGAGGTCGAGCTGGGCGAGCGTGGCGCGTCCCCGCGTCACGTCGTCGAGGATCTCCCACATCCTCTGCGTCCCCTTGCGGCACGTGAAGCACTTCCCGCACGACTCGTCCTTCAGGAACTTCATGAAGTACTTCGCGACGTCGACCATGCAGGTGTGGTCGTCCATCACGATCATCCCGCCCGAGCCCATGATCGAGCCGGCCTGCGCGAGGCTGTCGTAGTCGATCGGAAGGTCGAAGAGGCTCGCGGGGATGCAGCCGCCCGACGGGCCGCCGGTCTGGACCGCCTTGACCCGGCCCTTCCCCGGGGCGCCGCCCCCGATGTCGTGGACGACCTCGCGGATCGTCGTGCCGAGCGGGACCTCGACGAGGCCGGTGTTCCGGATCTTCCCGACGACCGAGAAGATCTTCGTGCCGGTGTTCCCCGGAAGGCCCACCTTCGCGAACGCCGTGGCGCCGGCGCGGATGATGACCGGGATGTTCGCGAGGGTCTCGACGTTGTTGATGCACGTCGGCTGCCCCTCGATCCCCTTCTGGATCGGGTACGGCGGACGCTGCCTCGGCTCGCCGGCGTAGCCCATGACGGAGCGGATGAGGGCCGTCTCCTCGCCGCAGACGAAGGCGCCGGCGCCTCTCACGATCTCGATGTCGAACTCGAAGCCGGTGCCCAGGATGTCCGTCCCGAGGAGGCCGAGGCCGCGCGCCTGACCGAGGGCGATGACGGCGTGCTTGATCGCGAGGGGGTACTCGCTCCTGACATACAGAATCCCGCGACTCGCGCCGATGGCGTACGCCGCGATGAGCATCCCCTCGAGGATGGCGTGCGGGTTCCCCTCGAGGAGGCTCCGGTCCATGTAGGCCCCGGGGTCCCCCTCGTCGCAGTTGCACACCATGTACTTCACGCCGTGGCCGTTGCGTTCCGCCCGGGCCCTCTCCCACTTGAGCCCCGTCGGGAAGCCGGCCCCACCGCGCCCGCGCAGGCCCGATGCCTTGATCTCCTCGACGACGGCCGCCGGGTTGCCGGCGAGGAGGACCTTCTCGAGAGCGGAGTAGCCGTCCTGCTCGAGGTAGTCGTGGATCCGGATCGGGTCGATCTTCTGGTTCCCGGCGAGCAGCGTCCGCGTCTGCTTCCGGAAGAACGGGATCTCCCCCAGCCCGAGGAACATCTTCCCCTCGCGCGGGTCGCGGTAGATGAGCTCCTCGGCCACGAAGCCGCCGAGGGTCGCCTCGATGATCCGCGGGACGTGCTCCATCTTCAGTTTCGGATAGAGGTGGTTCCCGGGCTCGACGACGATCGACGGGTCCATCTGGCAGAAGCCCTGGCAGCCGGTGACCCTGAGGGCGATCCGGTCCGTCAGGTTGCGGGAGAGGAGGTGCCTCTTGACGACCCTCATCAGGTCGTTGGCGCCGCTCGCCTGCCCGCAGATCCCCGCGCTGAGGACGAGGGTCGGCCGTGCCGGGCGCGAATCCCTGTCGGCGATGACGCGGCGCCGCAGGGCACCGAACTCTTCGACGGATGCGGGCTTCCTCATCGCGTCATCTCCAGTCGCCGAACGCGCTCGTCCCCTCGAGGTCGAGCATGTGGTTGTGGCACCCGCGCCTCGAGCAGATCTGCACGACGCCGCCCCCGCGGACGATCATCGGCACCATCGAGGCGCCGCACGCGACGCACGGGCCGGCGCCGGAGAGCTCGGCGCTGCAGTGCGGGCAGAAGAAGTCGACGACGGTGTCGACGGGAACCTCGTGCTGCGACTCCACCTCGAACGAGCCGTAGACCGAGGAGAGCCGGAGCCATCCGTGCTTGTCGCCGAACGAGGCCGTGACCCAGATGGACGGCTGTCCGTCGATGAGGTCGTGCGGATTCATGAGGCTGTGGTTGCACCGCCCGCACGCGACCTCGACCGGGAAGGTGCGCTCGTCGGTCGCGAGGTCGACCTTGTCGAGCCCCTCCCGCGTCTTCTCGAGAATGCCGCGGACCGCCGGCGTCCCGACGCTCGAGAAGTAGTGCCCGTCGACGACGACGATCGGTCCGAGCGCGCAGCCCCCGAGGCAGTTCTGCGTCTCGAGCGTGAACTCCCGGTCGGGGGTCGTCTCCCCCGCCGGGACCTTCAGCTGCCGCTCCAGCTCCTCGGCGACCTTCGGGGCCCCGCGAACGTGACAGGCGGTCCCCATGCAGCAGGTGACGAGGTGCTTGCCGCGGGGCTTGAGGCTGAATGCGTGGTAGAAGGTGGCCACCCCGTAGACGTCGACGAGCGAGCGGCCGGTCCTCTGCGCCACGTCGCGCAGCGCGTCCTCCGGGAGGTACGAGTACTTCGCCTGGATGTCCTGCAGGATGGCGAGCAGCTCGCCTCTCTGGCCCCGGCGCTTCTCGACGATCGCCGTGATGTCGGTCATCTGCTGTACTCCTCGAAAGCCGTGATCGGGGTGCCGGCGACCGCCGGAGGTGGCCGAAAAGAGCAGCGCCCGCGGCTGTCGCGGGCGCTGGTCGGGACTTGTTCGGGGACGGGACGCTCTGGCGGGTGCGGCTCGAGCGGGCCTTCCGGGAATCGCGACCGGCCACCTTGGGAGCCCGTGGCGAGCCCCGGGAAGGTCACGCGAAGTACCCGATGGTCCAGCAGAAACGCCACCATCTTGCCCCGCTCGGGCCCGCTCGTCGGGAGTGAGCTGCCCCGTGGGATTCTACTCTTCCGCGCGCCGCCGGGCGCGCCCGAAGAAAAGTCCCGTTCCCATTCCCGGGCCGGTCCGGACCCCGAGGGCATCCGGACCGGCCCAGAGCGGACTGGCGGGTGGCCCGGACTCAGCGGGCCGGGCCGAGGGTCTCCCGGATGGGGTCGAGCGCTTTCTCGACGTCCCGGGTCTGGCCGGCCAGGGCGTCTCGGGTCGCCTCCTCGAGGGTGTCGGAGACCTCGACCAGGCGGAGGTGTCGATCCGCGACGCTCAGTCCGGCGCCCTCGATCCTCCGGCGAACCTCGTCCGCCCGCGCGGCGCGCTCGACGGTGAGGCAGGCGTGCACCACGTCGCCGATCTCGCGGCCGCTCGCGGCCATCAATCGGTGGAGCAGCGAGACGCCCCCCTCGTTCACGAGGTGGTTGACGACGGCCGTCGCGATGATCTCGCGGCGCAGGGGGTGGAGCCGAAGGTGCTCGGCGTACGCCGTGCGCATCGGCGTCGGAAAGTAGGCGGGCAGGAACGGCTCGGCGACCTCGCTGTCGGGCAGCGGTGAGGCGACGAGGCGCGCGGAGGCCCAGTTCTTGACGTGCCCGAGCATCACGCAGAGCAGGGGCCGCGGCAGCCCGCGGTCGCGCGCGGGGCTCGCGAGGAGCTCGTCCTTCGAGGGTACGGCGTCGTCGCGGCGCCTCATGACCCCGCTCGCGACGAGCTCCTCGACGAGCCCGACGAACTCCTCGTAGCGGCTCGCGCTGCGCAGCCCGTCGAGCGTGAGGGCCCGCGCCTGGCTCGCGTTGTCGGCCAGGACGAGCCGCGAGACCTCGTCCGTCATCTCCGCGAGGATCCGGTTGCGGTCCGTCCGATTCGGAACGACGCCGCGGCGCACGAGGAGATCCATGAGGATCTTGATGTTCACCTCGTGGTCCGACATGTCGACGCCGCCGGAGTTGTCCACGGCGTCGGTGTTCAAGAGGACACCTTTCGTCCAGAGCTCGATCCGGCCCCGCTGGGTCAGCCCGAGGTTCCCCCCCTCGGCCAGGACCCGGGCCCGCACCTCGTTCGCGCTGACGCGAACCCGGTCGTTGGCCCGGTCCCCGACCTCGGAATCCTCCTCGGCCGAGGCCCTCACGTACGTGCCGATGCCGCCGTTGTAGAGGAGGTCCACCGGGGCGCGGAGAATGGCGCGGACCACCTCCTCGCCGCTCGCGGCCTCCTGGGAGAGGTCCAGGATGCCACGCACCTCGGGGCTCAGTGGAATCGACTTCGCCGCGCGGTCGAAGACCCCCCCGCCGGCGCTGATCAGGTCCGGCCGGTAGTCCCGCCAGGTCGAGCGCGGCAGGTGGAACAGGCGCTCGCGCTCGGCGAAGCTCACCTGCGGATCGGGGCTCGGGTCCAGGAAGATGTGCACGTGATTGAAGACGGCCACGAGCCGCGCCGTGCGGCTCAGGAGCACACCGTTGCCGAACACGTCGCCCGACATGTCCCCGATGCCGGCCATCGTGAAGGGCTCGGACTGCACGTCGAGCCCCAGGTTCCCGAAGTGGTGCCGCACGCACTCCCACGCCCCGCGCGCCGTGATGCCCTCCCTCTTGTGGTCGTAGCCGTTGCTCCCGCCCGAAGCGAAGGCGTCGCCCAGCCAGAATCCGTACTGCGTCGAGACGCGGTTGGCCGTGTCCGACAGGTGCGCCGTCCCCTTGTCGGCTGCGACGACGAGGTACGGGTCGGGCTCGTCGTGCCTCACGACCTCCGGGGGGTGGAGGACGATGCCGTCCACCAGGTTGTCCGTGACGTCCAGAAGGCCCGAGACGAACTCCCGGTACCTGTCGATCAGGTAGGCGTCGAGCGCCGGCCGCGGCGGCACGTCGCCCTTCAGGACGAAGCCCCCCTTCGAGCCGACGGGGACGATGACCGAGTTCTTGACCATCTGGGTCTTCATCAGGCCCAGGACCTCGGTCCGGAAGTCGTCGTGCCGGTCGCTCCAGCGGATGCCCCCTCGCGCGACCTTTCCTCCCCGCAGGTGGATCCCCTCGAGAAGCCGTGAGTGGACGTAGATCTCGAAGAGGGGCCGCGGGGAGACCATCGCGTCGACCTTTGCACAGTCGACCTTGATCGCGAGGACGGGCCGCTCGGGGCTCTGGTAGGTGTTCGTCCTGACGGCGGCGCGCACCAGGTTCTCGACGCCCCGCAGGATCTCGTCGTCGAAGAGGCTCCCGACGGCCGCGAACGCCTTCGCGGCGACCGCCTCCGCCTTCGCGACCGCGTCCGCGCGGTCCCCTTCCTTCTGCGGATCGAACCGGGCGTCGAAGAGCCGCCAGAGGGCGCCCGCCACCCGGCTGTTGCGGACGAGGACCGTCGTGACCGTTTCGACGTTGTAGCTGGGCCGGACCTGGAGAAGGTGGTTCCGGAGCGTCCGGAGCACCTCCACCTCGCGCCAACCGAGGCCTTCCAGGAGAACCAGCGCGTTGAGCGGGTCGTCCGTCGCCCGTTCCTCGTAGATCGCCCGAAGGGCGTCGCGGAGCCGCTCCGGCTGCCGGTGGATCTCCGAGATCATCGCCGGGTCCGCCTCGATGCCGAGCCGCTCCATCCAGGCCCGTTTGCCGTCGGGCAGGAGCAGCGGAATTCTCATCTCCTCGACCACCGTGGGCCCGAGGTTCTTGATCGTCCGGAGGGTCTCCGTGAGGCCCGCAGGCCGCGGAGAGATCACCTTCAGGACGACCTTCTCGGCGGAGTCGGGAACGATCCCCATCTCCAGCCGCCCCTCGAGCGCCTCGAAGAGCCGCACGTCTCCCGGAACCTCGGAAGGCGGCGTGAGCTCGCGGTAGAGCCCGCTGCGGCTCTCCTGGCGGACGTAGCGCTTGTAGAGCCGTCGTCCCTCGAGCGCCCCGCACGCCTGCTCGAGCGCGCCCGCGACCTGGTCCTCCCAGGTGGAGATGACGCCCGCCGTGAGGTCCCGGATCCGGTCCTCCTCCAGGGGATGCTCGAGGCTGCCGGCGTCGAAGTAGTGGACCACGAGCGTCGTGGCGCCACAGTCGGCCGCGGAGCTGAACGAGACCGGTCCGAACTGCCGTCCGAGCGCCTCCCTGAGGTCGCTGGCCGTCTTCGACGACCACCGTCCCTGGGAGAACCCGATCCTCACCGCACTGTACCCGGGGCCCTGCCGGACCGAGGTGACGATCTCGTCGTCGCTCGAGATGTGGATCAGCCGGTCGATGATCTCCTTGAGCGACGCGGCGTCGGAATAGAACAGCTCTCGCTTCGGGAAGTGGTTGAAGAAGGCCCGGGTCGCGCGGTAGACGTGCGAGTTCTTCGCCTCGCCGCAGTTCTCGAGAAGCCAGGCGAGCTTCTCCCTGAGGAGCGGGATCGACTCCGCCTTCGCGGTGAAGGCGCTCTTGGCGAGCCGGCCGAGGAGAAGGGTCGCGGCCTCGAGGCGACCGCCTTCGCCCCACTCCCTCACGACGATGTCGTCGACCGGCTCGAGGTGGTGGATGGCGCTCGCGTTGTTGCGGAAGTCGATGTCGACGATCCGGTCGTCGTGGTCCTGGATCGCGAGGTGCCTCTGCTCCTCGTCCATGACGCCCGGGAAGACGACGTTCAGGAGCGCGGGCTCGCGCATCGTGCCGAGGGCCGTGTCGTAGTCCGGCTCGAAACCGTCCGGGCCGCGCCGGAACCTCAGGACACCCATCAGGACGTAGTTCTCGTCGACGAGCCAGTCGAGGAACTCCCGGGCGGCGGCTTCGCCGCCGGGCGCTCCCCGGCGGTGACGGAGGCGCCCCTTCTGCTCGCGCAGGTACCGGGTCATCTCCCCGAAGTCTTCGACGGCCAGGAAGACGCTGCGCAGGAGCGAGTGGATCTGGTGCTCGATCCGCCGCATCCGGTCCTTCTGCTCGATCCTCTCGACGCGGAAGTGGCAGAGGAGCTCCTTGCTCCCGTCCTCGCCCGGACCGCCGATCGCGCTGATCCTCTCCCACTGCCGCCTCACGCTGAAGATGGAGTGGATCGCCGAGAAGACCCTGAGACCTTCCCTCATGAAGAAGTTCTTCAGGCTCTCGAAGATGAACGGGGCGTCCGGCGTGTGGGTCTCGATGACCGAGATCTCGTACTGGCCGCCGTGCGTGCTCCCGGTCGTCCGGGCCTCCGCCTCCGTCAGGCCCCGTGCGACCACGTGGATCCCGGGGAGACCCCGATAGAGCTGGTGCGCGGGAGGCATCGTGCGGACGACGAAGCGGAAGTACTCCCGGATCCGGGCGGCGACCGCGTCCGGCGGAAGCCCCAGCGCCATCGCGTCGGGCAGGTCGGCGTAGACCACCGGGGCGAGCGACAGCAGCAGGTCGCGGTCCTCGGCTGGCGCCTCGCGCGCCAGGATCCCCTGGACCTCGTCGAGAACGGACCGGCGCCGGCCGGGGTCGGCAGTGATCATCGGGTTCCTCCTTCGCGGCGAGGAGAGATGCTACCTCCCGCCGGTCCGGATCGCCCGGGCACCGCGGCGGCCGGGGCCGCCGCGGTGCAGCAATGATCGAGCGGGGATCAGGCCGTTCGCTTCAGGACGTCCTTGGCGATGGTGTTGAGCTGCATGTACGACGTCCCCTCGTAGATCTTCCCGATCTTGGCATCGCGGTACATCTTCTCGAGGGGGTAGTCCTTCACGTAGCCGTAGCCACCGAGGAGCTCGAGCCCCTTCGAGGTGCAGTACTCGGCGACCTCGGAGGACTTGAGCTTCGCGATGGCCCCCTCGCGCGCGAACGGCAGGCCCGCTTCCTTGAGCCGCGCCGCGTTGTAGACGGCGAGGCGGGCGCACTCGAGCTCCATGTCCATCCGGGCCAGCTCGTGCTGGATGGCCTGGTGCTCGGCGATCGGCTTGCCGAACTGGACCCGCGTCTGGACGTACTTCGCCGAGTAGTCGAGAGCGGCGCGCGCGATCCCGATCATCTGAGCGCCGATCCCTATCCGCCCTTCGTTCAACGTCTCGATGGCGGTCTTGTACCCCTCGCCCACCTTGCCGACGACGTTCTCCTCCGGGACCTCGAGATCCTCGAAGGCGAGAGCGAGCGTGGAGGAGGCGCGAATTCCGAGCTTGTCCTCCTTCTTCCCCTTCGTGAAGCCCTTCCATCCCGATTCGACCAGGAAGGCGGTGATTCCCCTGTATCCCTTGGAGAAGTCGACGTTCGCGAAAACGAGGAAGATCTCTGCCTCGAGGCCGTTCGTGATCCAGAGCTTGCCGCCGTTGAGGACCCAGCGGTCCCCCTTCTTCTCGGCGCGCGTCTTCAGCGCGAAGGCGTCGGAGCCCGACTCGGCCTCCGAAAGGGCGTACGCGCCGACCTTCTTCTTTGCGAGCTGCGGCAGGTAGGTCTT
The DNA here is from genome assembly GCA_016719485.1 of Holophagales bacterium. Lineage (NCBI taxonomy): Bacteria > Pseudomonadati > Acidobacteriota > Holophagae > Holophagales > Holophagales bacterium. The sequence continues at coordinate 213,211 of JADJZB010000004.1, forward strand.
CTTCAGCCCGGGCGAGGCCCAGCGGAGGATCGCGTTGTTCACGAGGGTGTTCTGGACGTCGACGACGACGGCGCAGGCCGCGTCGACGCGGGCGAGCGCCTCGATGACGGCGATGGACGTTCCGAACGTCTGTCCGAGCCCGCCGTACTCCTCGGGGATCTCGATCCCCATCAGGTCGAGATCGAAGAACTGGCGGACGAGCTCCGCGTCGATGTGGTTGGCCTCGTCCATCGCGTGGGATCGGGGTCCGATCGACTCGACGGCGAACTGGTGGACGCTTTCGGCGATCTCCCGCTCCGACTCGGTCAGGACGGAGAGCGGCGGGACGGAGGGTGTGATCGCGTCGACTGTCGTCATGGAACACTCCTTGCGAGCGGAGGATAGATCGAAAAGGAAGTGGCCGCCGCCGAGCCCGCGGGCCGCCTCCGTAAACGGTGCGCCGCCGTCGCAACGCCGATCGCCGGAGCTTTCCAGCGTTGACGCCCCTCTCCTCCTCCGATAGAGTCGGCAGTCGACTAAGAGGGGCCCGAAAAAAAGGCCTCCGGGGTGCGCTAATTTTTTCCCTTTCCAGGTTCCTTTTCGTTCCCCCCTCATCCTCTTCATATAGAGTTCGCCGATGGATGAGACCTTTCCCACGAGAAACAGGAGGAGGCAGAGCCGTATGGCAATTTCCAGCCGCATGAACGTACGTTGGGTGCTGGCGATCGTAGCGATCGCGTGTGCCCTTGGCACCGCGACGGTGGGCGTAGCCCAGGAGACGACGGGACGCCTCGTCGGATCCGTGACCATGAAGAGCGACCAGAGCACGCTGCCTGGTGTCGCCGTGACGGCCCTTCACGTCCCGACCGGCACCCGGTACACCGCCGTGACCGCTGCGAACGGCCGCTTCAGCATCCTCAACGTCCGCGTCGGCGGCCCCTACACGGTGACGGCCGCGATCAGCGGCTTCCGCGAGTCGACCCAGAAGGACATCAACGTCGCCCTCGGCGAGAGCCGGCAGCTGACCTTCGCGCTCGACCTCGAGTCGGTGACCGAGAGCCTCGTCGTCACGGCCGAGAGCGCCCCCCTCATCTCTCCCGACCGGATGGGCTCGGGGACGGCCGTCTCCGAGGACCAGATGACGGCCCTGCCGACCATCAGCCGGCAGTTCCAGGACTTCGCCCGGACGAACCCGTACGTCAACGTCTCCCTGAGCGACGACGCGGGCTCCAGCATGTCCGTCTCGGGGAAGAACAACCGTTACAACACGATCCAGATCGACGGCGCGGTCAACAACGACCTGTTCGGTCTCGGCACCTACGGGTCGCCGGGCAGCCAGACGTACACGCAGCCGATCTCCCTCGACGCCGTCCAGGAGCTCCAGGTCGTCGTCTCCCCCTACGACATCAAGCAGAGCGGCTTCACCGGCGGCGCCATCAACGCCATCACCCGGAGCGGCTCGAACACCTGGTCGGCCTCGGTCTACGGCTCGACGCGGAACGAGAGCTTCGTCGGTGACAAGGTCCCGAACGCCTACGGCGACGAGTTCGACAGGCCCGTCGCCTCGTTCGACTCGGACACGTTCAGCGCCCGCCTCGGCGGGCCGATCGTCAAGGACAAGCTCTTCTTCTTCCTCAGCGGCGAGATGAACAGGCGCTCCGAGCCGACGGGCGGCGCGGCCGACGGTTCGGGAGTGAACAACTACAACAACCCGGCCGAGGCCGCCCGGTTCCGCAACATCCTGATCAGCAAGTACGGCTACGACCCGGGCACCCTCGGGGACTACAACGGCGACACGGACAGCGACCTCCTCGTCGGCAAGCTCGACTTCAATGTGAACGAGAGCAACAACGTCTCGCTGCGCCACAACTTCGTCGACGCCGCCCGCGACGTGACCCCGGCCCGTACCTCCAGCGTCTACGGCTTCGAGACGGCCGGGTACGCCATCGCCTCCAAGACGAACTCCACGGTCCTCCAGGTGAACAGCGTCTTCGGCGCTTCCTCGTTCAACGTCGGGCGCATCGGCTACCAGACGGTCCGGGACAGCCGCGAAGTGCCCGTGGCGTTCCCCTCGGTTTACATCTGCAACAACCCCAACACGTTCTGCACCGGGAACAACACGTACAAGCTCCTCGCCGGGACCGAGCGCTCCTCCGGGGCGAACGGGCTCGACCAGGACATCCTCGAGATCACCGACGACTTCACCCTCCTCAAGGGTGACCACACGATCACGCTCGGGACCCACAACGAGTTCTTCGACTTCTCGAACATCTTCATCCAGGACGTCACCGGGACGTACTTCTTCCGCAGCGTGGACGCCTTCGAGGCCGGGACCGCGGACCGCTACCAGGTCAAGTACGCCACTGGCTCCGACCCGCGCCGGGCGACCGAGTTCGGCGCCCAGCAGTGGGGCCTCTACGCCGGCGACCAGTGGAGGGTCAGCAACGCCTTCACGCTGAACCTCGGCCTGCGGGTCGACGTTCCGGTCCTCAACGACAAGCCGACCTACAACCCGGCCGTCGACACGGCCTTCGGCATCGACACGACCGAGGTGCCGAGCAGCCAGCTGATGATCTCCCCCCGCGTCGGCTTCAACTGGACGCCCACCAAGTCGGGCAAGGACCAGATCCGCGGCGGCGTCGGCGTCTTCGCGGGCCGCACGCCGTACGTCTGGATCTCCAACGCCTACGGCGGCACGGGCATCGAGAGAATCGACCTGAGCGCCAGCAACGTTCCGTTCAACCCGGATCCGTACAACCCGCCGATCAATTTCCCCCCCGGCACGGGCGCCGTGTCGGTCGACACCATCGACCCCGACTTCAAGTTCCCCATGATTCTCCGGTCGACCCTGGCCTACGACCGCGAGCTTCCGGGCGGCATCCGGGCGACCGTCGAGGGCATGTTCACGAAGACCCTGCAGGACGTCTTCTACCAGAACATCAACAAGGTCGAGACCGGCGCCACGACCTTCTGGGGCGCCCCGGTCTACGCGAACAAGAACTCCAGCTTCTCCAACGTCGTCAACCTCACGAACACGTCGCGGGGCGAGCAGCAGAACATTTCCCTGCAGCTCCAGAAGAACTTCCCCTTCGGTCTCTACCTGAGCGGCTCCTACGCCTACATGAAGGCCAAGGCCGCCTTCGAGGCGACCTCGAGCGTCGCGTTCTCGAACTGGCAGTTCCAGACCACGAACGGCGACATCTACACGGAGCACCTCACCCGGTCCTTCTTCGAGATCCCCCACCGCTTCACGGCCGTCGCGTCCCAGACCTTCCGGACGGGTCCCGTGGCCCACAACGTCGGGCTCGTCTTCAACGCCCAGTCGGGTCAGCCCTACTCGATGCTCATGGGGTCGAGCGGCGCCAGCGTGAACGGGGACGGCGCCACCAACAACGACCTCCTCTTCGTGCCCAACAACTACAGCGACGTCGTGTGGAGGGGCACCGGCGCCCCGACCGAGGAACAGTGGAACGCCTTCCTCTCCAGGTCGGGCCTCGAGGGCTCCCGTGGCCGCGTCGCCGAGCGTAACTCCCTCGACGCTCCGTGGACCCACACCCTCGACTTCCACTACGACTTCGAGATCCCCGTCACGGTCGTCAAGGCCCAGATCACGTTCGACGTCCTCAACCTCGTCAACCTGATCGACAGCAACTCCGGAATCATGCGGTACGTCTTCAACCAGACCTACGTCCCGCTCAGCTACTCGGGCATGGACGCCGCCTCTGGCAAGCCGATCTACACCGTCAACTCCGGCGCGCTCGACGAGGGCCGGCCCTACTCCACCAACAGCCTCCGCTCGCGCTGGCAGCTCCGGATCGGCGCGCGCCTGACCTACTGACCCATCTCACCGTTTGCGGCGAAACGGGGGGCCTCGAGCCCCCCGTTTCCTTTTTCGACATCACCCGGCAAGGGATGCCTCAGACGGCCCCACGCCGGCCCCGTGGCCGACACAGGCAGGCCTCTTTCCGGTTTTCCCTTCCGTTACGGCCGTGCGCGCTCGAAGAGCCGCCGCAGCGCCTCCTCGGCCGCCCCGGTGCCCGGCTCCCCTTCGTCGGGGGCCCAAGGGGCCCGGTCGGAGGGAGCGGGCGCCACGTAGGGCCCCGGCTTCGTCTCGAAGAAAACGGTCCCCGGCTCGAGCGCGACGAGGCCGTGCCACGTCCCGGCGTCCAGGTCGACGCCGAAGGTGCCGCCGCCCGCGTCCAGCGTCGCCACGTCCGTCACGGTCCCGTCGTCGTCGAAGAGGACGACGCCGAGCGATCCCGACACGACGAGGAGCGTCTCGGTGCGGGGCGGGTCGAGGTGGCGGTGCGGGCGGACCCAGCTACCCGGCTCGATGGCGTTCAGGAGCCGGTGGACGGGGTCGTCCATCTCGTGCAGGTTCCTGTTGAGGCGCCGCCGGGAGCCGCCGGCCGCGCCCCTCGAGAGCTCTTCGAGACCTTGCTTCGTGAGCCAGACGGGTGACCGCATCGGCGGACCCTACGAGTCGCGGCCCTCTGGGGCGCCGGAAGCACTGCTCTTCGCTCGTCGCAGCGGCAGCGGCCGGGCCGGGTCCTTCACGGCCTTCACCTTCGCGGCCCAGCCCGTCCCGCGGGAGAAGTCGGAATCCGAGAGGAAGTGCACGTCGAGGAGCCCCTTCGCCCTCGTGCCCGTCCGGAGATAGTTCATCTCGGCCAGGCAGAGACTCCAGCCGTCCAGCCACGTCGCCAGAGCCTCGCGCCTCACCGGGTCGTCATCGGTGTGCAGGACGAGGTCGAGATCGCTCGCGGGTCCCGCGGTGCCGTCCTTCGACGAACCGACGAGCCACATGCCCCTGACACCGAACCGCTCCGCATCGACCTCGGCCCCGATCCTCTCGGCCACCTGGATCCGCCAGCGGTGCTGCTCGCCCGGGGCGGAGGGGAGCGCCCCGCCCCGGGTGTTCCCTCTCACGTCCGACCGCCGATCGTCCGCGGAGCCGGGAGGTGTGAGCAGTCCGACGGCCCTGTCGAGGTCCGCATTCATCAACACGCGCAGGACGAGACCGCCCGTCGACGCCGGCACGTCGATGACCCGCACGGTCCGCGCGAGATCCGCGAACTCGGGCGCGACCGAAGCCAGGATGTTCGGCGACTCGAGGAGGAATCGCTCGTTGAAGGCGACCCCGGGGTCGTCCGGGAAGAGCGGCAGGTAGCGGATGCTCGCCTCGACGAGGTCCTGGAAGAAGTGGGTGCCGAAGGAGAGGTCCGGGACGTAGTTGCCTTTCCTGCGCGCCACCTCGATCAGGACCGAGGTGTTGTTGATGTCGGAGTACGTGACGGGGACGCCGAGCTTGATGTCCCCGCGGCTCCCCCACCGGCCGGGACCGATCAGGACGAACAGGTGCCGTGGGAGGACCTTGTTCAGCCGGCCGACGGCGCGCCCGACGCGGCGCAGAGACTCGACGTCGGCGAGAGCGGCGTAGCCCTCGGGGTCGACGTAGACGACGTGCGTGATCTCGGGAACCCTCCCGTTCGAGACGAACCGGTTCGCGGAGAAGACGACGCTCTCGGGCGGAAGGTCGCGGGGGATGAACGCCGCGTGGCTCTCTTCGGAGAAGCTCTGGGGCCGGCACTGGAGGAGGTAGAGATCCTTCCCGTCCGAGGCGAATTCCAGGTCGACCGGTCCGTCGAGCTTCTCCTGGAGAAGCCTCAGGAGCGACCGGATCTGCGTCACGAACGGCGTGCCCGTGACGAGGCCCTCGAACGTGACGACGAGGTCTTTCGCCTGGGCCTCGTAGTCGACCATCATGGGGCGGTGGATCCCTCCGTCCTCGCAGACGGAGACCATGTTCTCGATGCCGGGGAGGCTGCTGCCGGCCTCGCGCAGGAGCGTCTCCATCTCGACCGTCTCGAACCGCCGCGTCTCGAGGTTGATGACGTCGGCGCGCCGGGGCGCGTAGCGGACGATCTCGTCGGCCGTCACGTTCACGCGAAGCCCCGGCTGTCCCGGGGCGATGAGGATCGGGAAGTCGTCGCCGACCCTGTCGACGGCTCGCGTCCCGAGTCCCGGGACCATCCGGACGAGGCCGTCCTCCCGCCGGATGCGGGGCGACCAGCGGAACTCGTTGTTCGAGAAGGCGACGCCGGCGAAGGACGGAAGGAAGTATCGCCCGACGCGCGAGCCGACGACTTCCTGGATCAGGATCCCCATCTCCTCGTGGACGTCGAGGAGCCCCCGCTCGGCCCGGTACTCGATCGGGTCGGGACCGAAGATCGAGGCGTAGACCTCGGCGATGGCGTCCATCAGCGCCGCCAGCCGCTCCTTCTTCGTTCCCTGGTTCGCGAGGAAGAGGCTCTTGTACTTGCCCGAGAAGGAGGCCCCGGCGCGGTCCTCGAGGAGGCTCGAGCTCCTCACGATGATCGGCCGCTCCTCGAAGTCGTCGAGGGCGACCGAGAGTCCCTTGACGATCTCGGGAGAGAACTGGCTGTTCTTGAAGACCTGGATGATGTGCGGGTACTCGCGCCGCACCTGGTCGATCTCGAGGTACTTGCGGTCATAGAGGTCCTCGAGGTGGTTGAACTCGATGAAGTCGATGACGCCGTCCGAGGTGAGGTACCAGGTCTTCGGGATCCGGATGTCCTTGAGAGCCTCGGCGTATTCCTCGGACTTCCTCACGATCTGCACGGCGAGGAAGAGGCCGCTGCTCTTCCCGCCGACCTTCCCGTGGCTCCCGGTGGGGCAGATGATCCGCCGCGTCAGCTCCTGGAAGTCGGACACTTCGATGAAGTTCTTCGCGACGCCCACGAACTGGAGCTGGTCTGTCAGGAATCGCCGCGTGAGCGCGGCGCGCAGGTCGACCTGGATCGATCGTGAGAGCTCCCGGTCGTTGAGCGCGGCGTGCTGAAAGCGCGTCAGCGCCTGCGCGAGATCGGTCAGCGACGACCCCTGGTTCTCCAGCGCCTCCGCCAGGAAGCCCGACCGGCTGTCCTTGATCCACTTCTGGATGCTCGACCGGATCTCCGCCGGGGCCATGTGTCTCGAGGCGATCTCGAAGACCTCCTCCGCGACCTTCAGGAGGGCATCCATGCTGCGCCGGGCCATCGGCCGGTTCTCGTCGCTCGGCTCCTCCGGCCCCGCCGGGCCACTCCAGCTCCCCGTGAACCGGGGGAGGAGGCGCTGCGCCTCCTCGACGCCGCTCCAGCAGAGGTAGTTGAGCATCCGTCGGGCGATCTTCACGTAGCCGGGACGGTCGATCTGGCGCAGGAAGTCCGTTATGACCCACCAGTCACCGGCGTCGGCGGGGAGAGGAAGCCCGACGCCGTCGACCCTGTGGAGCGAGGAGGCGAGCCGCCGCTGGAGGAGGAGCTGCCCGAGGAGCTCGGCGATCGTGTTGATGAGCCGCCGCTCCTCCTTGAGGAACGGTCCCTCGTCCGCGGGCGGGAAGGCCTGGCGGTAGAAGACCTCGAGGTGGCCGACGACCTCGCCCTGGACCCGGATCGGGGCCGCGAGCACCCAGGGCGTCTTCTCGGCGCCGGGGGTCTCGTAGACGGCCGGACCGACCGCGAGCCTCACGAACGTCTCCGCCGGGTGCTCCATGCCGACCGGGATGATCGCGACCACCTCGTGGAAGGCCTCGTCGAGGGGCGACTCGACCTTCCCGCAGATCTCGTGGACCCGATAGAGGCAGTGCAGCTCCTTGGCCCGCTCCTGCAGGGCGTCGAGCATCGACTTGCCGGCTCCGCTCATCGACTCCTCCCGTCACGCCCGCGACGGCGCGGGAGCGTCATACACCGGTTCCGTCCCGCTTGCTCGTGCCGGCCCGGAAGAAAAACCCCGGCACCCGCTCCGCTCCACCCGGGGAACCGGGGGAGCCCCCCGCGGGGCTCCCCCGGAACGGGGAACGATCAGGCCCAGCCGCGGTCCTTGCAGGCCTTGGCCACGCGGGAGACCGCGATGACGTAGGCCGCGTCGCGCATGTAGAGATTGCGCTTCTGCGCGAGCTCGTGGACGGCGTGGAACGCCGAGGTCATCTTCGAGTCGAGCTTCTGGAGGACCTCGTCCTTCTCCCAGAAGAAGTTCATGTTGCACTGCACCTGCTCGAAGTAGCTGCAGGTGACGCCGCCGGCGTTGGCGAGGAAGTCGGGGATGACGTAGATGCCGCGCTCCTGGATCACCTTGTCGGCCTCGGGCGTCGTCGGCCCGTTGGCGCCCTCGGCGATGATCTTCACGCTCGGCTTGATCTTCAGGACCGTCTCGCCCGTGATCTGGTTCTCGAGCGCGGCCGGAATGAGGATTTCGACGTCCTGCTCGATCCACGCGCCGCCGGGGAGAACCTCGTAGCCGAGTCCGGTGGCCTTCGACTTGTCGATGCCACCGAAGCGGTCGGTGATCCCGAGGAGCTCGTCCGCGTCGACGCCGCTGAGCTTGCGGAAGGAGTACGACGTCTGGTCGCCCTGGTCCCACGAGGAGACGCAGACGACCTTGCCGCCCAGCTGCTGGAAGAGGCGGATGGCGTACTGGGAGACGTTGCCGAAGCCCTGGACCGACGCCTTCGTCGTCGCGATGTCGATGCCCTTGAGCTTGAGCGCCTCGCGGATCGTGTAGACGACGCCGTAGCCCGTCGCCTCGGTCCGGCCGAGGGAGCCGCCCGCGCCGACCGGCTTGCCGGTGATGAAGCCGGGGTACTTGCCGCCGTTGATGACCTCGAACTCGTCGAGCATCCAGAGCATGTGCTGCGGGGTCGTCATGACGTCGGGCGCCGGGACGTCGTTGACCGGGCCGACGTTCTTGGCGACCTGGCGGATCCAGCCGCGGCAGATCCCTTCCTGCTCGCGGGCGCTCAGGTGGTGCGGGTCGCAGATGACGCCGCCCTTGCCGCCGCCGAGCGGGATGTCGACGACCGCGCACTTCCACGTCATCCACATCGCCAGGGCGCGGACCGTGTCGGCCGTCTCGTGCGGGTGGAAGCGGATGCCGCCCTTGCAGGGACCGCGTGAATCGTTGTGCTGGATGCGGAAGCCGCGGAAGACCTTCACGCTCCCGTCGTCCATCCGGACGGGGATCGCGATGTGGTACTCGCGGAGCGGGAACCTCAGCAGCTCGCGGGTCGCGGCGTCGAGGCCGAGGACGTCGGCGGCCTTGTCGAACTGGGCCTGGGCCATCTCGAAGGGGTTGAACGGACTCTTCATGGGGTGACGAATCTCCTCTCGTGGGTGGTGGTCGTTTCGAGGGGCTCCGGGTTCGCGGTATTCCCGGAAGAGCCCGGGATACGCCTCCGCTCCGCGCCAGGGAACCGGGGAAGCGGAGCCGCGAACCGGCGGGTCATCAACGGGTGATTTTAGCACCGGGCAAGGGCCTTCGTCGCTCTGGATACTCCGCGAAATGCGATCCGGGCGCGCCTCGGCGGCAGGTCCCGGTCCACCAATTCCGGCGCGACGAGAGCAGCCGCCGGGCGGCGCGGACGGCGGCGCGGGCTGCTACCCCGTATCCTCGTCGCCCGCGTGGTCACGACGCTCCCGATAGACCCTTTTCTCGCCGGAATCGCCCGCACCCTGCGGGATCGCCGGATGCTCGTCCTCGTCGCACCCCCTGGCGCGGGCAAGACGACGAGAGTCCCTCCGGCGCTTCTCGCGGCGGGAATCCTGGCCTCCGGCACCTTCTGGGTCCTGCAGCCGAGAAGGGTCGCCGCGCGCGCCGCGGCGCGGCGGATGGCCTCGGAGCTCGGGGAACCGGTAGGAGAGCGCGCCGGCTACCAGGTCCGCGATGACGGAGCGCGGTCGGCACGGACGCGCGTCCTCGTCGTGACCGAGGGCATCCTGACCCGCCGTCTCCTGGAAGACCCCTCGCTCCCCGGCATTGCGGGCGTGATGCTCGACGAGTTCCACGAGCGGAGCCGCCACGCGGACCTCGCCCTCGCGATGCTCCGCGAGGTCCGCGCGACGCTCCGCCCGGACCTCCTGCTGCTGGTCGCTTCCGCCACGCTCGATCCGGATCCCGTCGCCGCGTTCCTCTCGGACGCGCGCGGTCCGGCGCCCGTCGTGCACGTCCCCGGTCGCCCCTTTCCCGTCGAGGTTCGGCATGCGGACGACGCCGACCCCAGGCCCCTCGAGGCCCGCGTCGCGGCGGCCGTGAGGACGGCCCTGTCGGAGGGCCCGCGAGGAGACGTCCTCGTCTTCCTCCCCGGTGCCTTCGAGATCCGCCGGGCGCGGGAGGCCGTGGAGTCGATGGGCGAGGCCCTCGACGTCCGCGTTCTTCACGGCGACCTTCCCGGCGCCGCGCAGGACGCCGCACTCGCGCCCGCGACGGCCGGCCGCCTCCGCGTCATCCTCGCAACGAACGTCGCCGAGACGTCGCTCACGATCGAGGGCGTCTCCACGGTCGTCGATTCGGGCCTGGCGCGCACCCTCCGCTTCGACCCGCGCTCGGGCCTCGACCGTCTCGTCCTCGGCCGCATCCCGCGCGCGAGCGCCGACCAGCGAGCCGGCAGAGCGGGCCGGCTGGGACCGGGCCTGGCGCTCCGCCTCTACTCCCGGCACGAGGAGCGCGGCCTGCGCCCCTACGAGGAGCCCGAGCTCCTCCGGACCGACCTCGCCTCGCCCCTGCTCGACGTCCTCCTCTGGACCGCTCGCGACCCGGCCCTCTTCGCCTGGTTCGAACGGCCGCCCGCAGCCTCGGTCTCGCTCGCGCTGCAGCTGCTCAGGCGCCTAGGCGCGGTCGAAGAGGGCTCCTTCCGCCCCACGCCTCTCGGGGCGAGGATGGCGGCGCTGCCCGTGCACCCGCGCCTGGCGGCCCTCGTCCTCGCGGGAGCCGAGCGGGGGCACCTGCGTGAGGCGGCAACCCTCGCGGCGCTCGTCGAGGAACGCGACGTCCTCTCCGCGAGTCGCGTGTTCGGCAGCGGAACCCCGGATGTCGATCACGCCTCCGACCTCCTTCTGCGTCTCGACCTCCTCGACGAGGCTGAACGGTCAGGGCTCTCCCGCTCGCGCCTCTCGTCCCTCGGCCTCGACCCCGGGGCCGCCCTCGCGGTCCTGAGGCTCCGCGACCTGCTTCTGCGGCGGTTCCCTCCGGAATCGCACGCGTCCCGGCCTCCTGAGGCCGACCTGCTCCGCCTCGTCCTCGCCGCCTACCCCGACCGGATCGCCCGGCGGCGGCGACCCGCCGGGGCGGAGGCGATCCTCGCCGGAGGAACGCCTCTCGTCTTCGACCCTCGGTGCCCGGTGCGCTCGGCAGGGCTCGTCGCCGTCATCGAGACCTCGGCCTCAACCTCGGGCCCCGACCGGATTCGCCTCGCCAGCGCCGTGGAGCGCGAGTGGCTCGACGCGCTCCCGGGCGAGCGCGTCCGAACGGAGACCGAACGGTCGTGGGACGCCGTCGCCGGTCGGGTGCTCGCCCTGCAGCGGGTCGTCTACGACGGCCTCGTCCTTTCGGAGAGCGAGATTCCCGCTCCCCTCGACGAGGGGACGGCGCACCTGCTGATCGAAGCTGCCCGGGTGGACCTCCAGCGCGCGCTCGACCCGGGGCCCGGCGTCGGCCGGCTGCGCGCGCGCGTCTCCTTCCTCCGTCGGGCGATGCCCGAGCTCGGCATTCCGCCCCTCGACGACGAGGCGCTCCTCGACCTCCTCCCGGCGCTCGCCGCCGGGCGCCGACGCCTGGCCCAGCTGCGCGAGACGCCCCTCGAGCCGCTCCTTCGCTCCCGCCTCGGCGCACGCGCGCTCCGCCAGCTCGACGAGCACGCGCCCGACGTCCTCGCGGTCCCCAGCGGGCGGGACGCCCCGCTCCGGTACGACGATGACGGGCCGCCGGTCCTCGCGGTCAAGCTCCAGGAGCTCTTCGGCCTCGCCGCGACGCCCCGGGTCGCCGGCGGGCGCGTTTGCGTCCTTCTGCACCTTCTCTCCCCTGCCGGCCGCCCCGTCCAGGTCACCTCCGACCTTTCGAGCTTCTGGTCCACGACGTATCCCGCCGTGAGACGGGAGCTGCGCGGGCGCTACCCGAAGCACCCCTGGCCGGAAGATCCGTGGAGCGCTCCCCCGCGGCGCGGGACGACCCGATCCGGACGTTGACGCGCTAACCTCCCCAGGCACGGAGGAAGTGATGAAGACCCTGCGACTCGCCCTCGCCGCCCTCCTCGCCCTCCCCCTCGCCGCCACGGAGCCCCCACCTCCCGAGGCGCTCGCCTCGCAGGCGCGCGGCCTCGCCGGCAACCTGATGCTCTCGCTGCAGGGAGAGCTCTTCGCCGCGATGAAGGAGGGCGGCCCGGCGAAGGCCCTCGACGTCTGCCGCGTGAGGGCGCCCGAGATCGCGGTCGCGACCGCCACCGGGACGCCCTGGAAGGTCGCGAGGACGGCCGTGAAAGTGCGTAACGCGAGCAACGCGCCCGACGCCTGGGAGACGGCGAAGCTCGCGGAGTTCGGCAAGCGACTCGCCGCGGGCGAGGAGATGGCGGCCCTCGAGACATACGAGGTCGTCGAGAAGGACGGTCACCCGACCTTCCGCTACATGAAGGCGATCGGCACGTCCTCCCCCTGCCTCAACTGCCACGGCGCCTCTCTCAAGCCCGAGATCGCCGAGAAGGTGAAGCAGCTCTACCCCGAGGACCAGGCCGTCGGCTTCACGACGGGCCAGCTCCGCGGCGCGTTCACGCTCTCCCGCCCGCTCTGACGGACGCGCCCCGGCGAAAGGAGTATCGGAGACATGGCCTCACGAGTCCTGAACAGGTCGCTCCTCGACAAGGTCGTCACCGCGGAAGAGGCCGCCTCGATGATCCGCGCCGGAGACACGGTGGGGATGAGCGGGTTCACCGGAGCCGGCTATCCCAAGGCGGTCCCGGTCGCCCTCGCGAAACGGATCATGGACGCCAACCTCCGGGGCGAGAAGTTCCGGGTCAGCGTCTGGACCGGAGCCTCGACCGCTCCCGAGCTGGACGGCGCCCTCGCGATGGTCGACGGCGTGGAGCTACGGCTTCCCTACCAGTCGGACCCCATCTGCCGGAAGAAGATCAACGCCGGCGACATGGAGTACCTCGACATCCACCTCTCTCACGTCGGCGCGTTCGTCCGGTCGGGCTTCCTCGGGAAGCTCGACGTCGCGCTCATCGAGGTGACCGGCATCCGGGAGGACGGGGCGCTCATTCCTGCCTCGTCGATCGGCAACAACAAAGTCTGGCTCGACACCGCCGACAGGGTGATTCTCGAGGTCAACTCCTGGCAGTCGGAGAAGCTCGAAGGCGTCCACGACGTCTACCAGGGCTTCGCCCTTCCCCCCAACCGCAAGCCGATCCCGCTCCTCTCCGCCTCGGACCGGATCGGGACTCCCTACCTCGACTGTCCCCTCGAGAAGATCATCGCCGTCGTCGAGACGAACTCCCCGGACCGGAACGCACCGTTCTCCGCGCCGGACGAGGCGTCGAAGCGGATCGCCGGCCACATCCTCGAGTTCCTCGGGGACGAGGTGAAGAAGGGGCGCCTGCCGAAGGACCTCCTTCCCCTCCAGTCGGGCGTCGGGAATATCGCGAACGCGGTCCTCTTCGGCCTCCAGGACGGGCCGTTCGAGAACCTCACGGCCTACACCGAGGTCCTGCAGGACGGCATGCTCGAGCTCATCAGCTCGGGCAAGCTCCGCTTCGCTTCGGCCACGGCGTTCTCGCTCAGCCCGAACAAGGTCGACGAGCTGAACGCGCAGATGGACCGTTACCGTGACAGCCTCATCCTGCGCCCGCAGGAGATCTCGAACCACCCCGAGCTGATCCGCCGCCTCGGCTGCCTCGCGATGAACGGGATGATCGAGGCGGACATCTACGGGAACGTCAACTCGACCCACGTGAACGGCACCGCGATCATGAACGGCATCGGCGGCTCGGGCGACTTCGCGCGGAACGCCTACATCTCCTTCTTCATGACCCCCTCGACGGCGAAGAAGGGCGCGGTCTCGTGCATCGTCCCGATGGTCACGCACGTCGACCACACCGAGCACGACGTCCACGTCCTCGTGACCGAGCAGGGCCTCGCCGACCTGCGCGGCCTCTCGCCGAAGCAGCGCGCCGAGCGCGTCATCGAGAAGTGCGCCCACCCCGACTTCCGCCCCGCGCTGCGCGACTACGCGAGGAGGGCCGGCGCCTCCTCCCCGGGAAAGCACACCCCACACCTCCTCGACGAGGCCTTCGCCTGGCATTCGAGGCTCCTGCGCACCGGGAGCATGCGAACGGGCTGAGGAACCACGGACCAAAGGACGAAGGCACGAAGGCACGAAGGCACGAAGGCACGAAGGCGCCCAAGAGGGGAGCCTCGCCTCCGGGGCGTGTCCCGCCGCCGCCTTCTGCGCGCGGCCGACCCGCTTCCGCGCCGACTGCGGCCGTGCGAGGCGCCCGCGCGAACTCCTCGCTTCGCTCGTCAAACAGCGCGCGGGCTTCATCCCCGCCCGGTCCTCGCAGGCGCGAGCGGGTCCCCGGCCGTGCTCGGGGGCGGCTCGCGGGACCCACCCCCTCGGCTCGGCCGCCCGGAGCGGAGAGCCCACACGATGGGGTCTGGTCTACGCTCTACACTCTACGCAGGTTTCGCCCCGTTCAAGCAGCAATCCACTCCAAAGCTATAATAGAGAATCAAGACCTGACCCCACTCTCGGCCCCCCTCTCCGGGTTCTCGGTGGCCTGAAATGTGCTCCGGGATGTCGAGCGAACGGGAGGGGCATCCCGCGAGCGAGCGTCCGAGCACGCGCGGGGCCCCGCACGGCTCCGCGAGCAGGTCGCCGGACCAGGCGCTCGCGCTGTTTGACGACCGAAGGGAGGAGTTCGCGAGCGCCCCGGCGGCCCGCGCAGCGGGGACGATGCGGGTCGCGCGCGCGCAGGGCTCGCCGTGGGATGCCCCGAACGGCCGCGAATTGCTAGGCACGGCGAAGTGTTTGGCCGGTCTCTCGGTCTCTCGGTCTCTCGGAGGTCAGATCATCCCCGGCCAGTCCCGGCCAAAGGCGGCGAAGCGGGAGTTGATCTCGGCGACAACCTCCGCCGGAAGTGGTCCCTGCGCGGCGAAGCCCTGGATCTGCGAGAGGTGCTCGAGGCGCCGGCTGCCGACGATGGCCGTGGAGACCCCGGGGGCGAAGGCGGCGAAGCGGATCGCGAGTTCCGCGGGGTCGAGGCCGAGGTCTTCGAGGTGGAGGGCGAGCCAGCGATCCCGGTAGGCGGCCGCCGCGGCGTCGTCCGGGTGAGCGGCCCGGGGGTTCCAGGGAGTGTTCGCGAGCGGGCGCTTGGCGACGACGCCAAGGCCGTTGGAGGCCGCGAGGGCGACTTCGCGAGAAAGGCTTCGCTGGTCGCAGACGCTCACCGAGGCCTGCACTGATCCGAAGGCCCCGGACGAGACCGCCCACGCGAGCGCCTCGTTCTCGCCCGAGTAGGCGGCAACCCGGACCTTGCCGGCGGTGACGGCGCGCCGAAGCGCCTCGACCACGTCACCTCGGAGGAGCGTCTCGAGCGGGCAGGAATGGAGGTGGGCGACGTCGAGGACGTCGGCCTGAAGGCGGGAAAGGGCGAGGTCGACGCCTCGGGTGATGCACTCCCCCGTCCAGTCGGGCACGCCGGGAACCGCGTAGCCCAGCTTCGTCGAGAGAGCGAACTCGGAGCGGCGTTGCGCGAGGTGCCGCCCGATTCTCTCCTCGGAGAGGCCGTAGCCGGGGGCCGTGTCGACGAACGTCAGGCCGAGGTCGAGCGCGCCGTTCAGGAGACGGTCGGAGTCCGCCTCGGAGAGCGCTCCGTCGCCGACGGTCCCGGCGCCGAAGCCGAGGGGCGGGACCCGCAGGCCCGTCGCCCCGAAGGGACGGAGGCCGAGCGTTTCGCCCACGGCTTCAGCGGCCCGTGAACTTCGCGGCGCGCTTCTCGAGGAAGGCGGCGACCCCTTCCTTCATGTCGTCCGTCGCGACGCAGAGACCGAAGAGGGCCGCTTCGTGCAGCTCGGCCTCGTCGAACGGCAGCTCGAGGCCGTGGTTCACCGCCTCGAGGGCGTAGCGGACGGCGAGGGGCGCCTTGGCGAGGATCTTCGCCGCGAGGGCGCGGCACGCCGGCAGGAGCTCGGCCGGCTCGACGACCCTGTTGACGAGGCCGATCCGGAGGGCCTCGTCGGCCGGGATCGGGTCTCCCGTCAGGATCAGCTCGAGCGCACGCCCCTTGCCGACGAGGCGCGGCAGACGCTGGGTCCCCCCGTACCCGGGGATGAGGCCGAGAGCGACCTCGGGCTGGCCGAACCGCGCGTTCTTCGAGGCGACACGCATGGAGCAGGCCATCGCCAGCTCGCAGCCGCCGCCGAGGGCGAAGCCGTTCACGGCGGCGATGGAGGGCTTGCCCATCGTCTCGAGGAGGTCGAAGACCGCCTGCCCCTTCCGAGCGAAGTCGCGGGCGGCGACCGGGGTGAGCGACGGGAAGCCGGAAATGTCAGCGCCCGCGACGAAAGCCTTCTCCCCGGCGCCGGTGAGGATCAGGGCCCCCACCTCCGGATTCGCCTTCGCCTCGTGGAAGACGCGGCGAAGCTCCTCGACGACCTCCGTGTTCAGGGCGTTGAGCTTCTCGGGGCGGTTCAGCGTGACCGTCAGGATCCGGTCGGAGAGCTCGGTGAGGACGACGGACACGCGAGCCTCCCTACCTGTTGAACGGGTTGTCGTCGGCGCTCGGACCGTAGAGGCCCGGCACGGGAACGTCCAGGAGGCGGAGGTAGACCGTGAGCTGGCCGCGGTGGTGGTACGAGTGGTTCAGGAGAACCGACCTGACGAGAGCGATCCTCGGCATCGAGAAGACGGCCTGCCCTTTGTTCGAGAGGGCCCACTCGCCCATCGCCTTCGCGTCGTCGAGCTGCGCCATCGCACCCTTCGCGGTCTTCACGGCCGCGTCGAACGCGGCGAGGATGCTTTCCGGGGTGTCGAGAGGCGGCCTGTCCATGCCGGCCGCCAGGTCGAACCCGTCGAGCAGGAGCGTCCCGCCGATCCAGGCCGGAATCGTCGCGACGTGTCCCGCGAGCTGTCCGAGCGACATCGATTTCTCGTGGGGCTTCCACGTCAGCTTGTCGGCCGGAAGGCGCTCGAGGCACTTCCTCGTGCCGGAGCACTCGCGGTCGAACTCGAGAAGCAGCGGGTCGATCATTCTCATGGTCCGTCTCCTGAAACCGTCGGCCTTCCGGGGGAGGCGGCGAGTCTAGCAGCGGCTCGGAGCGCGGCGAGGCCGCGAACGGACCGGAGAGAGTCCTCTCCCGCGAACAGCGGCCGCGCTCGCCTATTTCTGCGGCGGAGCGGGCGCCGGGGCCGCGGCCCGGAGCGCGGCCAGCTCGTCGTCCATCGCCGAGATCTTCTGACGATAGGGCGCCAGGATCCTCTGGTTGGCCCTGATCGCCTCGGGCTCCTTCTCCCCCGCCTCGCGGCGGACACGAACGGCCTCGGCCTCGAAGCTGGCGATCTGCTCGTCGAGAAGCCGCACCGAGGCCTCGTCCGGCGCGGACGGTCGCCTTTCCCGAAGGGAGGCGAGGGTCTTCTCGAGGAGGGCGAGGACGTCCGTGTTCAGCTTCGCCGTCGACGCCGCTGCCTCCGCCTCGAGAATCCGCTCCCTCACCCAGAGGTATTCCTCGGGCGGCACGGCGAGCTGGCGGGCCGCGCGCATTTCGGCGGCCCGAGCCAGGGTCGCGCGGGAGATCCCTTCCTCCCCCTCCAGCGGCACCGGTTCTCCGGGAGAGGAGAAGGTACGGACGGTCGCCTCCCGCACCTTCAGAAAGTCCTCGACCTGGGCGGCGGTCAGGATGGCGTCGTCAGGGGGCCGGTAGCCCTCTCTCTCCGAAAGGGCCGGACGCCTGGTCTCCCCCGGCCGGCTCTCCCCTGAGGCACCGTCGCGGCAGGCGCCAGCCCCGAGTGCGAGGGCCGCGACGAGGGTAAAGGCGAGGAACGAAGACCTCACGGGGCAGGAATATACGCGACCGCGTGGTAGGCTCGCCGGACGGGCATGCTCACGAAGGTCGGCAAGTACGAAATCATCGAAAAGATCGGCGTCGGTGGCTTCGGGACGGTCTACAGGGGACGTGACCCGTACATCAAGCGCACCGTCGCGATCAAGACGTGCCAGAGCGACGAGGACGAGCTGCGGAAGCGGTTCTTTCGCGAGGCCGAATTCGCCGGCAACCTTCACCACCGCAACGTCACGACGATCTACGACTTCGGCCTGACGGACGAGGGACTCCCTTACATCGTCCAGGAGTTCCTCACGGGAGAGGACCTGGACCGGAAGATCAAGCGGAAAGACGACCTGCCGCTCGCCTGGCGCGTCCGGGTCCTCGCCGACATCTGCGACGGCCTCCACTACGCCCACACGGCCGGAATCGTCCACCGCGACGTCAAGCCGTCGAACATCCGGATCCTCGAGGACGGCACGGTCAAGATCATGGACTTCGGCATCGCCAAGTCCATGGTCACCGAGTCGACCCTCACGCAGACGGGGATCACGCTCGGCACGGCGTCGTATCTCGCGCCGGAGCAGATCCGGGGAGAGCCGGTCGACGCGCGTACCGACATCTTCTCGCTCGGCGTCCTCGCGTACGAGCTGTTCACCTACGCGCGCCCGTTCACGGGCGACCACATCTCGACCGTTCTGTACAAGATCATGAACGAGCGCCCGCCGTCGCCCTCCGAGGTCGACCCGGGACTGCCCCCGGAGATCGTCCGGGTCATCGAGAGGTCCCTCGAGAAAGACCGTACGAACCGCTTCGCCTCGTGCGCCGAGATGAAGGAACACCTGCTGGCGGTTCTCGAAGTGCTCTCCGGGCCGGTCGGGGCCCCTCCGCGCACGGTCCCGGGGGAAGAGCCTCTTCCGTCAGGCCCACGAACCTTCGGGAGCGCCCGCCTCGACGAAAGGGCCCTCGTCGCCCCGGGCGGGCCGTCCATGGCCGCGGAGCTTCCCCTCCGGCCGGACCCGCCGTCGTCCGCCACCCCCGCCCCGCTCGCTCCCGCACCCGAAGAGACCGGCGGCGCGCTCAAGGTCTTCCTCGGAGCCCTCGCGATCCTCGTCGTCGTCGGAGGGGGCCTGGGCTGGCTTCTGCTCGGCCCCGGGGCGAAGAAGACGACCCTCCCGGGCGGCACCCCGGATCCCGCAGCCACGGTCGCTGCGGCGCCGACACCAGTTCCGGGGGCGGCCGCCGAGCCGACCCCGCTCCCTCCGACGCCCGTCCCGACGCCTGTTCCGACGACCGCCGCGAAGGTCGTCGCCTCCGGGACGGCCGTCGTCTCGTCGAACGCCTACGCCCAGGTCTCCATCGACGGCACTCCGCGTGGCGGAGTGTTCAAGCCCAGGAGCTTCACGCTTCCGCCTGGCCGGCACGTCGCCTCGTTCGAAAGCGGCGGCTTCGGTCCGCTCAAGGAGACGTTCGAGGTGAAGGCGGGAGAGACCGTCCCCGTGCGCGCGGACTTCCCCCCGCTCGGACAGCTCTGGGTCTCCGTCAACCCCGACGCCGTCGGGGCGGAGATCCTCGTGGACGGCGTCGTCGTCGGTCGCGCGGGGAACGCCCCGCTGAAGAAGACGGTCGCCGCGGGAAACCGTCGCGTCCAGGCGCGGCTCCAGGGGTTCGAGACGGAAGAGCAGTCGGTCGAGGTCTACGAGCAGGACAAGGCCGACGTCCTTCTCACGCTCCGGAGGAAGTAGCTCCTCGCCGTAGAATCAACGGGTGATCCGCTCCCGTCTTCTCCCCGTCGCCCTCGCGTTCCTCCTCTGCCCGGTGTTGCAGGCGCAGCCGGCGTCCGAGTCCCTCGAGAGAGAAGCCCGGGCCGCGTCGAGGTCCGGGAAGTTCCGCGAGGCCTCGGTGAAGTTCGAGCAGGCGGCCACGGCCGCGTCCGACGCCCGCCGCCGGGGCAGGCTCCGGATGCAGGCGGCCTACGCCACCCTGAACGGCGGGAACGCGAAAGAGGCGCGCGAGACCCTCGAGGTCGCGTTCGCCGACGACCCCGCGCTCGAGATCGTCGAGCAGCTCTATACGCCCGAGTTCCGGAAGCTCTGGAATGACGTGAAGGCCGACGTGGCGAAGGCCGTCCCGCCGGCGCTTCCCGACCTGGCCGAGCTGAAACGGGCCTCCGAGGAGAAGCTCAAGGACGGCCGGTTCGCCGAGGTCGTCTACGACCTCGGGAACTACCCGCAGGACAAGCTCGACCGCGACGCCTGGGCGCTGCTGGCCCAGGCCTACGAGAAGGCCGGGCGGGCCGACCAGGCCGCCCTCGCGCGGCGGCGCGCCCTCGGTGAGACGGTCCCGGTCCTGCCCGTCCCGGCCCCCGCCCCAGCCGCGGCGGGCCTGCCCGGCGCGGGCGCCACGCCGACCGACCTCCTTGCCTTCGGCAGGGAGGCGCTCAACCGCGGGGACGCGCTCACGGCGCAGGCCGCCGCGAATCGCGTCGTCGAGGTCGAACCGACCTCGAGCGAGGGGTACCGGCTCCTCGGAGACTCGTACGCGGCCCGCGGCGAGAAGGCGCTGGCCGACGCGATGTGGCGCCAGTCGCTCAGGCTGAACGAGCAGAACGAGGGGACGCTCCTCTCCCTGGCCGACCTCTCCCTCGGCGCCAGGGAGTTCGACGAGGCGCTCGGCTTTCTGAAGAGGGCCGTCGAGGTGAATCCCCGCAATGCCGACCGCCTGACGACCCTGGGCCGAAAGGCGCGGGCCGAGGGCGACCTCAAGACGGGACGCCAGGTCTTCGCCGTGGCCGCCGAGGCGCTTCCGAAGGACGTCGCCGTCCTCGCGGAGTACGGGGCCGTTCTCTTCCAGTCGGGCGACGTCGACGCCGCCCTCGATCCGCTCATGAGGGCGGCCGCCGAGGCGCCCGATCGTGCCCCGGTCCGGGCGAGCCTCGCCGCAGCCCTCCGGAAGAAGGGCTCGACGAAGGAGGCGGAGAGAGAGTACCGGGAGGCGCTGCGGGCAGACCCCTCGTGGACCCCGGCCCTGAAAGGACTCGGCGCGCTCCTCCTGGCGACGGGCCGACCCGCCGACGCCGTCGAGCCGTTCCGGACGGCCCTGGGGGCGAGGCCGTCGGACGTCGAGTCCCTCGTCGGGCTCGCACGGGCGCAGCGCCTCTCGGGCGACGTCGAAGGCGCGGCCGCTTCGCTCGCGACCTCCGTCGCCGGAGGCGACGCCGCGATCCTGAACGAAGCGGGTGCCGTCGCCTACGCCCGGGGCGCATGGGCCGACGCCGCAGCCCTCTTCGGGAAGGCCCTCGCGGCCGATCCGGCCCTTCCTGGGGCCGCCGCGAACCGCGATGTCGCGTTGGCCGCCGCGGGGCTCGTCGCGCAGCTGGCCGAAGCGCCTGCCCCCCTGGTGATCCCTCCGAAACGCTGACGCATCCCGCCGCGCCGGACGGCTCCCCCGTCAGGCCGGCGGCCGGCCCTCGTCGGCGAGCGCCTCCAGCAGGCTCGCCAGCAGGAACGCGGTCGCCCCCCAGATGACGTGGCCCTTCACGTGGTAGACGGGGGTCGGAATCGACCTCCCCTTCCACGAAACGCCCCGTTCCTCGACGAGCGTCGGCCCCATGAGGACCCGGATCGGCATCTCGATCACCGAGTCCACCTCACCCGGGTTCTTCCGGATCTCGAACGGGTACGGTATCGCCCCGACGAACGGACGGATCCGGAACCCGGTGAAGGTCACCACCTCGGGTAGCTCACCGAGCTTCAGGATCGCCTTCTGCGGGACGCCGATCTCCTCCTCGGTCTCGCGGATGGCCGTGTCCCAGGGCGAGGCGTCGTCGAGGGCCTCCATCCCGCCGGGGAAGGAGATCTGCCCCTTGTGGTTCTCCACCGCCTCGCTCCGCTTCGTGAAGAGCGTCCAGAGCTCGCGGTCCCGCACGTAGAGCGGGACGAGGACGGCCGCCGGGCGCGCGTCGGGCGTGGCCTCGGCGATCTCCCTCACGACGTCCGGAACGACCCACTCCCGCTCGAGGCGCCTGCGGATCTCGAGGATCCAGGGCGGGGCGACCGTCACACCTCGTCCTCGAGCGCCAGCGAGTCGGAGCTCTTCCTCTCGCGGGCGTGCTTCTCGCCCTTCTTCACCGCCATCTGGAGCCAGGCCTCGACGAATCCGTCGAGGTCCCCGTCGAGGACGCGATCGACGTCGCCGACCTCGAAGCCGGTCCGGTGGTCCTTGGCCATCCGGTAGGGCGCCAGGACGTACGAGCGAATCTGCGAGCCGAAGCCGATCTCCATCTTCACGCCGGCCCGCTTGTCCTCTATGGCCTGGCGCTCCTCGACCGCCCGCTTGTAGAGGCGCGACCGGAGGACCTTCATCGCCGAGTCGCGGTTCTTGCCCTGCGACCGCTCGTTCTGGCAGGAGACGACGAGGCCGGTCGGGAGGTGCGTCAGCCGGACCGCGGAGTCGGTCTTGTTGACGTGCTGGCCACCCTTGCCACCCGCCCGGAACGTGTCGATGCGCAGGTCCTTGTCGGCGATCTCGATCACGATCGTGTCGTCGACCTCCGGGGTGATGTAGACCGACGCGAAGGAGGTGTGCCGCCGCGCGGCCGCGTCGAACGGCGAGATCCTGACGAGCCGGTGGACGCCGTGCTCGGCCTTCATGTGGCCGTAGGCGTACTCGCCCTCGAAGCGCAGGGTCGCGCTCTTGATCCCGGCGTCGTCGGCGTAGGAGACCTCGAGGACCTCGGTCTTCCACCCCTTCAGCTCGCCGTAGCGCACGTACATCCGCATCAGCATCTCGGCCCAGTCCTGGGCCTCGGTGCCTCCGGTGCCGGCATTGATCTCCAGGAGGGCCGGAAGCTCGTCCTCGGGCTCCGTCAGCTTGAAGCGCAGCTCCCGCCCCCGCGACCACCTCGAGATCGACGCCATCGCCGCGTCGGCGTCCCTCTCGACCGCTTCCCCCTCCCGGAGAAACTCCGCGAAGACCTCGAGCTCCTCGCGCTTCTGCCGGAACGCCTTGTCGTCGCTCAGGACGACGTCGGCCCTCTTCAGCTTCTTCAGCGTCTCCTGGGCCGCCGCCGCGTCGTTCCAGAAATCGGGCGCGCCGGCGCGGGCCTCGAGCTCGGCCTTCTCCTTCTCCGCGCGGCGGACGTCAAAGGTACCCCCGTAGCGCCTCGACCTGGGTGGCCAGCGCCATCAGCTTCTCGATCCGTTCCTCGTTCATGAAAAGGGTCCCTTCTGGTCAGACGTCGGGGCGCGCTCGGCGAGCCGACGCCCGGGCGCGGAGGATAGCCACGAGGAGCGCCGCCACGCAAACGAACGGTACGGCATCGCCCAGCCGCCCCGCGAGCGTGCGGTGGCCGCGCGGCGGGACTCGCAGCCGCCCGGCAATGCCGGCCCGCGCTCCGGGCCCGAGGCGCGCCAGCGTCCGGCCCCTCCCGTCCACCCAGCCACTGATGCCGGTGACCGCGGCGCGCAGCATCGGGCGCCCCGTCTCGACGGCCCTGAAGACGGCCGCCTGCCAGTGCTGCTCCTGGGCCCCTCCGCTGCCGTACCAGGCGTCGTTCGTGAGCGTGTAGAGGGCGTCCGCGCCCGCCGCCACCTGTGCCCGCACGATCCAGGGATAGACGACCTCGTAGCAGATCGCCCCGCCCAGCCGAACGCCCCGGAGCTCGAGCGGGATCGCCCTCTCCCCTGGCGTGAAGGAGCCGGGGACGGCCTGGCTCACCTGCGGCACCCAGCGAAACAGGGCCCGAAGGGGGATGTACTCCCCGAACGGGACGAGCCGGAGCTTGTGGTACGGCTCGCCGACGACACCGTTCCCGTCGACGAGGAGCGCCGAGTTGAAGTAGGCCGCGTCGTCGTCCTCCGGGCGGTCGGACCAGACCGTGTTGAAGAGGAGGGCGGTCTTCTCCTCGCGGCAGAGGCGCGTGATCTCCTGCCGGAACCCCTCCGACCACGGCCACGCCAGGAGCGTCGCGCTCTCGGGCCAGAGGACGAGGTCCGACGGCGACTCCCTCAGGAGAGCGCGCGTCAGCCCCGTGACGTCGAAGTGGATCCGTTCGGCCGTCCCCGGCGCGGTCCGCACGTCCTGCTCGACGTTCGGCTGGACGATCAGGACGCGCAAACCTTCGCCCGGGGCGAATGCTTCCGGGGAGGAGAGCCTCGCCGCACCGACGGCGAGCGAGACCGCGACGACCCCGGCCGCCACGGCGACTCCGGTCGCCCGCGCCCGGCCCGTTCCGCGAACGGCTTCGGCCAGCCCCGCGTTCACCATGACGACGAGGAACGACGTCAGCGCGGCCCCTCCGAAGGCCGCCGTCTGCGTCAGGAGGGGCCACGGGGCGAGGGGATAGGAGACGAGCGCCCAGGGGAAACCCGAGAACGCGTACGTCCTCACGAGCTCCTGCACGACCCAGGCGGCCGGGAAGACGAGGAGCCGCGCTCCCGTCGAGCGCGGGGCCGCGACGGCGGCGAGGGCCGCCATCGCGGCCATCGGCACGGTCGGGATGAGCGCGGCCAGGACGAGCGCGACACCTGCGAGCGGCGCGGGAAGCCCGCCGAAGCGGTGGACGACGTGGTAGATCCAGGGAAACGTCGTCAGCCAGAACGCGACGCCGAAGAGGCCGCCGAGGAGAGCGGCCCGCGCGGGCCGGACCCCGTCGAGAGCGAGCAGGAGAGGCACGAGCGCAACCGGCAGGAAGAAGACGAGAGACGCGTTCGGAAAGCAGAGACCGAGGAGGACGCCCGACAGGAGCGCCGAGACCGCCCGGGCGCCCGCGGACGCGGGGACGACGCCCATCGCGTTCAGGCCCGGCGCCGGGCCGATGCGGCGAGAGCTTCCTCCGCCCGGTAGCTCGACCTCACGAACGGCCCCGCGAAGACGTAGGAGAAGCCGAGCTCCTCGCCGGCCGCGCGGAGCGACTCGAACCTCTCGGGCGTCGCGTACGAGACGACCGGGAGGTTCCAGGCCGCGGGCCGCAGGTACTGCCCCAGCGTCAGGACGTCGACGCCCGCCGTGCGCAGGGCGCGGAAGACGTCGAGGACCTCGGAGTCATCCTCGCCGAGACCGAGCATCAGCCCGGACTTCGTCACCGTCACCGGATGGCGCTTCTTCACGCGGGCCAGGAGGGCGACCGAGCGGTCGAAGACCGCCTTCGGCCGGACCGTCGGGTAGAGACGGGGGACCGTCTCGACGTTGTGGTTGAAGACGTCGGGGCGCGCGTCGGCCACGAGGTCGATCGCGGCCGCGTCGCCCTGGAAGTCGGGGGTGAGAACCTCGACGGTCCGGCGCGGGGCGAGGGCCCTCAACGCCTCGACGACGCGGACCCAGTGGGCCGCGCCGCCGTCCGGGAGGTCGTCGCGGTCGACGGACGTGAGGACGACGTGCTCGAGCCCCATCTCGAGGACGGCGCGCGCGACGTTCCCGGGCTCCTCCGGGTCGAGCGCGCCAGGGCGCCCGGACTTCACGTTGCAGAAGCCGCAGGCGCGCGTGCAGACGTCGCCGCAGACGAGAAACGTCGCGGTCTTCTTCTCGAAGCACTCGCTCCGGTTCGGGCAGCGGGCCTCCTCGCAGACCGTGTGGAGGCCGCGCGTGCGCATGAGCGTCTTCAGCTCGTGGAGGCCCGAGAGCCTCACCTTCCGCTCGCGGATCCACGGAGGGAGCGCGGGCTCGCCCCGCACCGGGAGGGACCGGCTCATGTCCCGGGAACGACGATCGGCTTCGTGTCGAGCTTCTCCGCTTTCTGCACCTTCGTCGCGGCAGACTCGGCCTTCGCGCGGTCCGGATAGGGGCCGATGCGAACCCTGAAGGTCAGGCCCTTCTTCCCGGTCACGGGCGAGACGACCGGCTTGAACCCGTCGGCCTTGAGCTTCTTTGCGAGGTCGTCCGCCTTCTCGGCGTTGGACGTGACCACGATCTGCACCCAGAAGGGCCCGTCGGCTTCCTTCGCGGGATCGGTCGCCTTCATCGGAACCGGAGCGGGGGCGGCCTTCTCCGCCCGTGTCGCGACGGGCGTCGGCCCGAGCTCCACGATCTTCGGCTCCTGGGCCGGGACAGGCCGCTCCTGGCGGGAGGCCGCCTTCGGCGCCTCCTTCGCGGACGGCTCCGCTCTCGGAGCGGGCTGCCGCGAGGCCTCGGGGGGCGCGGCGTCGAAACCGATCGGCGCCTCCGTCGGCACCGGTGCCGGCCTGTCGCCTCTCTCGCGGTCCGCCTCGGGCGCCGGGACGGGGATGTCCGACTGGGCCGCGAGGGCCGTGACGGAGTCCGGGCCCTTCTTCGCCGCGGCTCCCGTCTTCATGCCGAAGAAGAACGAGAGCCCCAGCGCGGCCAGGAGGCCCAGAAAGAACGCCGCGGCCTGGCGGCCCGTGACCGAGACCTGGTAGTGAACCGGCCCGTCCTTCTCCTCGGTCACTTCACGTCCTTCGCCATCTTCTGGCCGAGGAGGGCCATCATCTCGATGGGGACCGGGAAGAGGATCGTCGAGTTCTTCTCGGCGGCGATCTCGGTCAGGGTCTGCAGGTAGCGCAGCTGCATGGAGGCGGGCTCCGTGGCGATGATGTGAGCGGCTTCGGCAAGCTGCTTGGACGCCTCGAACTCGCCGGAGGCGTGGATGATCTTGGCGCGCTTCTCGCGTTCGGCCTCGGCCTGCTTGGCCATCGCCCGCTGCATCTCGATCGGCAGGTCGACGGCCTTCACCTCGACCATCGTGATCTTGATCCCCCACGGGTCGGTGTGCTTGTCGAGGATCTCTTGGAGGCTCTCGTTCAGCTTCTCGCGCTCGGAGAGGAGCTCGTCGAGGGCGGCCTGACCGAGGACCGACCGCAGGGTCGTCTGCGCCAGCTGCGACGTGGCGTACATGAAGTTCGCCACCTTCACGATCGCCCGGGCCGGGTCCATGACGTTGAAGTAGATGACCGCGTTGACCTTGACCGAGACGTTGTCCCGGGTGATGACGTCCTGCGGCGGGACGTCGAGGGTGATCGTCCGCAGGTCGACGCGGACCATCGTCTCGAAGGGCCAGAAGATGAACGTCAGCCCCGGCCCTTTCGGGGCGGGCCCGAGGCGGCCGAGCCAGAACGTGACCGCCCGCTCGTACTCGTTGAGGATGTTCACCCACTTCGAGAGGAAGAAGATGACGACGAAGATGCCCGCGATGAAGATCGGGTTCGGAAGCATGTTCATGCCTTTTCGCTCCGTACGGAGGGCTTGACGAGGACGGCCAGCCCGTCGACGCCCGTGATCTCGACCAGCTGTCCGTCGTTGAGGGGTGCGGCGCTCCGGGCTTCCCAGAGCGCCCCGTCGGCGAAGACCTTCAGGGCGCCCGTGGCGCCGACGCGAGCCGGCACGACCTGACCGACGAGGACCGCGACGCCGGTCCTGCCGGGGAGGCGCTGGACGGAGAGGGCCATGAGGGAGAGGCCCGCGAGGATGACGGTCGTCACGGCCGCCCCGCCGACGATGAACCAGAGCTCGGCGCGGGGAGCGAACTCGTCGCGGTGGAAGAGGAGGACGGCCCCGAGAATGATCGAGACGCCGCCCGAGATCGCGAGGATGCCGTGCATCGTGAACTTCACCTCGAGGAAGAAGAAGAGGACCCCGAGGAGGATGAGGCCGATGCCCACCCAGTTCGTCGGGAGGACCGACATCGCGAAGAAGGCCAGGAGGAGGCAGATGCTCCCGAGGACACCCGGAAGGATCGCACCAGGGCTCTGGAACTCGGAGTAGAGGCCGACGACGCCGATCAGGAAGAGGAGGCCCGCCACCATCGGGCTCGCGATGACCCCGAGGGCCTTCTCGAGGCCGGTCTTTCTCTCCGTGCGGAACGTGAACGCGGCGCTCTTCAGAGCGACGTCGGGTTTTCCGACCCGCTTGACCGGGCGCCCGTCGAGCTGCGCGAAGAGGTCGGGAATGTCCCGGGCCACGATCTCGACGAGCTTCTTCTCCTTCGCCTCGCTCTCGGAATAGGAGAGGGCCTCGCTGATCGTCTTGACCGCGTCTTCGACCGGACGGCCGCGCGGGACGGCGAGCGACCGGACGAGGGCCGCGGCGTCCTCGCTCACCTTCTTGCCGATCGTCTTCGGCAGCTCCTCTCCCCCGCTCCCGACGGGAGAGGCCGCTCCGGTGTTCGTCCCCGGGGCCATCGCCGCGACGTCGCAGGCCATCAGGATGATGAAGCCGGCGGACGCCGCCTGGGAGCCGGGCGGGTGAACGAAGCCGATGACCGGGACCTCCGAGGCGAGAATCGTCTTCGTGATCTCACGGGTCGAATCGAGCCGGCCCCCGGGGGTGTTGATCCTGAGGACGACTGCGGGCGCCCCTCCGGCCACGGCCTCCTCGACGACCCTCTTGACGAACTCGGCGGTGACGGGATTGATGTCGGTGTCGAGGTCGACGACGACGGCCTCCGTCCCGGCCCCCAGGGCGGCCGGGGCGAGCAGGAGGAGAAGGCTCGCCATCGCGATCGCGTGCATCCTTTCATTATAGGTTCCGCGTGCTACAACGCGGCGTGCGCTTCGCCCTCGCCGACCTCCTGACGTGCGGGGCCACGGGATTGCTCCTCGTCACGGGCGTCGTCACGGGCGTTCCCCGGCGCGCGCCCGCGGAGACGGCGCTGGTGGCCTCAGCGTTCCTCCTCCCGTTCGCGTTCGCGGCGATTCGCGCCCGCCGCCCTCGGCCCGGATCGGTCCTGGCGAGCGTCGCGGAGTTCGGCCCGATCCTCCCGGTCCTTCTCGTCTTCGACAACCTGGGCCCCTTCATTCTCGGCGCGAGCCGCGTCGATCTCGACCCGTTCCTCGTCTCCGCCGACCGGTTTCTCTTCCTCGGCTCCGACCCGACGCGACTCCTCGAGCCCCTCATGGGTCCCCTTCCCCTCGAGGTCCTGACCGTCTGCTACGCCCTCTACTACTTCCACCCCATCATCCTCGGCGCGCTCCTCTGGCGGGACGACCTGCGCGAGAAGACGCCGGGAGCGCGATTCCCGGCGTACGTCTTCGGGATGCTCCTCGTCTTCTACGTCAGCTACGCCGGCTACTTCTTCGTTCCGGCGATCGGGCCACGATTCACCGTCCCGCACGACGGCCCGCTCCCTCGGGGACCGGTGGCGCAGGCGATCGACTCGACCCTCGACCGGCTCGAGACGAACCGCCGGAACTGCTTCCCTTCGGGGCACACCATGGTGACGATCGCCGTTCTCGTCGAGGCGGCGCGTCGGTCGAAGAAGACGTTTCTCGGCTTCCTTCCGTTCGCGCTCGGCCTCGTCCTGGCCACCGTGGCCGGGCGCTACCACTACGTGGTCGACGTCCTCGCGGGGATCGTTCTCGTCGTTTTCGTCGTCGGAGCGGCGAGAGCGCTGGCGGGAAGGGTCCCTCAGGAGCCCGACGGCACCGTCCTGGAAACGAGGCGATACCGGCGGTAGAGCCGCCCTTCGAAGACCTCGATCGGCTTCAGGAGGTCGAGGTTGTCCTCGAGGATCCAGGAGAACTCGACGGTCTTGAAGCCTCCGGCGATGGCCCGCTTGTACCCCTCGAAGTAGCAGACCGCGTCGAGTCCCTTCCGGCGGTATTCCGGCAGGACCCCGAAGGCGAGGAGCCGGATGCGGTCCACCTTCTTCCTCCCGAGGAGGAACTTCAGCCAGCCGAACGGGAGGAGGCGTCCTCCCATCCGGATCAGGACCTGGTTGAAGTCGGGCATCCCGAGCATGAACGCGACCGGCTTCTCCCCCGCCTCGACGAACCAGACGATCGGCGGATAGATCAGGTCCTTCAGCTTCTTCGCCATCGCGTCGAGCTCCTCCGACGTCATCGGAACGAAGCCCCAGTTGTTCTCCCAGGCCCCGTTGTAGACGACCTTGACCTTCTGGAGCTCGTTCGGGAAGTCCTCCATCCGGATCGTCCGGAAGGTCAGCTCGGGGTTGCGGCGCCGGACGGCATCCGTGATCCGGCCGAGCCGCGCGAACGAGCGGTCGTCGACCGGCGCCAGGAGGGCGACGAGGTCCTTCTCCTTGGCGAAGCCCGCGTCCGCCGCGAGGTCGAGGTAGTACGCCGGGTTGTAGGTCATCATCAGGACCGGCGGCCCCGGCTCGCTCTCGGCGGCGTGGAGGAATCCGACCTCGTCGTTCATCGACGGGTTGACCGGTCCCCGCAGCCGGTCGCATCCCGGGAGGAGCTTCGAGGCGGCGGATTCCGCGGCCTCGAAAAGGGCTCGGGCAGCCTCCGGGTCGTTCTCGCACTCGAAGAAGCCGAAGAACGCAGTCCGGTCGGCGTGGACCCGGTTGTGCTCGTCGTCGGCGATCGCCGCGATGCGGCCGACGACGCGCCCGCCCCTGCGGGCGAGGAAGAGCGTCCGGCGCGCGTGCTTCCAGAAGGGGTTCTTCCCCGGATCGAGCATCCAGCGGACGTCGCTCCGCAGCGGCGGGACGAAGTCGGCGTCGTCAGCGTACAGCCTGTACGGGAGCTCGACGAACCCCTTCAGATCCTTCGCGGACGACACCTCGGAGACGGAAACCCCTTCGGGCATCGACCTCGACCTCCTCAGGGGAAAGTCGCATCGTGCGGCTTTCCCGGCTCGTGGTGCGCCGAGCGCACGGACAACGCCTCCGGGCGGACGCCCCGACAGCTAGCTGACGAGCCCCAGCTCGCGGCCGACCTTCTGGAACGCCTCGAGCGCACGGGTGAGGTGCTCCCGGCGGTGCGTCGCCATGTAGGACGTCCGGATCAGGGCCCGGCCCGGTGCGCAGGCGGGGCTGACGACCGGGTTCACGAAGACCCCCTCTTCGTCGAGGCGCTTGGCCATCTTGAAGGCGAGGTAGTCCTCTCCGACGACGACGGGGATGACGGGCGTCTCGGATTCGCCGCAGTCGAACCCGATGGCCCGCAGGCTCGTCATCATGAAGCGGGTGTTGTCCCAGAGATGCTGCCTGCGCTCGGGCTCCGCTTCGATGATGTCGAGGGCGGCCAGGACGGCTCCGATGGATGCCGGCGGGGGCGCCGCCGTGAAGATCAGCGCCCTCGCCTTGTGCTGGATGTACTTGACGATCTCGGTGTCGGCCACGATGAAGCCGCCGATGGCCGCGAGGGACTTCGAGAAGGTCCCCATGATGATGTCGGTCCGGTCCTCGAGGTCGAAGTGTTCGGCTGTACCCCGGCCCGTCCTGCCGAGGACACCGATGCCGTGGGCGTCGTCGACCATGAGCGCCATGCCCCATTCGGCGCAGATGTCGGCGTACGCGGGAAGCGGGGCGATGTCCCCCTCCATCGAGAAGACACCGTCTACGGCCAGGATCCGCCCGGCCTTGTCCTGGTGGGTGCTGAGCATCCGGACGAGGTCGTCCGGATCGTTGTGCTTGAACTTCCTGACGTCCGCTCCGACGGCGAGCCTGGCGCCGTCGTAGATGCAGGCATGGTCCTGCCGGTCGAGGTAGATCGCGTCGCCTTTCGTCGGAAGGGTCCCGAGCACGCCCAGGTTCGAAAGAAATCCGGTGGAAAACGTGATGCAGGCGGGCTTGCGCATGAACGCGGCCAGCCGCTCCTCCAGCTCGACGTGGATGTCCAGCGTGCCGTTGAGGAGCCGGCTTCCGGCACAGCCGGCACCGTACTTCTTCACGGCGGCGATCGCCCGTTCCTTGACCTTGGGGTGGGACGTCAGGCCGAGGTAGTTGTTCGAGCCGAGCATGACGAGCTCGCGCCCGCCGATGTGCACGATCGGATCCTGCCCCGACTCGAGCATCCGGAAGTAGTTCCAGACCCCGGCCGCCTTGATGTCGTCCGGGACCGTGTACTTCCGGCACTTGTCGAAGATCGAAACCCGCGCCCTGGCTGGGGCCGCGACCGAGGGCTTGAGCGCCGAAATCCTCATACTCCTCCGCCAGCGTCACCGCCCGCCCGAGGGGCCGGGGCGACTCGCAAACATCGTCCATCTTACCACCCGGGATGCTCCGCCTCCTGAACCGGACCCAGGCCCGGTCCGGATTCGGGGCCACCCGTCCCCCGGGTCTCCTTCCTTCCGGGCCGACAGGCCTTATCCTCCTCTTTCGGAGGGAGTTCCGATGAGTTCGAGAATCCTCGCCGCCGCTGCGGCTCTCGGGCTTCTTCTGCCCGTCCTCCCCGCCCGAGCCCTCCCGGAGCCCAGGAAGGTCGTCGATTACGACATCCGCGTCACGCTCGACGACGAACGTCGCGAGCTGAAAGGGCGCGAGACGATCCGCTGGACGAATCCCTCGGACGTTGCCGTGCAGGAGCTGAAGCTCCACCTCTACTGGAACGCATTCCGAAACAACCGCTCGACCTTCTTCCGGGAGTCCGGAGGGCGGCTCCGGAGGGATCAGGCCGACGAGACCGAGGGCTTTGGTTCCATCGACCTGACCTCGATGACCCGGGACGGCGTCAGTCTCCTCCCGGCGGCCCGATTCGAGTCCCCGGACGACGGCAACCGCGACGACCGGACCGTCCTGTCGGTGCCTCTCGGCTCCCCCGTCGCCCCCGGGGAGACGGTTGCGCTCGAGATCGCCTGGACCTCCCGCATCCCGAAGGTCTTCGCCCGCGCCGGCTACGTCCGCGACTTCTACATGATCGGCCAGTGGTACCCGAAGGTGGCCGTCTTCGAGCCCCGGGGCCGGCGCCGCCGAGCCGAGCCGGCCTGGAACGCCCACCAGTACCACGCGAACTCAGAGTTCTACGCCGACTGGGGCGACTACAGGGTCGCCCTCACCGTCCCGGAAAGGTACGTCGTCGCCTCCGCGGGGGCGCTCGTGAAGGAGAGCCGCGAGGGCGGCCGGAAGACGCTCGTCTTCGAGCAGGCGTCGGTGCACGACTTCGCCTGGTCGGCCGACCCGCGCTTCGTCGTGAAGGAGGACTTCTTCGACCCGCACAGGGACCTCCCGGCCGGCGAGCTGGCCCGGGCGGCGAAGCTCCTGGGACGATCCGAAGCCGACCTTCGGGCGGGGTTCAGGCCCGTGAAGCTCCGCTACTACATGCAGCCCGACCACGTCGGGCAATGGACGCGTTACGCCGACGCCCAGAAGTGGGCCCTCGTCTGGTTCGGGCTCTACGCCTTCCCCTACCCCTACGCGCAGGCCAGCTGCGTCGACCCTCCCGAGGACGGGAGCGGGGCGATGGGGATGGAGTACCAGACGATCTTCACGGGCGGGACGATGCGTGCCTTCGGGCACTGGCCCCTGAACGGCATCCGGGAACCCGAGATGATCGTCGTCCACGAGTTCGGGCACGGCTGGTGGTACGGCCTCGTCGCCTCGAACGAGTTCGAGGAAAGCTGGATGGACGAGGGGATCAACTCGTTCACGGAGTACGAGATGATGGACCGCCGCTACGGCGGCATGATCCGGCTCCCTCTCGGCGCCCGCCTCGGGAGCTTCGACCTCGGCCGGATCCAGACGATCCGGGCGCGCGAGGTCGACCGGCTCGTCACACCCTCCTGGTCGTTCGCCCCGGGCGCCTACGGCCGAAACTCGTACGCCAGGGCTGCGACGTCCATCGACCAGATCCGCCGGATCCTCGGCGAGGAAGCGTTCTGGCGGGCCTTCCGGGCCTGGGCCGAACGCTGGCGATTCGACCACCCCACCTCCGAGGACTTCCTCGACGCCTTCCGGCCCGCGGGCGGCGCGAGCCTCGAACCGCTCATCCGCGAGATCTGGTACGGAAACGGGACGACCGACTACGCCGTCAGCCGAGTCTCGAGCACCGAAGCCCGGCCGTTCGAGGGGTACGACGACGCCGGGAAGCGCGTCCGCCCGCCGAAGGAGGAGTCCGGCAAGAAACCCCCGACGGGCGGGAAGGCAAAGGCGGCGAAAAGATACGAGTCGGTCGCCCTCGTCAGCCGCATCGGGACGATTCCACTCCCCGTGACGATCGTGCTCTCTTTCGAGAACGGGGCGACCTGGCGCACGACGTGGGATGGGAAGGCCCCCTGGCTCCGCCTCCGGACGACCTACGGCTCCCGCCTCGCGAAGGCCGAGGTCGACCCGGAGCGGAGGATCGTCCTCGACGCGAACCCGTGGAACAACGCCCGCTACACCGGAGAGAAGCAGGGACCCTCGGCCACCGCGAAGGTGCGGGCCTATGCCCTCCACGGCGTCCAGATCCTCCTCTCCTCCCTCTGGCTTCTTCGTTGACGGAGCGCCCGACATGCCGCCACGCCTCTCTCCCCTGACGACCGGCTTCTCGGCCACGTTCACCTATCGCCGTCTCGCCGGAGTCCTCTGGATGGGACTGCTCGTCTCGTCGCTGCCGGCCTGGGTCGCCTTCGGGCCACTCTTCGCCCCCATCGACCAGAGCCCGTTCCGCGAAGGCCTCCTTCGGGGCTGGGATTCCTGGGCGTTCCTCAGCTTCGCGGGGGTCTTCCCGCACGACGTCCGTATCGCCCTTGCGGCGATCGGGGCCGGCGTCGTCCTCTCCGTCCTCCTCGATCTGCTCCTGACGACGGGGGCCATCCGCGTCCTCCTTTCGGGCCTGCCCCGCCCGGCGCTGCGCCGAACCGTCTCCGAGGGGGCCGCCCTCTTCCGTCCCGTCGCCTGGGCGTTTTCACGCTATGCCGTCTCTCTCACGCTCTGGATCGGGTTCCTCGTCGTCGGCCCCGTCCTCCTTCTCGGCAGGATCGCCGGCAAGGACGCCGCGCCGAACGGGACGCTCGCGACGTTCGGCCTCGTCTGGGCCGTCGCCGCCACGCTCGCCATCGCCGCGAACGTGAACCTGCGCTTCTCGCTGGCCAGGATCGCCCTCGCGACGGGCGAAGCCGCGAACGCACGCGGGGCCTACCGGGCCGCCAAGGAAGTCCTCCGCGGGTCCCGTTCTCCCGCCGCCGGGCTCTGGCTCTTCTGGCTCTCCCTGGGGCTCGCGATCCAGGCCGGGTTCACGGCGCTCGGCGTCGCGATGAACCCCGCGACCTCCGCCGGAATCGCCGCGCTCGTCGGCGTCCGCCAGCTCGGCTTCTGGCTGTTCGCGATGACGCGGGTCGGCTACCAGGCCTCGCTCCTGCGGTTCGCGGACCTGAAGCGTGCCCTCCCGCCGATCCCCCTGGTCCACCCGTTCCCCCGCACCCCGGAGGACGCGACTTCCACGGCAGCGTAAACGCCCCCACGCCGGTACAATCCCTCGTTGCCCTCGGCGCCGCGGAGCTCTGCTCCAGCGGCCCACCGGCGAAAGGGAGGTTTCTCACCCCATGAGCGTCTCTCAGCTCGCGAAATCGATCGCGGAGTCGCCCACGCTCCGCCTGAACGAGCAGGCCCGGCTCCTGCGCGAGAAGGGCGAGGCCGTCGTCCATCTCGGGGCCGGCGAGCCCAAGAACAAGGCCCCCATCGCCGCCATCCTCGCCGCCGCCTCGAAGCTGAACGCCGGGGACGTGAAGTACACGCCGGCCGACGGAACGCCGGGATTGAAGAAGCAGATCATCCGGTACACCGAGGAGAACTACGACCGCGTCGTCGCCCCCGAGAACGTCATCGTCTCGGCCGGGGCCAAGCAGTCGGTCTTCAACATCCTCTACTCGGTCCTGAACCCGCAGGACGAGGTCGTCATCCTCGCCCCGTACTGGGTCAGCTACCCCGAGATGGTGCGGATGTGCTACGGCGTCCCGGTCATCGTGAAGGCCGAGGACGGCGGCTTCGTCCCCCGGATGGAGGACATCGAGAAGTCCGTCGGGTCGGCGACGCGCGTCATCATCTGCAACAGCCCGAACAACCCCTCCGGCGTCCTCTACCCCGACAGCCTCATCGCCGAGCTCGTCGAGTTCTGCGAGCGCAAGGGGATCTGGCTGATCATGGACGACATCTACCACAAGCTCGTCTTCGACGGAAAGAAGTCGCCGAGCTGCTTCAAGTTCACGAGAAAGGACACCGAGACGTCGAAGGTCATCGCCGTCAACGGCGTCTCGAAGCTCTACGGCATGACCGGGTTCCGGA
Organism: Holophagales bacterium; assembly: GCA_016719485.1. Classification (NCBI taxonomy): domain Bacteria; kingdom Pseudomonadati; phylum Acidobacteriota; class Holophagae; order Holophagales; species Holophagales bacterium. The sequence goes on from JADJZB010000004.1 coordinate 248,953, forward strand.
TCGGCTGGGCGATCGCGCCTCGGCCGCTCGTCCAGATCATGACGAACGTCCAGGGGCAGATCACGACGACCGTCTCCGTCCTCCTCCAGGCCGCGGCCGAGGGGGCGATGTCGGGCCTCCAGAGCGCCGTCGAGAGCCTCCGCCTGCAGCTCGAGAACAACCGGAACGTCATGCTCCAGGAGCTCGCCTCGTTCAACGGGGTGAAGACGATCAAGCCCGACGGCACGTATTACTGCCTCCCCGACTTCCGCGCCTACTCGAGCAAGTCGGTCGAGCTCTCCGACTTCCTCCTGAAGAAGGCGCTCGTCGTCGCCGTCCCGGGCCGCGAGTTCGGGATGGAGGGCTACCTCCGCCTTTCGTATGCGGGGACGATCAAGGAGATCCAGGAGGGAATCGCCCGGATCAAGTGGGCGCTCGACCCGTCGGCCCCCAACGAGATCTACGTCGGCGACAAGAAGCTCGTGAGGGACTGGCTGTGAAGAACCTGCTCGACATCAAGACTCCGGCCGAAGGCGAAGCCTCGGCGCGAAAGGCCGACTACGGGCTCGCGAACCACGGCCTCTCGAACCTGCGGATGGCCTACTGGAACCTCCCCACCGAGGCGCTCTACGAGGAGATCGCCTTCCGCCGCGAGGCGCGGATCGTCGCGGGCGGCCCGGTCGTCGCCCACACCGGAAAGCACACCGGGCGCGCCGCGAACGACAAGGCCGTCGTGAAGGAGCCCTCCACCGAAGGTCACGTCTGGTGGGGTCCGTACAACCGCCCCTACGCCCCCGAGAAGTTCAACGACCTCTTCAACCGCCTTCAGGGGTACCTGCAGGGGCACGACCTCTTCGTCCAGGACGTCTACGCCGGCGCCGACCCCGCCTACCGCGTCCCGGTCCGGATCATCACCGAGAAGGCGTGGCACTCCCTCTTCGTCAGGAACATGTTCATCCTGCCGCAGTCGCTGGAGGAGTACCGCCGCCACGTCCCGGAGTTCACCGTCATCGCGGCCCCCGGCTTCTCGGGCTTCCCGCCGATCGACGGGACGAACGCCCAGACGTTCATCACGCTCAGCTTCGACCAGCGCGTCTGCCTCATCGGCAACACCGAGTACGCGGGCGAGATCAAGAAGTCGGTCTTCACCGTTCTCAACTACCTCCTCCCTCTCGACGGCGTCCTCTCGATGCACGCCTCCGCGAACGTCGGAAAGGGGGGCGACTCGGCTCTCTTCTTCGGCCTCTCCGGCACCGGCAAGACGACGCTCTCGGCCGACCCGAAGCGGAGCCTCATCGGCGACGACGAGCACGGCTGGAGCGACGAGGGGGTCTTCAACATCGAAGGGGGCTGCTACGCGAAGGTGATCGCCCTCTCGGCGCAGGCCGAGCCGGAGATCTACTCCACGACCCACCGCTTCGGGACGATCCTCGAGAACGTCGTCTTCGACCCGGTCACCCGGAAGATCGACCTCGACGACGAGTCGATCACCGAGAACACCCGCGGCTCCTACCCGCTCGAGTTCATCGCGAACGCCGTCCCCGAGAAGAAGGCCGGCCACCCGAAGAACATCATCTTCCTCACCTGCGACGCCCAGGGGGTCCTGCCGCCGATCGCGCGGCTCACGCCCGACCAGGCGCTCTACCAGTTCATCTCCGGCTACACGTCGAAGATCGCCGGCACCGAGGTCGGCCTCGGCAAGGAGCCCGAGCTGACGTTCTCGGCCTGCTTCGGCGGTCCGTTCATGGTCCATCATCCTGCCTTCTACGCCGACCTCCTGAAGAGGAAGATCGAGCGTTACGGCGTCAGCTGCTGGCTCCTGAACACCGGCTGGGTCGGCGGTCCCTACAACGTCGGCAAGCGGATCTCCATCCGCTACACCCGCGCGCTCCTCGACGCCGCGCTGGACGGCTCCCTCCACGGCGTCGAGTACCGGAAGGACCCGATCTTCGGCTTCGAGGTCCCGAAGAGCTGCCCGGGCATCCCCGACTCCGTCATGGACCCGTCCAGCTCCTGGCCCGACAAGTCCCTCTACGCGAACCGCTACCGCTCGCTCGCCGCGCGCTTCGTCGAGAACTTCAAGAAGTTCGAGGAAGGGTGCGCGCCCGAGGTGATCGCGGCGGGCCCGAAGCTCTGACGCACGTCGCCGTCTGACACGACCCGGATACGAGGGGAGCCCGCACGAGCGGGCTCCCCTGTTCTTCGCGGCACCGCCGGCGCGTCCGTCACACCACCCCGACGTCAGTGATCCGCGGGCGCCTTCTCCCCCGCCTCGACCCGGACGGGAAGCGTGTTCCTCGGGAGGGCCAGCGGGCAGCTCGCGAAGGGAGTGAACGAGCAGGGCGGGTTCTCGGCGAGGTTGAAGTCGAGGGCGACCTTCGCCTCCCCCGGCTTCGGCTTCTTCGCGTGCAGGAAGCGGCCTCCTCCGTAGCTCTCCGTGCCGGCGGTGGCGTCGGAAAAGACGAAGAAGAGGGTTTCGTCCTCGGGCGACTCGACGGTCGGCTCGAGCGCGAGCTCCCGCCCGGCGAGCGTGAATCTGACGATGCCCGGCGCGAGCGCCTTGCGGGCGGGCCCTCTCGAGGAGGGGACGTCGATCTCCCGCGGCGCCGCGTACGGCTCGTACGCGCCCTCGACGCGGTACGCGGGATCGACCGGGAAATACTTCAGACCGGTGAAGCCCGCCCTCCGCGGGCTCTCGGGATCGCGCGCGCGGACGAGAACACGGCCGTCCTTCAACAGGAGGGAGATGCGCACGCGGCCCACCGTCACGACGTCGTGCCGCTCCCCGTCGCTTTCGGGGACGAGCGGCGCCGGGGTCGGCGGGCCGCCGTTCACGGCGACGGGAGCGCCTGCCCCGGCTCGGAGGACCACGGTGCCATCCGGGCGAAGGTCGAAGGTGCACGCCCTCGCCGGAATGCCCGGGTCCTCCAGGACCAGCGCGGCCGACGGGTCGGACCCGACGACGTTCTCGCCGGGCGCCAGGAGCTCGCGCGCAACGAGGGAGAGCCATCCGTCCTCGGAGGTCAGCTCCGCCATCCGTCGGGCGCGGGCCGCGTCGACCGCGGCGAGGTACGCGGGGTCGACGGCGGGAGGTCGGCGGCACGCGAGGAGCGCGAGCGCGGCGAGGAGGACGGGGCCGAAGCGGCGCATGAACCCTTGTAGCACGGGCGCATTCCGCCCGTGGAACGCTGGCAGGCGCATCCTTTGTACTCCTTTCAACCGACCGGGAAAGCGCGTCCACCTTCGGGGCCGATGCCTGGCCTTTGCCCTCCCGACCGACGTCAGAGGCGTTCCCCTCGCCACCACCCACCTGGCAAGGCTCTTGCGCTGGATCTCGGAGGATCGAAGGAGGTTCGTTCTGTCCGCACTCTATCGGTCATGCCTTTCGACAGGATCACAGGTGCCATCGATGCCCACATCCGTTCCGGAGTGCGAAGAGGAGCTTCCCAGGCGACCCACGAAGCGGCGCGCCGCTTGCAGCCTTTGTGCGGTCTCCCTGAGCTTCGCGCTTCTCCTCGGAGCGCACGCTGCCCTCTCGGAGGAGAAGGCCAGCGACGAGTTCCTGGCCGGTTACGTCGCCTCCCTCGTCGAGCGGAATCTGCACTGGGACCGGGACTCCTATCGCCTGACGGTCGTGAACGGGGTTGCCACCATCACCCTGTTCGAAGACGACCCATCGCGGCGGAAGGCGGCCGAGCAGGAACTCTCCACCGTCAAGGAGCTGCGCGGGGTCGCGATAGAAGTGAAGGCCGCGGAAGCCGTTCCATCCGGAGCCGTGGGTGGAGCGCCGGAAGCGGCCGGGAAGGGAGAGGCCTTTCCGACGGGTGACTTCTTCCGGCCCCTCGTCGCCGATCCGAAGCAGGCACAGTTCTTCGTCGGCCTGAACCGCTTCACCTCGTCGGGCGCGCGGTTCACCATGGCGTCCGTCGGGTTCGGCGAGACCTTCGGCCTTTACCGTTTCTTCGGCAGCTCCGAAGGGCAGGGCCTGCAGTTGAGCGTGCAGGGCGCCATCTTCGCCCAGTTCAACATGGACACGCCCTCGTATGACCTCGTGAACGCGGACTACGTCATCGGCTTTCCCGTGACGTTCCGGCACGGCAACGGGTCGCTGCGCTTTCGCATCTATCACCAGAGCTCGCACCTGGGGGATGAGCTGCTCCTCGGCGCCAATCCTCCTGACCGCGTCAACCTCAGCTTCGAAGCGACGGAGCTCCTCTATTCGCACGAATGGCGCAGCCTGCGCCTCTACGCCGGGGGCGAATACCTGCTCCACAACGAGCCGGCTGATCTCGAGCCGCTGAGCGCCCATTGGGGATTGGAGTTTCGCGGCAAGAAGGCGCTCCTGTGGCACGGGAGACCGATCGCGGGAGTGGACATGAAGAGCCTCGAGGAGCACGACTGGGCCATCGACACGAGCGTCAAGGCCGGCCTCGAGTTCGGTCATCCCGACCCGGGGCAGCGGCGGCTGCGCCTGATGGCCGAGTGGTACAGGGGATTCGACCCGCACGGCCAGTTCTACGTCAACGAAGTCGAGTACTACGGCCTCGCGCTCTCCCTGGGATTCTGACCGAGGATCAAAGGGAGACCGCCAGCCGCGAGCCCTGGTCGATGGCGCGCTTGGCGTCGAGCTCGGCCGCGACGTCCGCTCCCCCGATGAGGTGCAGCCGGACTCCGGCCTCCCTGAGCGGGCCCTCCAGCTCGCGCTGCGGCTCCTGGCCCGTGCAGAGGACGACGTTCTCGACCTCGAGCAGCCGGGTTTCTCCCCCCTTCTCTCCGAGGCGGACGGTGAGCCCACGGTCGTCGATCCGTTCGTAGGAGACGCCGGCGAGCATCTCGACGTCCTTCATCTTGAGCGAGGCCCGGTGGATCCATCCCGTGGTCTTTGCGAGGCCGGCGCCCGGGCGGCTCTTCTTCCTCTGCAGGAGGGTGACCTTCCGGGCGGGCGGCGCCGGCCGGGGCTGCGCCACTCCGCCCGGGGAGACCTCGGGGTCGGTGACGCCCCACTCCTCCATCCATCGGGCCAGGTCCGGCCCGGTCTCCCCCGCTGGCCTCTCGCCATGGACGAGGAACTCCGCCACGTCGAAGCCGATCCCCCCGGCGCCGACGACGGCGGCCGACCTGCCCACGGCCCTTCCGCCGAGGAGCACGTCGACGTAGGAGAGGACCATCGGGTGGTCCTGGCCCGGAATGCGGGGGCTCCGCGGAACGACGCCCGTGGCGAGGACGACGTCGTCGTAGCGCCCCGCGACCAGCTCGCTCGCGCCGACGCGCGTTCCGAGGTGCAGGGCGACGCCGGTGGCGCGGACCCGCCCTCCGAAATACCGGAGCGTCTCGGCGAACTCCTCCTTGCCCGGGACACGCATCGCCATCCGGAACTGGCCACCGATTTCGGCCGCGGACTCGAACAGGTGCACGTCGTGCCCCCGCTCGGCGAGGACCGTGGCACAGGCGAGCCCGGCCGGCCCCGCACCGACCACGGCGATCCGTTTCCTGGACGGCGCCGGCGAGTAGACGAGCTCGGTCTCGTGTCCGGCGCGCGGGTTGACGAGACAGGACGCGAGCTTCCTGCTGAAGACGTGATCGAGGCACGCCTGGTTGCAGGCGATGCACGTGTTGATCTCGGCGGCGCGCCCCTCGCTCGCCTTCCTCACGAACTCCGCGTCGGCCAGAAGCGGCCGGGCCATGGAGACCATGTCGGCGGAGCCCTCGGCGAGGATCCGCTCCGCGACCGCGGGGTCGTTGATCCGGTTCGTCGTGCAGAGCGGAATCCCGACCTGGCCTTTCAGCTTGCGCGTGACCCAGGCGAAGGCCGCGCGCGGCACGCTCGTGGCGATCGTCGGGATGCGGGCCTCGTGCCATCCGATGCCCGTGTTGAGGATCGTGGCGCCGGCGGCCTCGATGGCCTTGGCGAGCTGCACGACCTCGGGCCACGTGCTCCCGCCGGGGACCAGGTCGAGCATCGAGATCCGGTAGACGATGATGAAGTCGCGGCCGACGGCCTCGCGCAACCTCCCGACGATCTCCACCGGGAGGCGCATCCGGTTCTCGTAGGTCCCTCCCCACCGGTCCGTTCTCTTGTTGGTCCGGGTGACGAGGAACTCGTTTATGAAGTAGCCCTCGGAGCCCATCACTTCGACGCCGTCGTAGCCGGCCTCCCGGGCGAGCACACCGGCGCGCACGAACGCCCGGATCTGCCTCTCGACGCCGGCCGCCGAGAGCGCACGCGGGGTGAACGGGTTGATCGGCGCCTTGATCCGGGACGGGGCGACCGAGAAGGGCGAGTAACCGTATCGGCCTGCGTGGAGGATCTGGAGGGCGATCCTGCCGCCGTCGGCGTGGACGGCCCCCGTGATCATCCGGTGCGCTCGGGCGGCCCGCGGGGTCGCGAGCCGGCCCCCGAACGGCGACAGCCACCCCTCGACGTTCGGCGCGAAGCCGCCCGTGACGATCAGCCCGACGCCGCCCCGCGCGCGCTCGGCGAAATAGGCGGCGAGGCGCGGGAAGGTCGCCCTTCGGTCCTCGAGCCCGGTGTGCATCGAACCCATCAGGACCCGGTTCGAGAGCGTCGTGAAGCCGAGGTCCAGCGGCGACAGGAGATGAGGGTACGGTTTCGTCACGGTATCGGGAGATTATCGTCCGAGCCGCGGCCCCCGGCGTGCCGCCAGGAGGAAGAGCGCGCCCGCGGAACGACCCGCGAGAATGGCCGTCGTGGCGACGATCGCGGCGGGAACGCGGCTGAACGAAATGCCGGCGAACAGGGTGGCGGTGAGGACGGCCAGCTCGACGAGCGTCCCGACCGTGACGAGGCGCGTCGTCCGGAGCAGCACGAGGCGCGCGTGCATCCAGACGAGGACGGTCGCGGCCGCAGGAGTCAGCACCAGGACCGCCGCGGCGCGTCGCGCCAGCGGGACCAGCTCGCTGTCGAGGCCCGTGACCCCTGCGAACCAGAGCCCGGCGGCGGGGGTCAGGACGACGGCCGCCATCGCGAGCGACGACAGCCCGCCCAGGAGCGTCGCGAAGCGGCGCAGCGACCGAAGCGCGGCGTCGCCACCCCGGCCCAGGGCGATGACGACCTCCTGGAACGCCGTGGCGGGACACCGGAAGAGGAATCCGAACGTGTTGACGACGGGAAGGACGGCGAGCGACTCGATCGGGAGGTGGCCGCGTCCGACGAAGAGAATCACGAGGGGCTGGGCGGCCATGTTCATCAGCGGGGTGACGGCGAGGGGCCAGTAGAAACGCTGGATGTCCGCCAGGCTCGGGACGTCACCGGGTGACGCCGGAGCCCTCAGCGTAAGCCTGTTCCGGTCCGGCCGGGCCCAGGCCCAGGAGGCCGCGGCCTCGACGACGACGCCCGCCGAAAGGGCGCCGGCTCCCACGAGGGCCCCTTCGAGCCTTCCGTCCAGGAAGAGGACCAACCCCGTGGCGGCCATCGTCGAGAGGCGCACCACCGTTCCGTACGCGACGAGACGGGTCCGTCCCGCGCCGATCAGGATCCCCTGCTGGAACCGCCGGAACCCGATCGCCGCGGGCCACGGGAGAAACAGCGCCACCGCGAGCTGCGCCCGGCCCGCCACCTCGGGCGGGAGCGCCAGGACCCTCGAAGCCAGGACCTCGAACACGGGCGGAAAGACGATGAAGGCCATCGCCGCCGTCACGCCGCCGTTCATCAGGATCGAGAACCGCCGGAGCCGCCGGAAGCTCTCGCGGTCGCGCGCGAGGGCCGTGGTGGCGGCGAGGAGCATGATGATGGGAGCCTCGGCCACGAAGGCGAGGGAGAGGGCCACGCCGAACGCCGCGAGGTTGAACGTCGGCTCCGGCAGCCGGGCGACGAGGGCCGCGACGAACGGGCCCTCCGCGGCCATCATCAGCCACGTCGCCGCGAGCGGGAGCCAGAACCGGAAGATCGTCCAGAGGCCGAGATCCGGCCCGTCCCCGTCGGGTAGGCGCCGCCCGCGAGACCGGGCTTTCGCCGCTCGATTCCGACTCGCGAGGACCTTCGAACGCCATCCCTCGATGTTGGCACACGCGGAGCGGTTCCCGCCGCGACCACGTTCCCGCGCGAGCGGGTTCCGCTCGCGTATCCCTTCGTCGACAATCCCGGGTGGAGGAGCCATGCGCACTGCCCTGCTCGCGATCCTGCTGCTGTCCCCGCTCGCCGCCCCCGCCCCCGCCCCCGAGCCCGCCGCCGACCTGCTCCTGACCGGCGGGCGGGTGTGGACCGCCGACCCGTCCCGGCCATGGGCCGAGGCCGTGGCGGTACGCGACGGGCGCGTCGCCCTCGTCGGAACTGACGCGGAAGTGGCCCTGCTGAAGGGGCCGAAGACGACGACGGTCGCGCTCCGGGGGCGCCTCGTCACCCCCGGTTTCGAGGACGCGCACATGCACCTCATGAGCGGGGCCCGCAACCTCGAGCGCGTGGACCTCGCGGAGGAGACGACCCTGACCGGGCTGCAGGAGAGGATCCGGAGCTTCGCCGAGGCCAACCCGAAGAGCCCCTGGATCGTGGGACGGGGCTGGGTCTACGGGTCGTTTCCCGGCGGCCTCCCCACGCGCCAGCAGCTCGACGCGATCGTTCCCGATCGGCCGGCCTACATGGACTGCTACGACGGGCATACCGGCTGGGCCAACAGCAAGGCCCTTGCGCTCGCAGGCATCACCCGTGACACGAAGGACCCGGTGAACGGCACCATCGTGCGCGACCCGAGGACGGGCGAGCCGACCGGGGCGTTGAAGGAAGCGGCGGGCAGCCTCGTCGAGGAGCTGATCCCCGAGCCGAACGCAGAGAGGCACTACGCCCTGCTGCTCCAGGCCCTCGCCCTGCTCAACGGCAAGGGGATCACCGCGGTTCAGGACGCGGGCTGGGACGCCGAGGAGGTGGCCCGGTTCCTCCCACTCCTCGAGAGGGCACGCGCGGAGGGCAAGCTCACGGTACGTACCCGCCTGACCGTGAGCATCGCTCCGGGCGACCCCGCCCCCGGCATCGCGGAGGCCGTCCGCCTGCGGGAAAAGTACCGCGACGGCGCGATCGTCTTCGGCGGCGTGAAGGGGTACGTCGACGGGGTGATCGAGGCGCACACCGCGGCGATGCTGGCGCCGTACTCCGACGACCCCGAAGTGGGCCGGGGAACGCCGCGCTGGGACCAGGCCGCCCTCGACCGCGCGGTCGCTGATGCAGACAAGGCCGGCCTCCAGGTGTGGCTCCACTCCATCGGGGACCGCGGGATCCGCATGGCCCTCGACGCCTACGCGGCGGCGGCGAAGCAGCACGGTCCGCGCGACCGCCGGCATCGCGTCGAGCACGTGGAGGCGATCGACGCGGCGGACGCCCCGCGCTTCGCGGCCCTGGGGGCGGTGGCCTCCATGCAACCGCTGCACGCCAACCCCGACCAGAACAACGAGACGGTCTGGTCGCCCAACGCCGGTCCGGAGCGCGCCAGCCGCGGCTTCGCCTGGCGGCTCATCGAGCAGACCGGGGGCCGCCTGGCTTTCGGCAGCGACTGGCCGGTCGTGACCCCCGACGTGCTCCGCGGGCTGTACTGCGCGGTGGCGCGCAAGACCCGCGAGGGAAGGCCCGCCGGCGGCTGGCAGCCGCAGCTCGCGGTGAGTGTGGAGAACGCGCTGCGCCACTACACGATCGACGCGGCCTGGGCCGGGTTCGGGGATAGGGAGCGGGGCTCGATCCAGGTCGGAAAGCGCGCGGACCTCGTCGTGCTCTCGCGCGACATCCTCGCCGCGCCGCCTGAAGAGATCCTCCAGACGAAGATCCTCCTGACTCTCTTCGAGGGCAAGCCCGTCTGGCGCGACCCGTCGCCACAGTGATCCGCGCGGGCGCCGCACCGCGAGAGCGCACGCCCTGACGGCGCGGCCCCGCTAAGATCGCGGACGTGATCACCTTCTACTCCTCGCTGCACGAGGGGCACGACCCGAAGCACGAGTTCTTCCGCGGGGAACGGGTTCCCTGCTTCGAGTCCCCCGCGAGGGCGGCCTTCGTCCGCGACGAGCTCGTCGCGCGGGGCCACGAGCTGCGCGCCCCCTCGGACGACAGCGCTCCCCTGCTCCTGCAGGTCCACACTCGCCGCTATCTCGCCTTCCTCGAGTCCGCCTGGAGCCAGTGGCTGCAACGGCATCCCGCGAATGCGACCGTCCAGCCGTTCCCTTCGGTCTGGCCGGTGCGGACGCTGCGCAGCGACGTCGAGCCGGCCGATTTCGTCGCCCGGCTCGGCCTCTACTCGATGGACAACGGGACGCCTCTCGCCGCCGGCACCTGGGCCGCGGCGAAGGCAGGGGCCGACGCGGCCGCCAGCGCGGCCGCGCTCGTCGCCTCCGGCGCGCGGGGCGTGTTCTGTGCGACCCGGCCACCGGGCCATCACGCGGGGGCGGACTTCATGGGGGGCTACTGCTTTCTGAACAACGCCGCGATCGCGGCCCGGGCGCTCCAGGCCCGCGGTTGCGGCCGGGTCGCCCTGCTCGACGTCGACTACCACCACGGCAACGGCACCCAGAGCCTCTTCTACGCCCGCGCCGACGTGCTCTTCGTCAGCATCCACGGAGATCCGCGCACCGAGTACCCGTTCTACCTCGGCCACGCCGACGAGGTCGGCGAAGGAGAGGGCGAGGGCTTCAACCTGAACCTCCCGCTGCCGGCCGGCACGTCTGCCGATGCGTGGTTCGAAGCGCTGGAGGTCGGCTGCTCCCGGGTGACGCGGCACGCCGGTGACGCGCTCGTCGTCTCCCTCGGTCTCGACACGTACGCCTCGGATCCGATCTCGAAGTTCGGGCTTCGATCGGACGCCTTCCGCCGCCTCGGCGCGCGCGTTGCGCGCCTCGGGCTCCCAACCGTGTTCGTCCTGGAAGGGGGCTACGCGGTCCGGGAGCTGGGAGTCCACGCGGTGGACGTCCTGGAAGGCTTCGAGGAGACTCCGTGCCGATGACCCCGCCACTCCCGATTCCCGAGTGCTACTGGGTCGTTCCCGGCCTTCTCCTCGCGGGCGAGTACCCTTTCTCTTTCGTCGAGGAGGAGGGGCGCGCTCGTCTCCGTGCCTTTCTGGACGCCGGCATCCGGCTCTTCGTCGACCTGACGGAGGAGCGGGAGAGCGGGCGGACGGGTGTTCTGGAGCCGTACGAGGTCGCCCTCGAGGAAGAGGCGGCGGCCAAAGGAGTCGGGGCCCGGAAGGTCCGCCACCCCGTGCGCGACATGAGCGTGCCGCGCGCCGACGGCCTCGAGCGGATCGTCGCGGAGCTGGACGGCGCCGTGGAGCGCGGCGAGCCGGCCTACGTCCACTGCTGGGGGGGCATCGGGAGGACCGGCACCGCGGTGGCCTCGTTCCTCGCCCGCCGCCACGGGGTGACGGGAGACGAGGCGCTCGCGCTCCTGGACGCACTCTGGCAGGACGTGCCGAAGAGCGCTGTCTTCCCCGAGTCGCCCCAGACGGAAGAGCAGCGGCGGGCCGTCCGCCGATTCGCCGGGAACGGGGACGGGAAGCCGTGAGCGACCGCATCGAATCGCCGGCGAACCCGCGCATCGCCGCAGCCGTCCGCGCGGCGCGGGAAGGCAAAGCGCTCGTCCTCGAGGGTGCCAGGATGCTCGTCGACGCCCTCGACGCGGGCCTCGTACCGGACGTCGTCTTCGCGGCGTCCGACCTCGCGCCCGTCGACACCGTGGCCGTAGACCGCGCGCGGCGTGCCGGCGTCGAGATCGTCGAGGTCTCCCCCCGCGCCCTTTCGCGCCTCTCCGACCTCGGGTCGACCCGGGCCCTCGTGGCTCTCGCACCCGTGCCGTCCTCGACGCTCCCGGCTCTCGCCGGGTCGCGGCTCGTCCTCCTCCTCGACGGGCTTCAGGACCCCGCGAACGTCGGCGCGATCCTCCGGGCTGCGGAGGCCTTCGGCGCCGGAGGTGTCGTCCTGACGCCGGGCACCGCATCGCCTTTCGCTCAGAAGGCGTTCCGCGCCTCGGCAGGAAGCGCCCTGAGGGTTCCCGTCGTGAGTAACGTCCTCTCGACCGAGGCCGTGACCTGGGTCCGCGCAACCGGGGCCACCCTGGCCGGGGCCGACGCCCACGACGGCCGCGAACCAGACACGCTGGAGGCTCTCGCGCCCCTCGTCCTGGCCATCGGCTCGGAAGGGCACGGGCTCTCGGCGCCGGTCTTCGACGCACTCGACCTGAGGGTCCGGATTCCCGTCTCTGCGCGGGTCGAGTCGCTCAACGCCGCCGTGGCGACGGGAATCCTCCTCTACGCGCTCTCCCCGAAGACCTCTGCCGAGAAGCGGTAGACCGTCGCGGGCGGATGGCCCGATCTCCAGGCATCTTCCGGGAGGCCCGCCTTCAGGCACACCTGGGAGAGGAGCGTCGGGACGTCCCAGCCCCACTCCGGGGCGACCTGCGGAAGAAGCAGGCCGGAACGCTGCCCCTTTCGCGCGACGACGCCGTGAACGCCGATCTCGATCTGCGTGAGGGGCTCGGTCACCTCCTCGAGCGGGGTCATGACCGATACGTCCAGAGAGAGCTTCGACAGGTCGCGAGGCTGGGCCGGAGCAAAGCGCGGATCGCGAAGGAGGGCCGCCACGGCGTTCTCTTCCACGTCCTGGGAAAGGGGCCGCCACGGCTCGACGCTGCCGATGCAGCCTCGCAGCCGGCCGTCCTTCTTCCAGGTCACGAACGCGGCCCCGGGCTCGGCGAGGCGCCCCTCGGCCTGCGGAAGGTCCCGCCTCCCCTCGGGGAGGCCGAGGGCGCGGGCCGCCGCGTGGCGCGCCCGCTTCAGCAGCTCGGCCTTCTCGCCTTCGGAGAGCATGTTCGTCCTCCCTGCCGTCAGGCGTGGGCCCTTGGCCGCGCGAGCCCGGCCTCGACGAGGAGGCCTACGGCGGTCTTCTCGAACGCATCGAGCCGCCCGGTGAAGAAGTGGTCCGCTCCCGGCACGACGGCCGCCCGGAAGCCGTACCGGGCCGCGGTCTCGAGGGCGACCTTTCCGGGGCCGAACTGATCCGCCGCCCCCTGGACCCAGACGACGTTGCGTCCCGCCAGGGCCCGGGCTTCCTCTTCGGGCCAGCGGTCCGAGGGGACGCCGATCAGGAGAAGGACGGTGGGCTCCACGACGAGAGCGGCCCGCGCCGCGCAGAGCGATCCGAAGGAGAAGCCCGCGAGAGCCAGCGGGCCGGACGGGTACCTTTCGCGGACGAACCCGACCGCGGAGACGAGGTCGTCCGTCTCTCCACGCCCCTCGTCGTACGTTCCCTCGGACGCGCCCACGCCCCGGAAATTGAAGCGGAGCGAGGCGAGATGGAACCGCTCGGCCAGGAACTTCGCGGTCCGGTGGACGACCTTCGTGTGCATCGTTCCGCCGAAGAGGGAGTGAGGGTGGGCGACGACGGCGGCGCCCGCCGGGCTCGGCGGGAGGCGAAGGAGCGCCTCGAGGGAGCCGGTGGGCCCGGGAAGCGTCAGGGAGAGCATTCGGACGGCGGTCACGACCGCCCGAAGTTAGCATGCGCCGGATGAACCGGTCCCAGCCGAGTGTCCCGCCGGCCCGGCGGCCCCGTTTCGAGCCGTGGATATCGCTCGCCCTCGTGGTCTTTTCGGCGGCCCTCGCCCTTCACCATCTCTCGGGCGACGCCGCGACCGCCGACGAGCCCGTTCACCTCGCCGCGGCCCTGGAGACCGTCCGGGACGGAACGGGACGGTGGAATCCGGAGCACCCGCCCCTCGCGAAGGCTCTCGCCGGCATCGCTCTCACGAATCTGCCGATCCGCCCCGCCGACGACCCGCTCCACTCGGTCCCGGGTCCGGCCCGGCTCCTTCGCTTTCTGTACCAGAACGCGACCCCGCCGGAAACGATCCTCTTCCGCGCGCGGCTTCCGTTCGTCGCGCTCCTCGCAGCCCTCCTCCTGGCCGTGCGCGCCGAGGCGCGCCGCCGGTGGGGCCCGTGGGCCGGGTGCGCCGCCCTCGCCTTCGCCGCGCTCGAGCCGACCCTCAACGCCCACGCGGGCGTGGTGCACACCGACCTGGCCGTGACCTTGTTCGTCGTCCTCTCGCTCGGCCCGCTCGCGCGCCTCGCGCGGCCCGAGGCGCAGAGCGCCACCCTTCTGCTCGGACTCCTCTGGGGCCTCGCCTTCCTCTCGAAGTTCAGCGCGCCCCTCCTCGCCCTCTGTACGCTCCCCTTCCTCGCGGCCGACGTCACGCCCACCCTTCGGGACCTCCCGCGCCTCGCGCGCCGCCTCCTCGGCGCCGCCGGGATCGCCCTGCTCGTCACGCTCGCCGGCTTCGGATGGGCATACCGGAACCAGACGCCAGAGGACCGCCACGCCCTCGCCGTCGACCGGCTCGAGGTGAAGGGGCGCTCCCCAGCCCTGGCCCGCGCCGTCATTGCCGCCGGAGACGCACTCCCGCCGCTGGGCAACCTCCTCACGGGCGCCCTCTCCGTCGCGCTGCAGAGCGACGTCGGGGCCGGAGCGAACTACTTCCTCGGGCAGGTCTCGCGCGAGGGGTCACCCTGGTACTTCCCCGTCGCTCTCGCCGTCAAGACGCCCCTCGGACTCCTCGTCGGACTCGCGGCGGCTCTCGCGGCGCGTCCGTCGCGCCGATTCGCCGCCGTCTTCGGAGGCGCGCTGCTCCTCTTCCTCCTCCTCTCCTCGCGGACGACCTACAACATCGGCGTCCGCCACGCACTTCTCCTCTTTCCGCTCGCCGCCATCGCCGCCGGGTCCGCTCTCGCCTCACCGGCCGTCCGCCTTCGCAGCGCCGCCGCGCTCGGAGCGCTCTTCGTGGCGACCGTCGAGATCGCCACGGTCCACCCCCACGAGCTGTCGTTCTTCAACGCCCTTGCGGGAGGGCTCGAAGGGGGGCGCCGCTTCTTCGTCGACAGCAGCCTCGACTGGGGCCAGGACCTCCTCCGCCTGAGGGACGCCGCTCCCTCCTTCGCACCGGGCGGGCTCGGCGCCGTCGTCTTCGGAGGCGACCTCCCTGCCCGTCACGCCCCGGTCCTTCGCCCGCCCTTCCCGGGAGAGGAAGACCGTCCCGGCGCCCTCCTGGCCATCGGTGAAGCCCCGCTCGCCCTCGGCCCGGAGCTCCTGCGCGCCAAGGGCGCTCTCGAGGACGCCGACCGGCTCGAGCGCATTCGCACCGCCCTCCTCAAGCGCGGCACCCGCGTCGGAGCCATTGGCGGCTCGATCGGAATCTGGCGCATCGAGTAGAAACGGGGTCAGGTCTTGATTTTCTATTCTGGGCCGGGAGTCCGGCAGCCCTGAATGGATACGGCGGCATCAGGATGTCGAGGTCGGTCCTGAGCCTCGACCGTCCGTTGCACGGACGGCGCGGCGGCAAGTCCGACTGCCTGTAGACTCCGCGGTTTTCATGGACACAGTCGGGCGACTCGCAGACCGCGGGCTCTCGTGATCGGTACGACCGTCGGCAGCTACCGGGTCTCCGCCAAGCTCGGCGAAGGCGGGATGGGCGAGGTCTGGCGCGCGACGGACGAGAAGCTCGGCCGCGAGGTCGCGCTCAAGGTCCTTCCCGCGGCCGTGGCCGACGACGAGGAGAGGCTCTCGCGCTTCCAGCGCGAGGCCAAGGTCCTCGCGTCGCTCAACCACCCCGCGATCGCCACGCTCTTCGGCCTCGAGACACTCGACGGCCGGCAGGTCCTGGTCATGGAGCTCGTCGAGGGCGAGGACCTCTCGGCACGGATTGCCCGAGGGCCCCTGCCGCTCGCGGAGGCTCTCCCGATCGCCCTTCAGATCGCCCAGGCCCTCGAGGCGGCGCACGAGAAGGGGATCGTCCACCGGGACCTCAAGCCCGCGAACGTCAAGCTCCGGCCCGACGGGGCCGTCAAGGTCCTCGACTTCGGCCTCGCCAAGGCCTGGGACGAGGAGCGGTCGCAGAGCAACCTCTCTTACTCGCCCACGATCACGCAGCACCACACGAAGGCGGGCGTCATCCTCGGGACTGCCTCGTACATGGCC
This sequence comes from Holophagales bacterium, assembly GCA_016719485.1. Taxonomy (NCBI): domain Bacteria; kingdom Pseudomonadati; phylum Acidobacteriota; class Holophagae; order Holophagales; species Holophagales bacterium. Next base: position 264,880 of record JADJZB010000004.1, read on the forward strand.
CCCGAACAGGCAGCGGGTCTCGCGACCGACCGGCGCGCCGACGTCTGGTCCTTCGGCGTCGTCCTCTGGGAAATGCTCACCGGGCGGAAGCTCTTCGAGGGCGAGACGGTCTCGCACGTCCTCGCGTCCGTCCTCAAGGACTCTCCGGACCTCGCGGCTCTCCCCTCGGACCTGCCGCCCGTCCTCGCCCAGCTCGTCTCCTCCTGCCTGAAGAAGAAGCCGGCCCGCCGGCTCCAGTCGATCGGGGACGCGCGCGTGACGCTCGAGGACTACCAGGCCCAGCCGGACTCCTTCGTGACGGCAGCCCCGACCGCGACGGCGGCCCCCGCGGGCCGCAGGGGCTTCGGCGGGGCGCTGCCCTGGGCGGTCGCGGCTCTCGCGGTGACCCTGGGGCTCGGCGGAGTCCTCTTCGCCCGCAGGAACGGCTCCGCCCCGCTCGTGAAGGCCGCGATCCCGGCGCCCGACGGCACGAGCTTCAGCCTCTCCCCCGAGAGCCCGGGCCCCGTGGCCGTCTCTCCCGACGGCCGGCGCATCGCGTTCTCGGCGAGCGACGGGGACGGCAAGGTCCGCCTTTTCGTCCGCAACCTCGACGCGGGAACGGCCCACGCGCTTTCCGGGACGGAGGGCGCGGGCTACCCGTTCTGGTCGCCCGACTCGCGCTGGCTCGGCTTCTTCGTGAGGACCGATCGCGTCCTTCGAAAGATCGACGTCACGGGCGGCCCGCCCGTCACGCTCTGCCCTGCAACGAACGGAAAGGGCGGAACCTGGGGCACGGAAGGGGTCATCGTCTTCTCGCCCGACAGCTCGGGCCCCCTCCAGCGCGTCCCGGCGGCCGGCGGCGCACCCCAGCCGATCACGAAGGTCGACGGGGCGAAGCACAACTCGCACCGGCACCCCCGGTTCCTGCCCGACGGGCGGAGATTCCTCTACTTCGCGCGGGGGCTCGCGCCGGACCGGAGCGCGATCCTCCTCGGTTCGCTCGACGACGGCGAGAGCCTGGAGCTGCTGCGTGGCTCGAGCCAGGCGGAGTTCGCCTCGGGGAAGCTGCTCTTCGTGAGGGAGCGCGTTCTCGTCGCCCAGGAGTTCGACGCGGCGAAGGGAACGCTCTCGGGAGAGGCCGTTCCGCTCGCGGAGGACGTCCTCGTCGTCTCGGGCGCGGCCGTGGCCGTCTTCTCCTCCTCGCAGAACGGCGTCCTGGCGTTCCTGACCGGCAAGGCGGAGAACGAGACGACCCTGGAGTGGCGGGACCGGACTGGAAAAGCGACGGCGCCCCTGGGCGAGGCGGCGACCTACCGGCGCGCGGTGCTGTCGCCCGACGGCAAGTTCGCCGTGGCGCAGCTCGCCGACTTCAGCCTCGGGACCCACGATCTCTGGGTCTTCGAGATCGGCCGCGGGCTGAAGACTCGCTTCACGTTCGACCCGGCCGAGGACCTCATGCCGGCGTGGGCCCCGGACAGCAGGACGGTCTACTTCGCCTCCAACCCGAAAGGCCGCTGGGACGTCTATCGGAAAGCGATCGAAGGGGCGGGAGAAGTCGAGCTCGTCTACTCGGGAGAGCCGGGGACCCAGCCCGCGTCCGTCTCGCCGGACGGCCGGGTCCTTCTCGTCAACAGGAGCGCGGACGCGACGAGGTCGGACATCTGGGTCCTGCCTCTCGAGCCGAAAGCCGAGCCGAAGGTCTTCCGGCAGACCGAGTTCACGGAGGTCGCCGGCTCCTTCTCTCCCGACGGGCGCTGGGTCGCCTACTTCTCCAACGAGTCGGGGGAGTACGAGGTCTACGTGACGCCCTTCCCGGGACCCGGCCGGCGCTGGCAGGTCTCCACGAAATCCGGCGCTTATCCGCAGTGGCGCTCGGACGGGAAGGAGATCGTCTACGTCCAGATGGACGGCCAGATCATGTCCGCGGAGGTCGCGGTCGAGGGCGACTCGTTCCGCGTCGGGGCGGTGGCTCCCCTCTTCCGCCTCTCCGTTCCGAACCCCGGCGGGCCGAGCTTCTCCCTCGCGGCAGACGGCTCGCGGCTTCTCGTCGTCCCCTTCACCGCGCAGAAGGCGGGAGGCCTCCTCAGCCTCGTCCTGGGCTGGCCGAAGGAGCTCGAAGAGAGGCGCTGAGCGTGAACCGGGCCCGACCGGCTTCGGGCGTAGTCTTCACGAGGGGAACCGAATGAACCAGTCCGACGACGAGACCGATGTCGCCTTCACCCGGATCTTCGACGACGGAAGCCGGATGATCCTCCCGGGGGAGGAGGGGGACGATGCCGATGCCGGGCTCATCGCCCTCGACACCGCCAGCTGCACCGGCACGGAGTGCCACTGCCACGAGGTGGACCTGCTGGCCCAGCCTCTCGAGATCGTCGAGGGGAAATTTCTCGAGAGCGAGGACCCGCCGCTCCATGCGACCCTCGACGTCGAGTCGGGCGAGATCTCCGTCGAGAAAGTCCCCGACCCCGGGACGTCGCAGGCCCTTCTCCTCGCGCGCCTCCGCCGACAGCTGCGGGGAGACCGGCTCGAGGCGCTGCACGAGAGATGGCGGCGCGCGCGCCGCCAGGACGACCCGGACGAGTGGAAGGAGGTCGACTGGAGCGACGTCGACCTGGAGGCCATGGTCCCCTTCTTCGAGCTCTTTCCCAGCCGCTGGGACCTCTCGGTCGTCCTCGACGGGCGGCGCTACTGGGTCGTCGACCTGTGGTGCCTGACGCCCGACTGCCCCTGCACCGAGGTCGCCCTCGATTTCGTCGCGGCGGACGACGAGACCGCCGAGCACCTCTTCGTCGACCTCGAGACGGGTCAGCCGAACGACCCGGACGCGACCGAGACGGCGCACCGGCTCTGGAACGCCCTCGCCGGGGACTCCGACGCCCTCGACGAGCTCAGGACCCGGCACGAGGCCGCGCGGCGTGTCGCGCGCGAGCTTCCCGAGCACCTCGCGCCCCCGAAGCCGGTCGTTGCGGGCCCGCGCGCCGGACGCAACGACCCCTGCCCGTGCGGTTCCGGCAAGAAGTTCAAGCGCTGCTGCGGGGCGTGACGTCCCGCCGGACCCGTCTCGATCAGGGGAATCGGATCCACGAAGGCCCCTCGGGACGGCCGGCTCAGCGGGCGCCCAGGCCGTACCAGTGGAACGCGGCGAGCACGAGGGCGTGCCGGATGTGGCCGTCGCGGACCAGGCCCGGGACGTCCGCTTCCGGAATGGTCTCGACGCGGAGGTCCTCCGTCCCGTCGGGCGAAGGCTCGCCGACCTTCCGGCAGCCGCGGGCGAGGTACGTGAAGCAGCGGTTCGCCTGGATCGCGGGGTTCGGGCTCACCCAGCCGAGCTCGGCCCAGTCGCTGGCGACGTAGCCCGTCTCCTCGCGCAGCTCCCGCTCTGCGGCGGCGAGAGGGGACGCGTCGCCGGGGTCGACACAGCCGCCCGGGATCTCGAGAGTCTCCTCCTCCGTCCCGTGCCGCCACTGGCGGACGAAGAGCATCTCGCCGGCGTCCGTCAGCGCGACGACGTTGACCCAGTCGGCCCCCTCGAGGACGAAGAACGCATGCTCCGTCCCCTTCACGGGAGAGACGGAGACGTCCTTTCGGACCCGGAAGACCCGGAAGTCGCCGAGCGCCTCGCGCCTCGCGAGAGGCCACGCCGGGACCGCGTCCCCGAAGCGAGGTCCCGGCGGAGACGCCGTCAACGGCTCAGGCCACCGTCCCCGGCCCGAAGCCGGTGATGATGTAGGAGCCGCTCTTGACGTCGCGCTTCAGCGAGATGACCTTCTGCTTCTGGGCCGACTCGAGGAGCTCGGAGAAGGCCCGGAAGCCGTAGTAGGACTCCGAGAAGCTCGGGTTCTTGCGCTGCATGGTCTGCTTGACCATCGAGCCCCAGAGGACCTCCTTGTTCTCGCGCTTCAGCGCCTGCATCGAGTCGATGAGGAGCGCGAAGACCTCGCGCTGCTTCTCCGTCAGGCCGGCGAACGCCGGGACCTTCACCTGCTCGCGGACGAGGTCCTCGTAGTAGATGAACTCGTCGCAGTTCTCGATGAGGAGCTCGGACGTCGAGCCCTTCACGCCGAATCCGAGAACGGTCTTGTTGTTCTCCTTGAGCTTCGAGACGAGGGGCGAGAAATCGGAGTCGCCGGAGCCGATCACGAAGGTGGTGATGTGGTCCTTGTTCGACGCCAGGTCCATGGCGTCGACGACCATCCGGATGTCGGCCGAGTTCTTGCCCGTCATCTTGTGCTGGGGGATGTCGATCAGCTCGAAGGCCGACTCGTGGAACGCCCGCTTGTACTCCGCGTAGCGGGACCAGTCGGCGTAGGCCTTCTTGATGACGATCTTCCCCTTGTCGAGGAGACGGGAGATGAGGAGCTTGACGTCGAACTTCGGGTGGCCGCTCTCGCGGAGGCCGATGATGACGTTGTCGATGTCGATGAAGAGTGCGAGTTTCTGGTCTTCCTGGCTCATGCTCACAGGGGGCGGGGCGGAGGCGACCGTCTCGACGATCGTCGTGTTGGAAGGGGCGTACGCCTCGGTCTCGAAGAAGGAGACCTCGGAGGCGGGCGTCGCGGCGGCTTCTGCCGGACCGTTGGCTACGGCTCTTCCCGTCCGCCGGCGGCGGCGCGGGGCTCGTGGTTTTGGTGTGGATTCGTTCAAGCGTCTCATTTTACGACACATGCGAGAATCGCACGAATGTTGCTTCCTCCCGCTCCCGATGCCGGTCTCGCGTTCCTGCGGACGAGTGCCGTTCTCGTCGACCTCACCGGGCGCGGCGCCATCGCGGTGACCGGACCCGATTCCGCCGAGCTTCTCCACGGGCTCGTGACGAACGACGTGAAAGGCCTGCGCCCAGGCTCGGGCGCACATGCTGCCCTCCTCACCCCGAAAGGGAAGATGAGGGCGGACCTGTCCGTCCTCAGGCTGTCGGAGCAGGAGTTCCTCCTCGACTGCGAGCCGTCCCTCGCCGCGCCTCTCCTGTCCCTCCTCTCGGGCTACGTTCCCTTCAGCCGGTCGATTCTGGACGACCGGACGGCATCCACGTGCGTCCTCCACCTGGAGGGCCCGGGTGCGTCGGACGTCCTCGCGGCGACCGGAATCGCCGAGCCCGCCGCCGCGCCGTTCTCGCACCTGGTGACCGAGCTCGAGGACGCCGCCGTCCGCGTCGCCCGCGTTTCGCGGGCAGGAGAGGACGGGTTCGACCTGCTCTCCCGGCCGGACGCATCGGCCCTGCTCCTCGAGCTCCTCGCCAGCTGCGGGGCGCAGACCGTGGAGCCGGATGTCCTCGAGACCGGCCGGATCGAGGCGGGGCTTCCACGCTGGGGCGCGGAGCTGGACGAAACGGTCCTTCCAAACGAGGCGTGGCTGGAACGGACGGCGATCTCGTACACGAAGGGGTGCTACCTCGGACAGGAGACGGTGGCCCGACTGAAGACCTACGGACACGTCAACCGTCACCTCGTCGCGCTGCTCCTCCCCGCCGGAAGCGGCGCGGCGCCGGGCGACCCGGTACGCGCGGGCGACGAGCCGGTCGGCCGGGTGACGAGCGCGGCCGACTCGGCGCTTCGCGGCCACCGGGTCGCCCTCGCGTTCGTGAGGCGCGAGCACGAGGCGCCGGGAACGACGCTCGTCGTCGACTCCGCGTCGGGGCCGGCCGAGGGCGTCGTCGCCGCGGTTCCACTTGGCCGCTGAGCCCCGGGCCCGAGACGCGGGCCTCGCTCCCTACGTCGCGCTCCTCTTCGTGCAGGTCTTCTTCGGGACGCTTCCCGTCCTCGGGAAGGTCGCGATGCGCGAGCTGACCCCGTTCACGCTCGCAGCCGTCCGGGGGGTCTTCGGGGCTCTCCTGCTCTCACTCGCCGCGCGCGCCTTCTCCGGGCCGGCCCCGCGCCAGACTCCCGGCGACCGGCTCGAGATCGCCTTCCTCGCCCTCTTCGGCATCGTCGCCAACCAGGTCCTCTTCATCTCCGGCCTGCACCGGACGACGGCGACCCACGCGACGCTCCTCGTGGCCACGGTCCCGATCTTCACCATCGTCGTCGGGCTGCTCATGCGCCGCGAGCGGCCTTCCGCGCGGCGTCTCCTCGGCGTCCCGATCGCCTTCGGCGGGGTCGTCTTCCTCCTCGGCACGGCCGGCCTCTCGTTCGGGAGCACGACGCTGGTCGGCGACCTCCTCGTGACGCTGAACTCGGCGGCCTACGCGTTCTTCCTCGTCCGCGCACGGGACGTCCTCGCCCGCCGTTCCGCGCTCTCCTTCGTCGCCCAGGTCTTCCGTTACGGGGCGATCCCGATCGTCCTCGTCGCCCTTCCCGACCTCGTCCGCCTCCGACCGGCGGAGTTGTCGGGCGAGGCCCTCGCCGCCGCCGGTGGCGTCGTCCTCCTCGGCACGGTCGGCGCCTATGCCCTGAACGCCTGGGCACTGGCCCGGACGGGCGCCTCCACGACGGCGTTCTTCATCTACATCCAGCCCCTCTTCGCCGGGGTTCTCGCCTATTTCGTCCTCGGCGAAACGCCCTCCCCCCGCCTCTTCGGCGCCGCGCTGCTCATCTTCACGGGCGTCGCCTTCGCGATCTGGCCCTCCCGCGTCCTCCGGCCAGCGGCCTGAGGGGCCCGTGGGATCTCGCCGGCACCGACACTACCGGATGGGAACATAATCTGGTCCCGGAACCCGGGGTCTCGCCCCGCGAAGAAGAGAGGCATCACATGAAGCCCTGCCGTTCCGTCCTCGCCATTTCCGCTCTCTTCCTTCTCATGGCCTTCCCGGCCGCTGCAGGAGTCCGCACGGCGCCGGCGCCCGAAGGCCCGCCCTCGTCGGCGATCGAGGGGACCGTCACGTCCATCAACATCCCGATCGTCGGTGGTGGCCCGATCGTCACGCTCCTCGACGGCCTCGTCTCTTTCGACGCGACCGGCGCGACCGTCCGGTTCTCGGACGGCACGGTCGGAACGACCGCCGACCTCGCGATCGGGCACAGGCTCGTCGCTTTCGTCGAGCCGGCCGTCGGGATGCTGAAGGCCAAGAGCGTCGTCGTTCTGGCCCAACGGACCGACCTGACGCTGACGGGAAAGGTCGATGCGGTCGACCTGGCCGCCCGGACCCTGACCGTCCTGGGGTTCACGGCGCACGTGACCGACCGGACCGTCTTCGGCGGGCCCAGGGAGGGCGCTGGACGATCCGGCCTCGAAGACGTGCGCGTGGGGGACCTCGTTCTCGTCGGCGCGATGGCCGACTCGGGAGTCCTCGTGGCGGCCCGCGTCATGACGCTGGCGCCGAGCCCGCTCCCGACCACCCGCATCCACGGCCTCGTCGAATCGATCGGTACCGACTCCTGGACGCTCGTCCTCAAGGACGGCACGAAAACCGTCGTGAAGGTCGACGCCGAGACGAAGTTCGCCGGCGGCCCGAAGGTCGGTGACCAGGTCGACGTCCTCGCCCGGCAGATGCCCGACGGTTCGGTCCTCGCGCTCCTGATCGCGGGGTTCGTCCCGCCGCCGACGGTCCAGACGGAGCGGTACGAGGGAATGGTCAAGGCGATCGGCACGACCTCGTGGACGGTCGGGCCGACGGCGGGGGACGGACCGGACCGGCTCTTCGCGGTGAGCGGGAAGACGAGGATCGTCGGCGACCCGAAGGTCGGCGACCAGGTCGGCGTCCTGGCCCAGATGCAGGCCGACGGGTCGCACCTGGCTCTCGTGATCGCGAAGGCGGCGCTCGCTCCCGCCGTTCCGAGAGCGGTCGCATTCGAGGGCATCCTCTATCGCGTCGCCCGGGAGGGAACGACGGGGGCCGCGACCTCCACCTGGCTCGTCGGCGAGACGACGGTGACCGTCTCGCGCCTCACCCTGGTTGTCGGAGAGCCGACGGTGGGCGACAGGGTCCGCGTGGAAGGGCTCCTGGTCCGGGACGGGTCCGTGATGGCCGCCAGGATCGCGAAGCTCTGAGGCTCCCGCACCTCAGCGAAAGACCTGCATCCCCCTGAGCTCGCGGATCCGGTCGCGCAGCTGCCCGGCCGTCTCGAACTCCAGCTCCCGCGCCGCTTCCTTCATCTTCTTCGTCAGTGAGCCGATCTCCTCCTCGATCGACCGGTCGTCCAGGAGAGCATCGCGCCGTGCGCCGCCCAGGGCCGGGACGCCGCCGTAGTCGAGGTTCGACATCCGGAGGAGCGGCGAGTCGATCGCCTTGACGATCGACTCCGGGACGATCCCGTGCTCCAGGTTGTACGCCTCCTGGGTCGCGCGCCGCCGGGTCATCTCGTCCATCGCCCGGCGCATCGAGTCGGTGACCTTGTCGGCGTAGAAGACGACGAGGCCGTTGAGGTTCCGCGCCGCCCGTCCGGACGTCTGGATGAGCGACGTCTCCGACCTCAGGAACCCTTCCTTGTCGGCGTCGAGGATCGCGACGAGCGAGACCTCGGGCAGGTCGAGGCCCTCGCGCAGGAGGTTGATGCCGACGAGGGCGTCGAAGACGCCGCGCCGCAGGTCTCCGATGATCTGGACCCGCTCGAGCGTCTCGACGTCGGAGTGGAGGTAGCGGGTCCGCACGCCGAGCTCGAGGAAGTAGTTCGTCAGGTCCTCGGCCATCCGCTTCGTCAGGGTCGAGACGAGCGTCCGCTCCCCCTTCGCCGCCCGCTCGCGGACGCGGCCGAGGAGATCGTCGACCTGCCCCTTCACGGGCCTCACCTCGACGCGGGGTCGACGAGGCCCGTCGGGCGGATGACCTGCTCCACGACCTCGCCGCCCGCCTGCTCCAGCTCGTAGGGCGCCGGCGTGGCCGACACGTAGAGCCGCTGCCCGACGCGCTCGAGCCACTCCTCGAACTTCAGCGGCCGGTTGTCGAGGGCCGAGGGGAGGCGGAAGCCGTACTCGACGAGCGTCTCCTTGCGGGAGCGGTCGCCGTGGTACATCGCCCGCACCTGCGGGAGCGTCTGGTGGCTCTCGTCGATGATCGTCAGGTAGTCGGCCGGGAAGTAGTCGAGGAGGGTCGGCGGCGGCTCCCCGGGTGCGCGGCCCGAGAGGTGTCGGGAGTAGTTCTCGATGCCGGAGCAGTAGCCGATCTCCCGGATCATCTCGAGGTCGAACCGCGTCCGCTGCTCGAGGCGCTGCGCCTCGAGGAGCTTCTTCTGCGCCGTGAGCTCCTCGAGCCGGACGACGAGCTCGGCCTCGATCGACCCGAGCGCCCGCTCGCGGACCTCCTGGGGCGTGACGTAGTGCGACTTCGGGTAGAGGGCGAACTCTCCCAGCCCCTCGAGGACCTTCCCCGTCAGGAGGTCGACGCGGGAGACCTTCTCGATCTCGTCGCCGAAGAACTCGACGCGGATCCCGGTGTCCTCGTACGACGGGTGGATCTCGAGGACGTCGCCCCTCACGCGGAACGTCCCGCGGTCGAGGTCGAGGTGCGACCGCTCGTACTGCGCCTCGACGAGGCGCTTGAGGTACCACGTCAGCCCGTAGCGCGCGCCGGTCTTCAGCTCGATCGACATCTTGCCGAACGACTCCGGGCTGCCGAGGCCGTAGATGCACGAGACCGAGGCGACGATGATGACGTCGCGCCGCTCGAAGAGCGCGGCCGTGGCCGCGATCCGGAGCTTGTCGATCTCCTCGTTGATCTGCGTTTCCTTCTCGATGAACGTGTCCGACTGCGCGATGTACGCCTCGGGCTGGTAGTAGTCGTAGTAGGAGACGAAGTACTCGACCCGGTTCTTCGGGAAGAACCGCTTGAACTCCTGGTAGAGCTGGGCGGCGAGGGTCTTGTTGTGCGACAGGACGAGCGCGGGCCGGTCGAGCGCCTCGACGACCTTGGCCATCGTGAACGTCTTCCCCGACCCGGTGACGCCGAGGAGGACCTGGTGCTCCTTCTCCTCGCGGAAACCGCGGACGAGGGCCTCGATCGCCGCGGGCTGGTCTCCCTGCGGCGTCAGGTCGGAGATGACCTCGAACCGGCTCACGTCTTCGGCATCGCGCGCAGCGCCTCGGTGATGGCCTGGAGCTCCTCCGCGTTCACGCTGCCGTCCTCCAGCGCCCCGACGATCTTCTTCTGCACCGCGTGAATCCCCTCCGGCTTCGCCTTTCCGGCCTTGGCCGCGGCGACGAACGCCGCGTACTCCCTTTGAAACGCGTCCCGGTCCGCCGCCGGCACCTCCGGGGCGATCGCGGAGACCACCTGCGTCTGGGTCGCCCCGAGGAGGGTCTCCATCAGCTGCGGCGCCCGGCGCAGGAACAGGACCATCCCGGCGATGGCGACGAGAGAGAGGACCGCGCAGCCGACGAGACCCCACTTCATGCAGCCCCGCGACTCGGGGTCCTTCGTCCCGGAGGGCGGAGGGAGACCTTCGCCGGGGGCGATCGGGGGCGGTGCCACGCTGCTCATGCTCTCTCCTCCCGGTCCCGCCCGCCGCCGGGGACGGGGCCGGACCGCGTGTGAGAATACCTCCGTGATCGGCCGCCGCGCCGCCGCGATCCTCGTCCTCTTTCTCCCGGTCCTCCTCGCGGCGGGGCTCGGGATCGGCGCGGGCTGGGCGGCCTCGCAGCTCATCCGCGTCCCGAAGGTGGAGCAGCTCGCGAGCTACCGCCCCGACATCGTCACGGAGATCCGCGGCGCCGACGGCACGATCGTCGCCCGCTTCGCGATCGAGCGCCGGTTCCTCGTGTCGCGGGGGCAGATCCCCGACGTCCTCGTGAAGGCGGTCCTCGCGGCCGAGGACGCGCGCTTCTACGACCACGGCGGCGTCGACATCATCCGGATCGGCGGGGCCGCGCTGCGCGACCTCGCCACCCGCAGCCTCGAGCAGGGCGCCTCCACCATCACGCAGCAGCTCGCGAAGCTGGTCTTCCTGACGCCGGAGAAGTCGTTCGCCCGGAAGATCAACGAGGTCTTCCTCACGGTCGAGATCGAGAAGCGGTTCTCGAAGGACCAGATCCTGACGATGTACCTCAACCAGGTCTACCTCGGTCACGGCAACTACGGCGTCGAGGCCGCCTCGAAGTGGTTCTTCAACCGGCCGGCGAAGGACCTCACGCTCCCGCAGGCCGCTCTCCTCGCGGGCCTCATCCAGCGTCCCGAGGCCTTCTCGCCCATCCGGAACCCCTCGGCCGCGAAGGCTCGCCGAGACCTGGTCCTCCGCCGGATGCTGGAGGAGAAATACATCGACGTCCCGACCGCCGCATCCGCGCGCGAGGCCCCGCTGGCCCTCTCCCGTTCCGCGCGCGAAGCGACGATCGGCCCCTACTTCTGCGAGGAGGTCCGGCAGTACCTCGAGAAGACCTACGGCGACCGGGGACTCTACCGGCAGGGGCTTCGCGTCGACTCGACGCTCGACCCGCGCCTGCAGGCGTGGGCCGAGGAGGAGCTCCGGCGGGGCCTCCGGAGGCAGGAGCGGCGCTTCGGCTTCCGCAAGCCCCGCAACCTCGTCGACGACGGGATCGACCCCGAGAGGTACCACGATCCGGAATGGGAGGAGGCGGTCGGACCGGGCGACGGGCAGAGCGCGCAGCGCGCCGTCGTCCTGTCGTCGACGAGGTCCGGAGCCGAGGTGCGCGTGAAGGACCGCCGGATCACTCTTCCTCCGAGGGCGTTCCGCTTCACCCGCACCGAGAGCCCGGCGAAGGCCGTGCGCCGCGGAGACCTGATCCTCGTCGAGCGCCTGGTGGACGACGGCGGCAAGGAAGAGACGATCGTCTCGCAGGAGCCGGCCGTCGAGGGCGCCGTCGTCGTCCTCGAGAACGGCACGGGCGCCGTCCGCGCCCTGGTCGGCGGGTACGATTTCTCCCGTTCGAAGTTCAACCGGGCCGTCCAGGCGCTCCGCCAGGTCGGATCCGCATTCAAACCCATCGTGTACATGACGGCCATCGAGGCGGGCTTCACCCCCGCCGACACCGTCCTCGACTCGCCCATCTCGATCACGATCGACCCGCGCCAGGCTCCCTGGCAGCCGCAGAACTACACCCGGAAGTACGGCGGGATCCTCACGTACCAGCACGCCCTCGAGAACTCGATCAACGTCCCGGCGGTCCGCGTCGACCTCCTGGTCGGGACGCGCAAGGTGATCGAGACCGCCCGGCGCCTCGGCATCCGCCAGAACCTCCTCGCCTACCCGTCGCTCGCGCTCGGGTCGTTCGAAGTGACCCCGATGGAGATGACGGCCGCCTACTCGGTCCTCGCCAACCAGGGGCTCCTCTACCCGCCCCGGCTCGTCGAGAGGGTCCGGGACGCCGACGGGGTCCTCCTCGAGGAGAACCCGCCCGACCCGAAGGAGGCGGCCGCCCCGGCGCCGTCCTACGTGTTGCTGAAGATGCTCGAAGGCGTCACGGAGAGGGGCACCGCGGCTCGGGCGAAGTCTCTCGGCCTGCGCATCGCCGGGAAGACCGGGACGACGAACGACCACACGGACGCGTGGTTCATCGGCGTCACGCCGAAGCACACGATCGGTGTCTGGGTCGGGCACGACGCCAAGAAGAGCCTCGGGGCAAAATCGACCGGCGGCGACACCGCCCTGCCGATCTGGATGGGGATCGTCGCGCGGATGAAGGACGCCGGGATCCTGACGCCGTCCGACGACTTCGACGTCCCGCAGGGGGTCGTCTTCGTCCCGTTCGACCTGGCGACCGGCTACCGCGCGACCCCGTCCTGCTCGAAGGTCGTCCTCGGCGCTTTCTCGAACGGAACGCAGCCGACCGAGCTCTGCGGCGACCGGCCCCACGCCGTCGCGACGCTTCCCCAGTACCTCCAGAAGGCGGTCTACGCGCCGAAAAGGGGCGAGCCGAGCGGGCCGGACGTCAAGGTTGACGACGCGCCGCGACCCGCGGACGGAGCGCGTCCGCCGCAGATGCCGGGAACGTCCGCGAGCGGCAGGCCGCCGGGCTGACCCCCGCCGGTCTCTTTCACGGGAGAACCGTTCGTCCGTCGGCGGGCACCGGGAACACGAAGGCCCCGCACGCGCGGGGCCTTCGAAAACCGGCAGCTGCCGGGAACGGCGTTACGCCGCGACGACTTCGACGTTGAGGGTCGCGACGACCTCGCGGTGCAGGCGGACGTGGACCGTGTGCGTTCCGAGGCGCTTGATCGGCTCCTCGAGGTCGATACGCCGGCGATCGACGGTGATCCCCTTCGCCGCCAGCGCCTCGGCCAGCTCGGAAGCCGTGACGGAGCCGTAGATCGCGTCGTGCTCGCCCGCCTTCTTGCGAACGGTGACGGTCAGACCCTCGAACGCCTTCGCGACGGTCGCAGCCTGGTCCTTCTCCTTCGCCTGGGAGACGTCGTACCGCTTCTTCTCCTGCTCCAGACGCTTCACGTTCCCCGGCGTGGCGAGGTAGGCGAGCTCCTTGGGAAGGAGGAAGTTGCGGGCGTACCCGGCGGCCACCGAGACGACTTCGCCTCGATTGCCGAGGCCGCGCACCTCATCGGTCAGGATCACTTTCACGTCGGACATGTTCCGCTTACTCCCTTCTTCCGGACCCGCCGTCGCTCTCTTGTCCGTCTTCTCTCCGGGGAATCCTCCCCCGAAAGTCGAGGAACTCGTCGAGGAGCCCACCGATGGCCACGAGGACCGGTATCGGCATCTGGACGGCGAGAACGTACACCGGTGCTCGGATCAGGAGGCCGACACGCCCCCTGTCGAGCAGAGCGCGGATTATCGCCATCCCACGGAGGAAAAACAAGACGCCCAGAGGAATCAGGAGCGTCACCGCAGCCCGCGCCGCCAGCCCATCGGCCAGGGCGGCGAGCGCGCCTGCCGGAATGAACGCCGCCGCGGCCGCCAGGGGCGTCCGGAACGTGGCGAACGAGCCCGGCGCCAGTGGCGCCTCTTCGAGTCCCGCCCGGCGCCCGAAGGCGTAGACGAGGAGCGCCGCGTGGATCGCGCAGCAGGCCAGAACGAGGCCGGGAAGGTACCAGGCGACGAGGTCGCGCATCCGGTCGAAGGCCGATCCCGTCGCGGCGAGGGTCTCTTCGGTCCAGCCCGCATTCCGGTAGAACGCGATCAGCTCGGGCCGGAGTATGTCGAACTTCCGGGCGAGGAGCGTTCCCGGGTCGACCCCCTCCACGAGCGTGACGGCGAGGATCGCGCCGAGGGCCCCCACGCCGGAAAGGGCCGCCGAGAGCCAGACGAGCTCCTCGCGCCGCCGATTCTCCGTCGCCCCGGCGACGAGGCCGAGGGCCGGCAGGGCGACGAAGGCGAGAGCACAGGTGGCCGCGAGGATCGCACCGGTCCCGCCTCCGAGAAGGCCGAAGGCCGTGGCGAAAGGGAGGACGGCCGCGGCGAGCGGGAAGGCCGCAGCGGGGCTCTTCATCTCGCGCCCGGCTCGTGCCAGCCGGGCCGCGGCGGCGGGGAGAAGGTACGGGGCCACCGGCGGCAGGACCGCCGCGAGGGCCGCAGCCAGCCCCGCCAGCGGCGGGGCCAGAAACGGCAAGCCCCTCCGGCGCGGAGCCGGAGGGGCGGAGCCGGACGGGGTCTCGCTAGTCGGCGACGTAGGGCAGGAACGCCAGGTAGCGCGCGCGCTTGATCGCGGTGGCGAGCTTGCGCTGGTAGAAGGCCGAGGTCCCGCTGATGCGGCGCGGGAGGATCTTGGCCCGCTCGGGGACGAAGCTCTGGAGGAGCTTGACGTCCTTGAAATCGATGTAGCCGATCTTCTCGACGGTGAACTTGCAGACGCGCTTCCTGCGGACGAAGAACTTCTTCTTCGCGGGACGGCGGGCGGGACCGGACGGAGCAGCCATCGTTCTTCCTTTTCTCGATCAGCTCTCGGGCTGGACCGGCGCGTCGGCAGCGGCCTCGGGGGCCGCAGCGACTTCGGGTGCCGGGACGGGCGCGGAAGCGGCAGCGGGCTCGGCGGCGGGTGCGACCTCCGGTGCCGGGACGGTTTCGACGGCCGCGGAGACCGGCGCCGGGGCCGGAGCGGACTCGGGCGACGCCGGAAGGGCCCGCGACGGACGCGCCTTCACGCGACGGGCGATCTTCTGCCCGTGGCGCATCTCCTCGTCGATCCGGACCGTGAGGTAGCGAAGGACGTTCTCCGAGAGCTTCATCTTCCGCTGCAGCTCGTTGACCGCCTTCGAGCCGGCCCGGAAGAGGAAGTTGTGGTACGTCGCCTCGGTCTTCTTGTTGATCTGGTAGGCGAGGCGGCGGCGGCCAATCGACTCGTCCTTGTCGATGATGGCACCGAGGTCCGTCAGGAGCTTGCGGTACTCCTCGACGACCTCGGCGGCCCCCTGCTCGTCCTTCTCCGGGACGATCAGGAAGACCAGGTCGTAGAGACGTTTCGGGGTTTCGGTCACGATTCCTCCTTGCGGATCGCGGGGCAAGCCCGCGAGGCGCGGCCCATCGGCCGAGCCAAGGGTTTATTCAGCCTGCCGGGACGATCTCCGACGGGCGGTTGTAGCGGTTCATGGCGGCGTCGATCCCTTCCGCGACGAAGGTCTCGATCGCCTCGCAGGCGGTGTCCACGACGGGCCCGAGTGCGGCGCGCTCGGGCTTGGAGAAGCGGTCCAGGACGTAATCGGCGAGATCCTCGCCGGGACGGAACCGGTCTCCGGCGACGCCGATCCTCAGGCGCGGGAAGTCGTCCGTGCCGAGGCAGTCGATGACGTTCTGGAGCCCCTTCTGCCCTCCCGAAGAGCCGGACGGGCGAATCCGCATCCGGCCCACGGGCAGGGCCACGTCGTCGGAGACGACGAGCATCCGCTCCCGCGGGACGGCGTGCTTCACGAGCAGGCCCTTGACCGATTCTCCCGAGAGGTTCATGTACGTCTGAGGCTTGGCGAGGAGGACCGGCGTGTCGCCGATTCTCAGGCGCCCTGTCAACGCCCGGCAGTCGAGGCGGTCGACGCGCGTCGGACGGGCCGGATCGGCGGCGAGGCGCCGGACGAGCGCGTCCAGCACCTCGAAGCCGACGTTGTGGCGCGTCCCGACGTACCGGTCGCCCGGATTGCCGAGCCCCACGACGAGGGCGACCTCGGACAAGCCTACTTCTTCCCCTTCTTCTCCGCGGCCTTCGGAGCGCCGGCCGCAGGAGCGGCCGCCTTCGCGGCACCAGCCTTCGGTGCGGCGCCCTTGGCCCCTTCCTCTTCCTTCTTGCCCTTCTTCGCGACCTCGGGCTCGGCCGTTGCAGCGGCAGCCTCGGCACCTTCCGCCACCTCGGCGCGCGGCATGACGACGTGCGCCAGGACCCGGTCCGTGTCGCCGAGGACCCGGAGCTTGTCGCCGAGGTTCAGGTCGGCCACCCGGAGCACGTCGCCAGCCCCGAGGGCGGAGACGTCGACCGGGATCGACGCGGGGATGTCGGCCGGAAGGCACTCGATCTCGAGCTCGCGGGTGACGACGTCGAGGGTCCCGCCGAGCTTGACCCCGGCGGCGATCCCGACCGCCTCGACGCCGACCTTCATCTTCATCTTCTTGTCGAGAAGGATCCGGAGGAAGTCGACGTGGATGAGCTCGCGCCGGAGCGGGCTGAGGGTGACGTCACGCACCATGACGTGCCGCTTCTCTTCCGTCCCCTTGAGCTGGAGGAGAAAGACGACGTTCTGGTGGATCCCCTTGCGGAAGAGGCCGAGGAGCGACTTCCGGGGAACGCTGAGCGGCATTGACTCCATGCCGGCTCCCCCGCCGTAGAGAACGGCCGGGATGAGGTCCTTCTCGCGCAGCCGGTTGCAGGCGTTCTTGCCCGTCTCGCTCCGGCGCTCGACCTCGATGATGACGTTTTCCTGGAGCATGGGGTGTTCCTTTCTTCGGGCGGACGGTCCGGCAGTGCCCGGGCGTCCGGTCCGACGCAGAGCCGAGGATTCTACACGAGCGGCCCGAATCGCCATTTCGCGGCGGGGGTCCGGGGGCGCGCCCCGGCGCGACCTCTCCGCCGAGGGGCCCGGGGGCGGACCGGGTCCCCCGGAAAGCTCAGACGAAGAGCGACGAGACCGAGGTCCCCTCGTGGATCCTGTGAATCGCCTCGCCCAGGAGCGGACCGATCGACAGGGGCGTCAGGACCGGGCAGCGGGCCACCTTCTCGTCGATCGGGAGCGAATTCGAGCAGAAGACCCGCTCGATGGAGCTGGCGTTCAGGCGGTCGATCGCGGGGCCCGAGAGGACGGCGTGAACGCAGCCCGAGAAGACCCGCTCGGCACCGGCCTCTTTCAGCGCGGCCACGGTGTTGATGAGGGTCCCGGCGGTGTCGATGATGTCGTCGACGATCAGGACGTTCTGGCCTTTCACGTCGCCGATGACGTTCATGACCTCGACCTCGTTCTTGGCCTTCCGCCGCTTGTCGACGATGGCGAGGGAGACCCCGAGGCGCTTGGCGAAGGCGCGGGCCCGCTCGACGCCCCCGGCGTCGGGGGAGACGACCGTGAGCGGGTCGAGCTTGGCGTCCCGGATGGCGTCGAGGAGGACGGCCGACGCGAAGAGGTGGTCGACCGGGATGTCGAAGTAGCCCTGGATCTGCGCCGCGTGGAGGTCGACGGCGAGGACGCGATCGGCCCCGGCGGAGGTCAGGAGGTCGGCGACGAGCTTGGCGGTGATCGGGACGCGGGGCTTGTCCTTGCGGTCCTGCCGGGCGTAGCCGTAGTACGGCAGGACGGCCGTCACCCGCGACGCCGAGGACCGCTTGAACGCGTCGAGCATGATGAGGAGCTCCATCAGGTTCGCGTTCACCGGCGGGCACGTCGGCTGGACGACGAAGACGTCGGCCCCGCGGACGTTCTCCTCGATCTGGCAGTAGTTCTCGCCGTCCGAGAAGTTGTAGAGCGTCACCCGCCCCGCTTCCCGTCCCAGCGCCCGGCAGATCTCACCGGTCAGCGACGGGTGGGCCCGGCCTCCGAAGACCTTCAGCTCTCCGTAAGGAACCCTCAGCGTCATGGCTCTCTCATCCTGGCTGGGGAGGGAGGATTCGAACCTCCGATAGGCGGTTCCAAAGACCGCTGACTTACCACTTGTCGACTCCCCAGCACGGGGCGGGATATTACTCTGACCTGCGGGGTGCGCTCCGGGCGCGGCTTTCCTCGCGCGTCAGCGTCGGGACGACGCGGATCACCGAGCCCGCGGGGAGCCCTTCGAGCCCTCGCGCGGCTTCGGCGGCCGTGGCGACGTCGGGAAAGAGACCGAACACCGTCGAGCCGCTCCCGGAGAGGCGGGCCCGGGCTGCCCCGGCCCTTCCGAGAGCGTCTCTCACGTCGCGCAGCGCCGGGAAGAGAGCCTCGGCCGCCGGCTCGAGATCGTTGCGGTCGGGGTCGTCACCATCCTCGAAGACCCCGCCCCCGAGCCCGTCCCAGGCCCGCGCCCCGAGCCGACCGAAAACGGCCGGCGTGGAGACCGGAAAAGGAGGCATCACGAGGACCACGGCCTGCGGCGGAAAGTCGGAGAGCGGCTCGATCCGCTCTCCACGTCCGAGTCCCCGCGCCGTCCCGCCGTGGAGGAAGAAGGGAACGTCGGAACCGAGCCGGGCTCCCACCTCGGTGAGCAGGTCGAGGGGCAGGTCGAGCTCCCACAGGGCCGAGAGCCCGAGGAGCGTGACGGCGGCGTCGGAGCTCCCGCCCCCGAGACCCCCGCCGGACGGGATCCGCTTCTCGAGCGTTATGGCTGCCTTCGGCCGGGACCCGACCGCCTCCGCGAGCGCGCGCGCCGCGCGCAGGACGAGGTTCTCCGACCCGGACGGTATCGACGGGTCGTCGACGTCGAGCGTCAGGAGGTCGCTTCTCTCGAACGTGAGCCGGTCGGTCAGGCCGACGGCCTGAAAGACCGTGTCGAGCTCGTGGTACCCGTCCGGCCTCTTCCCGAGGACGACGAGCGACCGGTTCACTTTCGCGAACGCCTCCGCGACGAGCCTCATCCCTTCGGAACCTCCTCGCCCTCCGGCCACGCACCGTAGCTTTCGAGCGTCAGCAAGGCCCTGCCCTCGGGCCCCCGGACCTCGATCCGCCTCGGGACACCTGCGCCGGGAGAGATCTCGACGCGCACGTCGCCCGGGAGGGAGAGCCCCGTCACGCCCCCGGGCCTCGAGACGAGGACGGCCCGCCCTTCTCCCGACGGCAGCTTCAGCTCCACCCGATCGCCCTTGACCAGAGCTCCGACTGCCGAGGGCAGCTCTTCGGGGACTCCGAAGAGCGCGGCGAGGACGTCCGTCGCGGCGAGTCGCCCCGGGAAGAGCTGACCCGTATCTCCCTCGCCCGATCTCCGGATGGTTCCGGACCTGGGCGACCCGGCCAGGGGGACGGACGCGCTCCACGTGAGCGTCTCACCATCCCAGAAGAGCGCGAGGTAGCCCCGAATGGACAGGCCCCCGTTCGAAGAGATCTCTCCCCGAAAGAGCGCCTTGAACCGGCGAGGCCCCCACGCCTCGTCGCGGATGGCGAGGACGGTCGCGAACGCGCTCGCCGAGAGTGCGGTGTCCGCCGGAAGCGCGACCGGCCCCGCGGTCCGGCACGAGACGGTGGCCAGAAGCGCGGCCGCGGTGAACGCGGCCGGCAGCCTCACGGGGCCTTCGCGGCGGCGGCGGCCCTCTCGAGCTTGGCGCGAATGGCCGCCCCGCCGTCCTCCGGCTCGAGCGCCAGCGCCCGGGACCAGCGCTCACGCGCTTTCGAGAGGTCTCCGCGCTTCTCTTCCAGGTCCCCGAGGTGATCCTCGATCGTCGGGTCGTCGGGAGAGAGCTTCTTCGCCAGGAGGAGGTGCCTCTCGGCCTCGTCGAGGTTGCCCATCCGGAAGCAGATCCACCCGAGCGAGTCGAGGTACGCCGCATTCGACGGCTCGAGGGCGACGGCCCGCGTCACGAGATCGAGCGCTCTCTCGAGGTTCTCGTTGCGGTCGGCGAACATGTAGCCGAGGTAATTGAGCGCCGCGCCGTGGTCGGGCTTCAGCTCGATGAGCCTCTCGAAGGCCGCGATGGACTCGGGGATCTTCTTCTCGCGCTCGAGCGACGCCGCCTTGCGGAAGAGGAGATCGGGGTCGTCGGGGAACTGCACGAGACCCGCGGAGGCCACCTCGGCCGCACGCCCGTAGTTCTCGAGGCGCTGCCAGACGTCTGCCGCCGCGAGGATGCCCGGCCGCCCCTCCTTCGCGAGCGCCACGAGGATCTCCCCGCCTTCCGCCCGCTCCTTCTCCTTCTCCGAGCGGAGCAGGAACTCCGCGAGGAGGGACCGCACTGCCAGCTCTTTCGGCTCCTTCGCCGAGGCCTCGCGGCAGACCTTCAGACCTTCGGCGGGCTCCTCGGCCTCGCGCGCGACCTGGGTCAGCAGGTTCAGCGCCTGCAGGTTGACCGATCCGTCCTCGTCGAAGAGGTGCGGCCTCACCGCGGCCCTCGCCCGCGCCCAGTCCTTCTTCAGCAGCGCGACATACCCCAGCTGGCCGTCCACGGACGCGACCCCCGCCGCCGGCGCCTTCTGCGCCACGAGGGTCGTCCGCAGGTCACCCAGGACCGTCTCCGCCTCGTCCAGCCGGCGTGCTTCGAGGAAGTTCAGCGCCCGGCGGAAGGAGACGTCGGCATCGTCGGGTTCCAGCCCCTGGAGCTTCTTGAGCAGCTCGTCGGCGCGCGCCGTCTCGAGCCGTTCCGAGAGGAGTGAGGAGTAGTGCCTGAGGGCATCCCGGTTGTCGGGGTCGGCCTCGAGGACCTCCTTGAACATCTTCTCCGCCTCGTCGAGGCGGCGGGCACGAAGGAGCGCGAACCCGTACTGGGCCTTGAGTCCGAGGTTTCCGGGCTGGTCCACCACGAGCTCCGCCAGGAGCGGGAGCGCCTTGTCGAACTTCCGCGTCGTCTGGTAGACGCGCAGGAGTCCGAGCGTGGCGCCGCGATTCCCTTCGTCCTGGCGCAGCACGCCCTGGTAGACCTCCTCGGCCTCCTCCGGCTTCCCGCTCTTCTCGAGGGCTTCACCGTAGAGCAGAGGCAGGATCGGGCCACGTGGGCGGTCCTGGACCCGCGAGAAGACGGCCGCCGCCTCCACGTTTCGATCGATCCTGAGATAGGCCTGCCCCAGCGCGAGGGCGCCAGAAGGCTCCGCCGGCTGCAGGTCGTTCGCTCTCTTCAGGGCTGGGAGCGCGGCCTCGATCCCTTCCTTGTCGCGCGCCTTCGAAAGGAGGATCTGCCCAAGAACCCTGTGTGCGGCCGCGCTCTCGGGGACGAGCTCGACCGCCTTCCGGGCCTGCTGCTCGGCTTCCGGCAGGATGCCGAAGTCCCGAAGAGCCTCGGCGTACTCTCTTCTCAGGTGCCCGTCCTCGGGGTCGAGCTCCACGGCGCGCCGGAACTCCTTGAGGGCCTCCTGGAACTCGCCCTCCGCGGCGAAGAGCCGGGCTCGGAGGAATCTCTCGACCGCGTCGCGGCGCGCGGACTCGACCGGACCGAGCGCCTCGGAACGGACCGGTGGGACGGCGTGGAGCGGCGCGGCGAGGGCCGCGAGCGCGAGGACGACGACAGCGGGACGAAAACTCATGCCGGAGCGGAGGGTAGCAATTCCGGGGCCACTAAGGGAACGGTGCGGGAACCACGGCTCGCCCACTAGAAGATCGCAGGCCTCTCCGGGGGGCTGAGCTTCGCGCGCCCCCCGGACCCCCAAGTGTCCGCTGAAGCCCTCAGAAAATCGCAGGTTCGTTCCACGTGTCGAAGACCTCCCGCATCACGTCGGAGATCTCCCCGACCGTCGCGTAGGCTTTGACCGCCTCGACGAGAGGTGGCATGACGTTCGCGCCGTTCCGGCACGCCTCTCGGAGGGCGTGGAGCGTCGAGAGGACCGCCTTGCCGTCCCGCGTCCTACGCACCTCGTTCAGCTGCGCCACCTGCTCGGCCGCCGTCTGCTCGGAAATCTCGAGCGTTGCGACGCGGTCTTCCGGGACCTCTTCGGTGAAGGCGTTCACGCCGACCATCACCTTGTCCCCGGAATCCAGCCCCCGCTGGAAACGGTAGGCGGCGTCCATGATCTCCTTCTGCGGGAAGCCTGCCTCGATCGCCTCGACCATACCGCCGTAGGCGTCGATCTTCCGGAAGTAGTCGAAGGCGCCTTCCTCCATCCGGTTCGTCGCCTGCTCCACGAAATACGAGCCGCCGAGCGGATCGATCGTGTGCGCGACGCCCGTCTCGTGCATCAGGATCTGCTGCGTCCGCACCGCGACCTTGGCGGCGAACTCGGTCGGGAGGGCGAGCGTCTCGTCGAGAGCGTTCGTGTGGAGCGACTGCGTGCCGCCGAGAACGGCGGCGAGCGCCTGGACCGCGATGCGCGCGACGTTGTTGTAGGGCTGCTGCGCGGTGAGGGAGACGCCGGCCGTCTGCGAGTGGAAGCGCAGCTTCCACGACTCCGGGTTCTTCGCGCCGTACCGGTCCCTCATGACCTTCGCCCAGACCCGCCGTGCCGCGCGGAACTTCGCGATCTCCTCGAAGAAGTCGTTGTGCGCGTTGAAGAAGAACGACAGGCGCGGCGCGAACTCGTCGACCGAGAGGCCGGCGTCGACGCCGTACTTCACGTACTCCATCCCGTCGCGGAGCGTGAACGCGAGCTCCTGCAGGGCCGTCGAGCCCGCCTCGCGGATGTGGTAGCCGGAGATGGAGACGGTGTTCCACTTCGGGACGTGCCTGGCGCAGAACGAGAACTGGTCCGTCACGAGCCGCATCGACGGCCGCGGCGGGAAGATGAACTCCTTCTGCGCGATGTACTCCTTCAGGATGTCGTTCTGGAGCGTCCCCCCCACTTTCGACCAGGGGGTTCCCTGCTTCTCGGCGACGGCGAGGTACATCGCGAGGGCGATCGGCGCCGTGGAGTTGATCGTCATCGACGTCGTCACCGCGCCGAGGTCGATCCCATCGAAGAGCGCCTCGAAGTCGCGGAGCGTGTCGATGGCGACGCCGCACTTGCCCACCTCGCCGGCCGACATCTCGTGGTCGGAGTCGTAGCCGTAGAGCGTCGGGAGGTGGAAGGCGGTCGAGAGGCCCGTCTGCCCGTGCGAGAGGAGGACCTTGAAGCGCTCGTTCGTCTGGCGCGCCGACCCGAAGCCTGCGAACTGCCGGATCGTCCAGGCCCTGCCCCGGTACATCGTCGGCTGGACGCCCCGCGTGTACGGGAACTCGCCCGGGAAGCCGAGGTCCCTCTCGTAGTCGAGGCCGACGACGTCGTCGGGGGTCGCGAGGGGATTCACGTCGGCCGAGGAGACCGTGGTGAAGTCCCGCTTCCAGGCGGGCCGCTTCCCGAAGGCCTCGGCGACCCGGCGTCGCCACTCGTCCTTCGCCCGGGCGATCCTCTCCTCGGCGGCAGTCAGCGGGGCGGCGGTCGTCTCCGTGCTCATGCGGTCACCTCGGCAGGGTCGTCTCGGCGGCGGGGGCCGCCTGGAAAACCCTTGACTTTACCAGCTGGCCTGTCCGGGGCTCTTCCGCCCCGGTCTCGAACCGACACGGGTCGAGTCAGGTGACGGGTCCCGCCTCGGAGAGGGCCGCTGAAATCCGTGCCGCCACGGCGGCGTTCGAGACGACGAGCGCCCGGTTCGCCACGAGAGTCCTCCCACCCGTCTCCTCTGCGAGGCGCGCGAGCAGAAAGGGAGTCACAGCCTTCCCGGCGATTCCGGCCGCCTGCGCCGCCCGGAGGCTCCGATCGATCGCCTCGTCGACGTCCTCCCTCGCGAGCGCCGCCTCCACCGGGACCGGGTTCGCGACGAGGACGCCACCCGCCGAGGGCCAGGCCCAGTGCGCGAGAACGGCCCGGGCGACGTCTCCGGCGTCCTCGCAGCAGGCCTCGAGAGGGAGCCCCGAACCACGGACCCAGAACGCCGGAAAGTCCGCCGTAGCGAATCCGTAGACCGGCACGCCGAGCGTCTCCAGGGCCTCGAGAGTCTTCGGAAGGTCGAGGACCGCCTTGGCTCCCGACGCGACGACGACGACGCGCGTGCGGGATAGCTCGAGGAGATCGGCCGAAACGTCGAAGGTGTCCCTGGCGCCGCGGTGGACCCCTCCGATGCCTCCCGTGGCGAAGACGCGGATTCCGGCGGCCGCGGCGATGGACATCGTCGCAGCGACCGTCGTCGCGCCGCTCTGGCGCCGCGCGGCGAGGAGCCCGAGGTCACGCGTCGTCGCCTTCGTCACCGTGCGCCCCGCCCGCGCGAGGCTCTCTGCCTCGGGGCCGGAGAAACCCGCGCGCGCGCGCCCTTCGACGACGGCGACGAGAGCCGGGACCGCGCCCTCCCGGCGCACGGCCTCTTCCGCAGCCCTGTGGGTCTCCAGGTTCGACGGGAACGGCAGGCCGTGGCAGAGAATCGTCGACTCGAGCGCCACGACGGGCCGCCCGTCGGCAAGCGCCTGCTTCACTTCGGCCGAGAGGGCGACCCTCCCGACGGGCATCGCGGACTTCCGTCCCGGGTCCGGTTCCGATGCGCCGTTCACGTTCCGCTCCTCTCGATTCCCCCGAGGAGGCCCGGGGCGTCTTCGGGGCGTGGGTACCGGAGGCTACACTCCGCCCGCGTGAGCGACCTGCCTCTTCCCCGATTCGTCCCGAGCCCGGAACGGCCCGTCTACGGGGAGACCCCCCGCCCCGACTGGCTGAAGGTGCGGCTCGTCGACAACGACGACACCCGCGGCATCCTCGATCTCGTGAAGCGCAAGCACCTCAACACGGTCTGCCAGGAAGCGCAGTGCCCCAACATCTTCGAGTGCTGGGGACGCGAGCGGACGGCGACGTTCATGCTCATGGGCGACGTCTGCACCCGGCGCTGCGGGTTCTGCGCGGTCACTCAGGGCATCGGCCGCGCTCTCGACCCCCAGGAGCCGCGGCACGTCGCCGAGGCCGTCCGGGAGCTCGGCGTGCGACACGCCGTCATCACGTCGGTGAACCGCGACGAGCTCCCCGACGGCGGTGCGGCCCATTTCGCCGCGACGATCCGCGCCGTCCGGGAGCTGAACCCCGGCGTGACGGTGGAAGTCCTGGTCCCCGATTTCCTGGGGAACGCCGCGGCACTCGAGACGGTCCTGGCGGCGGCGCCCGAAGTCCTGAACCACAACACCGAGACGGTGCCGCGCCTCTACCGCCGGGTCCGGCCCGACGCCGTCTACGAGCGGTCGCTCGAGCTCCTCGCCCGCGCCGCTTCGTGGCGCGACGGGCGCGTTCCTTCGATGCGCGTCAAGAGCGGGATCATGGTGGGGCTCGGGGAAACGCTCGACGAGGTGCTCGAGACCATGCGCGGCATCCGGGCCGCGGGGACCGACGTCCTCACCATCGGACAGTACCTTCAGCCGCACGCCAGGAGGCTGCCCGTGGAACGTTGGTGGACGCCGGCAGAGTTCGCGGGACTGCGCGAAGAGGGGCTGTCCATGGGATTCGCCGTGGTGGAAGCAGGCCCGCTCGTCCGCTCGAGCTACCACGCCCGGGCGGCGCTCGGCGCCGAAGGGGGCGGCGAAGCCGCCGCCCCGCTCTGAAGATGGGCGGCGCTACTCCCCGTCGTTCCCGATCGCCTCGACCGGGCAGGAGTCCATGGCCTCCTGGCACTGCGCCTCTTCTTCGGGCGTCTCGGCCTGCTTGGTCACGAAGGAGTAACCCTTCTCTTCCTCCCGGCCGAAGTTGTTCGGAGCGGTCACCCGGCAGACGTCACAGTCGATGCACTGCGTATCGACGTAGAACTTTCCGGGAGCGTTGTCGCTGTAACGGTCGTCCTTGTTCGCCATGGCCGAAAAGATAGCATGAGGAACGCGCTCCGGATGGCCTCTCTCTCGATCGTCCTGTCGACGGGCGTCCTCCCCGCCTGCGCGCCCGAGCCCGTCCCCGGCGCCCGGCTCTGGCGGAAGAAGTGCTCGGCCTGTCACGGCCCCGACGGCGCCGGCCGAACCCGCTTCGCCGAAGGGCGCCCGTTCGCCGACCTGACCGACGGCCGCTGGAAGCACGGCCCCGACAGGGATTCCCTCCGCCGGCTCGTGGCCGATGGCGACCCGGCCAGCACGATGCCCCCCTTCGCGGGCCGGCTGACCCCCGCGGAGATCGACGCCGTCGTCGACCACGCCCTGACGCTCGCAGCCGCCGGTCCCCCGGAAGCGAAGCCGTGATGCGCCTTCTCCCCCTCTTCCCCCTCGACGCCGTGCTCCTCCCGCAGACCCACCTTCCGTTCCACGTCTTCGAGCCCCGCTACCGGACGATGCTCGCCCACGCCCTGGCCGGTGAACGCCTGATCGGGCTCCACACGCTCGACCCCCAGGCCCCGCCGCTGCCCGATGGCGCGCCGGCGCTTCTTCCGTTCGGCTGCGCCGGGGAGATCGTCGAGCACGAGGCGCTTCCGGACGGTCGCTCGAACATCGTCCTGCGCGGCGCTTTCAGATACCGCCTCGGGAGGGAGAGACCGGGCCGGGTCTACCGCCTCGCGGAGGTCGAAGAGGCGCCGATCCAGCCCCTCCCGCAGGGACGGGAGGGAGGCCCGGGACGACGCGACCTCAGGAAGCTCCTCGCCCTGGCCGTGGAGCGGCTCGCCGTCTCGGTCGGCCGGACGGAGGCGCGCCACCTTCCGGGGAGCCTCTCCGACGAGGGGCTCGTCAACGAGGCCGCCAGCCGCCTCGGCCTCGGCTCGGACGACCGCTACGCCCTGCTCGGCATGGACGCCCTCGGAGACCGGTACGCCTGGGTCCTCGACCACGTCCGGAGCCTGCAGATGCGCGTCGACCTCCTCTCCCCGTTCCGCCGGGGGGAGATCGACCCCCGCTGGAACTGACACCCGAGAAGTCCGCCGGCAGCCCTCAGGTCGCGCTGTCGCGCGACGCCGAGACCGCCCGATTGTGGGCCCAGCTCTTGATCGCCTTGATCTGCTCGTCCATCGTCCGCGAGAGCGCGACCGTGTTGGTGATCACCCGCGACACGTCGTTCTCCGTGACCGCTCGCTTCTCGTTGTAGGCCTCGATCGCCGCCGACTGGACCATCGCCTCGATCTCCGCCCCGTTGAAACCCTTCGTCGCCTTGGCCAGGAAGACGGCATCGAACTGCCCGAGGTCGGCGTTCTGCTTCTTCAGGTGGACCGTGAAGATGGCCTTCCGTTCCGTTTCGTTCGGCAGGTCGAGGAAGAAGACCTGGTCGAACCGCCCCTTTCGGATGAACTCCGCCGGGAGGAGGTGGATCCGGTTCGCGGTCGCGGCGACGAAGACGAGCGCCTCCTTCTCCTGCATCCAGGTCAGGAACGTCGAGAAGATCCGGCCGAGGGCCGGGTCACCGCCCCCCGCTTCGCGGCCGCCCGTGATGGCCATCTCGATCTCGTCGATCCAGAGGACCGCCGGCGCGAGCCCCTCGACGGTCTTCAGCGCCCTGTGGAAGCTCGCCTCCGGATTCGAGGTCCCGAAAACGAGGTTCATGTCGAGGCGGAAGAGAGGGAGGTTCCAGAGGGCCGGGATCGCCTTGACCGAGAGGGACTTTCCGCAGCCCGACATCCCCATCATCAGGAGCCCCTTCGGGACCGGCAGTCCCGCCTCGGCCGCCTCCCTCGTGAAGAGGTGCTGCCTCTTGCGGAGCCAGTCCTTGAGGTTCTCGAGCCCGCCGATGTCGTCGAGCGTGAAACGGGGAGACACGTACTCGAGGACTCCCGCCTTGCGCGACGCCTGCTCCTTCTCTGCGAGGAGCTCGTCGAAGGTCGCCTCGTCGAACCTCGGTGTCCGGGCGAAGACCTTCGCAAAGACATGCTCCAGCTCGTCGAGCGTCTGGCCGCGGAGGACCGTGACCACCCGGTCGGCATCGACGGGCGAGAGCCCCCCCTCGCCGAGGTACCTCTTCCCGAGGATGCTGACCGCGTTCCTCACCTCCGCCTCGTCCGGCAGGTCGTAGTCGACGATGAAGACTTCCTTGTTCAGGTCCTCCGGCAGGAGGAGGCGCGGCGAGACCATGACGACGAACTTCCCTTTTCCCTTGAGCTGCCGGTAGGCGTCCCGGAGCTTTCGGACGACGTCGGGCCGGTCCTGGAGGAGGGAGGGGAGGTCCTTCATCAGGAAGAAACCGGGGCCGCTCGCCTGGAGGACGACGTCCAGGGCACGGAGCGGGTCCCGGGTGTCGGCCGGGGCGTCCGGGAGCCCTGTCCAGCCGTCGACGCACGTCCAGACGGCGAACGCCACGGGCTTTTCGTAGAACTTCTGGGCGAGAACCGACAAGGCCCGCTCGACGCGGCCCTCTTCCCACGACTGGACGTAGAGGAGGGGGTAGGAGCCGAGGAGGGCGCGGCGGATCCTCTCGGCCCCGCGGACGGGAACTGTGGCGCTCATGGAAGGATTCTAGACGTTAGACTCTCCCGCTATGGCGAGCACCGAGCACCTCGAGGTGCTGAAGTCCCCCGACTGGAACCAGTGGCGTGCCGGGCATCCCGGGATCACGCCCGACCTGACCGACATCTCCCTCGTCGAGCTCGACCTCTCGGGCCGGGACCTCTCGGGCGCCGACCTCTCGCGCTCGAAGCTCGACGGATCGAAGCTCGACGGCGCGAGCCTCGCCCGCGCCCACCTGCTGGGGACGTCCCTTCGCAGCACGAGCCTCCTTCGTGCGGACCTGTCCGACACCGACCTCGAGTACCAGACGCTCGACAAGGTGCAGCTCGTCGGGGCGTGCCTCAAGGGGGTGAACCTCAAGAACGCCTCGGTCCGCGAGGCGAACCTCACCGCGTGCGACCTCTCGGGTGCCAAGCTCGAGGGAACGACGTTCACGGGTACCGTCTTTTCCTTCGGCCGGCTCGTTGCGGCGAACTTCCGGGGCGTCACCATCGACGGCTGCGTCTTCGAGGAGTGCGACCTCTCGCAGGCCGTCTTCGACGGCGTCACCTACCAGCGGGGCCGGTTCGACAAGTCGACCCTGACGCTGGCGTTCTTTCGCGACGCCAAGCTCGCGGGTACGAGCTTCAAGGGAGTGAAGGGGCAGCGCATCACGTTCCGGGGCGCCAACCTCACGGGTGCCGATTTCGGCGGGGCCGACCTCGCGTCCTCGGACTTCGAGAGGGTCATCGCCCAGGCCGCCGATTTCTCCGACACCAATCTCAAGAAGGCCTGCTTCAAGGGAGCCGACCTGAGGCGCTCGATCCTCCTCGGGGCCGTCCTCGAGGAGACGGACCTGACACAGGCGAACCTCGAGAAGCTCGACCTCAGGACGCCGAAGCTGAAGTTCCCGAACTTCACGGGCGCGAAGCTCACCGAGGCCATCGGCATCGGCGCGAACCTGCGCGGAGGGAACTACACGGAGGCGGACCTCTCCCGCGCCGACCTGACCGAGGCGAACCTCGAGGGCGGCGTCTTCCAGCGCGCCCATCTCGACGGCGCTACCCTTCGACGGGCGAACCTGAAGCGGGCCCGGATGACGGGGGTCATGGCACCCGCTGCCGATTTCTCCGGGACGAACCTCGTCGGGGCCGAGTGTCAGGAAGCCGACTTCTCCGGAGCCGATTTCCGCTTCTCGAACCTCGTCGGTGCAGTCCTCGAAGGGTCGCTCTTCAAGGGGGCGAACGTCTCCCACGCCGATTTCTCCGAGGCGAAGCTCGGCGGGTCGAGCTTCGTCGGAGCGAAGGGCGAGGGGGCGAAGTTCACCGGCCAGCTGGGCCTGCGGCTCGTCCTGGCGGCCGGCTCCCTCCTGAGCTCGTCGAAGAAGAAGGTCGACAAGGTCGAGGACCGAAAGGAGCTCGAGAGAAAGGCGCGCGTCGCGCAACTCGAGCGGCAGGCCTCCGAACGCGACCGTTCCGTCGCGACGCGCCCGCCCAGGTCCGGCGAGGACGACGGGTCGCCGGGGCAGAAATCCTGACGGTCGCGGGAGGCTCTTCCCGCCCTCCGGGAGCCTGACGAGCCAAGGTCGCCGCGATGCGGCTCCTACCGGGGCTGCGCCTTCAGGGGAGCCTCCGGTCCCTCCGCGGGAAGGCTCGCCGGGGCCGTGGCCTCGGGCGCCTGCGCCGCCGAGGCGGTCTTCAGGCGGCTCGCCAGGGAACGGAGGTCGTCCCAGACGAGGGCGTCGACGACGAGGGTATCGCCACGGCCGGAGACCTGGACGGCGACGAGCTTGTCGGGTTCGAGCTCCTTCGGGACGAAGAAGACCGCCCGGACCGGCTCCTTCGCCTTCTCGAGGAGGACCTCCACCGCGCCCGCCGGGACCGGCGCCTTTCGGCGAACCGTCGCCAGACCGATCGAAGCCAGATCCTTTGCCGGCACGAACCGGCGGACCTCGGCCCTGGAAACCCGCTCGATCACGTCGTCCGCGAACCGGCCCTCGACCTCGCGCCCGGCCGAACGCCACGTGCCCTCGATCTTCTCGGCTCCTGCCCGGAGCGCACCGCTCTCGAAGACGACGCGGCTCACGAGCCACGGGTCGAGAGGGAGGAGCCTCACCTCGCGAAAGGCCGAGAGCTCCTTGCCGAGACTCTCCTGTGCGCGGTCGTCGACGACCATGACGACCCCGTCGCGGCTCGCGAAGAGCTTTCCGGCGGCATCCGCCCTCGCGGCTCCGAAGGCGAGCCGGGAGACGACCTCGCTCCCCTTCTCGAGGACGACTTCGGCCGTCGGCGGCGCGAGGCCTATCCGTGACATGTCTGCCGGCCCGACGGCCGGGAACTCGGTGGCGCGTACCCCGGCGAGATCGGCGAGGAGCTGGTCGACGAAGGACCTGGATGCGAGGTCGCTCACCGGCTGCTCGAGCCTCCAGCCTCCGGATCCGTCGCGGACCGCCACGACCCGGTTCGGGCCCCTGGCGACGGTGATCCGCGTGACGTCGGCCGTCGGGACGTCGACGAGGCTCCTGGAGCGGTACTCGTCGTAAGGCTTCGTCAGCTGGGCGATCGGGGCGAACTTCACGGACCCCAGCCGCCCCCCCTCGACGGCCGCGGTCGCGTCGGCGCCCGGGATCGCCTCCCCGAAGAGGATGGTCCGCGAGGAGCCGTCCTTGAGCTTCACCGTGACCTTCGCCTTCGGCGCGTCGAGCCCGAATTCCTTCGGATCGAAGCTCGACCGCGTCTCGCCGAGAAGGTCGAGACGCGCGAGGTCGGACACGAGTCCGTCCGCGGTCACCGCGTCGGCGGCGCCCCCCTTCGGCCCCTCGAGGATCCAGCGTCCGCCCTTCCTGACCAGGGTCACCGGCTGCTGGTCGGGACGCTCGACGGAGAGGCCCTCGAAGTCTTTCACGTCGAGGTCGAGAAATCGCTTCTGCGTCCTCGCCTTCTCTTCCGAGGTCGGCTGGTGCCGCTCCCAGAAGACGACGAAGGCGAGCAGCGCGAGGAAGACGGCGGTCAGGATCAGGAGCTTCCGAGTCGACATGGCGCGTTCCTCAGCGGCGCCTCTTGAACCAGACCACGATGCCGAGCCCGATCGCACAGGCGGGCAGAATGAGGAGGACGAAGAGGGTGATGCGGGCGATGTCGCCCCTCGAAAGGACGACGGCGACCTGGTCGGTGGATCTGGGCGGGATCGAGACCAGCGTCTCCCTCTCGAGCAGCCAGTTCACCGCCGAGGTGACGAGGTAGAGGTTCGCGGCGTTGGCGATGCCACCCGTCGAGGCGAAGTCGGCGTCGCCCATGGCCACCAGCCGGGTCTTTCTCCCGGTACCGGCCTCGACGGCGACCGCCAGCGGCACCGGACCGGCGACGTCCCTGTCGTCCTTCTCGACCTTCGTCTCGAGATCGGCGAGATTCGTCTCGCCCCAGCCCTCCGCCGAAGTCTCGATGACGACCTGGGCCGTGACACCCTCCGGGCTCGGCTCGACGACGCCGACGGACCGGGCGACCGGAAAGACGACCGGGAGCCCTTCGAGGAGCTTCGTGACCGTATGGCTGCGGAAGCTCCGCGCGACGACGGTCTCCGGCCCCATCAGGGGCAGGGCGTTCTTCGGGTCGACGACGATGTCGTCGCCGAGGCGGACGCCGTAGGCGTCGAGGACGGGCCCCAGCCCGAGGGCGGCCATCCGGTTCCCGGCTCCAGGAGCGAACTCCGGGTCGAGAAGGAGGAGCGCCCGCCCGCCGTCCGCGAGGTACGCCTTCAGGGCGTCGGTCTCGGGAAAGGTGAAGCCGGTCCGCGGTCCGGCGATGACGACGAGGTCGGTCTTGTCGGGGACCTTCTGGTCGACGAGGCTGTCCCACTCCTCCACGGAGCAGTTGTCCTGCTTCAGGGCCTCGACGAGCCGCTCGAGCCCCTCCCGCGAACGCCCGGCGACCGGGCGCTCGCCGTGACCCTTCGTGAAGACGACTCTCGGGCTCTTCTCCTGCGTCACGGTCAGGATCGCCGCCGTGAACTCCTGCTCGCCCTTGAACGCCTTCAGGGCGGGCTCGCCCCCCATCTGGGCGCGCTGGAAGTCGAACTCGGCGAGCTGCTCGAGGGAGACGGACTTCTTCTTCTCCCCCGAGCGGAAGACCACGGAGAGCTGCATGACCCCCGTCTCTTTCAGGAATGCCTGCGCGCGGGCCGGGTTCCGCTCGGGATTGAGGGTCTCGACGGTGACGAGCGGCGAGGCCGCCTGGTAGCGCCGGAGCAGCTCCTGGGTCTCGGCGTAGAGCGGCGATCCCTCGGTCATGAAGACCGTCACCGCGACGGGCTGCCTCAGCGCTTTCAGCACCTGGGTCGACTTCTCGGACAGCGTGTAGAGGCCGGAGCTCGTCCAGTCGAGCCTCCGGTAGTGGCGGGCACCGATCCAGTTGACGAGGCCCAGTATCCCGATGCCGAGGAGGATCGCGAGCCCGAGGTTGATGCGTGAGGCCGTCTTTCCCTCGCTCACTATTTCCCCTTGTTTCCCTTCAGGACCCTGGCGGCCAGGAGAAGGAAGAAGACGACGGAGGAGACGACGTAGACGATCCGGCGCGTGTCGACGATGCCGCGCGCGAAGTCGTCCATGTGCTCGATCAGGTTGAGGTAGGAGAGAGCCTCCTTCAGGTTCGGGTCCGTGGCGAGCTCCCGGAAGATCCCGGCGAGGAAGATGGCGAGGATCATCACGAAGCTGACGATCGCCGCGATGATCTGGTTCTTCGTCAGCGACGAGGCGAAGGTCCCCGCCGCGATGAAGAGCGCGCCGAAGAGGGCGATTCCGAGGTAGCCCGAGGCGATGGGGCCGAAGTCGATCCTCCCGTACCGCGAGAGAGCGACCGGGTAGAGAACCGTCGGCAGCCACAGGAAGAGGAAGAAGGTGAAGCCGCCGAGAAACTTCCCCGTCACGACGGTTCCCTCGCCCACCGGGGCCGTCAGGAGCGCCTCGATGGAGCCCGACTTGCGCTCCTCTGCGATCAGGCGCATGGCCACGATCGAAGAGATGAGCATCATGAAGATCCAGTAGAAGACGTTCTTGAAGAAGAGGGCCATCAGCTCCTGCCGCGACGTCTCCGGGCTGTTGAGCGACAGGAGGATCGCGTAGAAGACGTATCCGTTGATGAAGAGGAACGCCGTCAGGACGACGTAGGCCAGGGGAGAGAAGAAGTACGCGAGGAATTCGCGCTTGAGGATCGCCAGGAGCGCCTTCACGACCGGCCCTCCTCGCGGGACTCGCTCTCCTCGACGGCGGCGGGCAGATCCTCGGACCTCTCGGCCGCCTCGGCGTCCCGGGTCGCGAGGAGCCGGACGAAGACGTCCTCGAGGGTCGCCTGCCGGGGGAAGAGCTCGAGGACCGTCCAGCCGCGGGCGACGCACTCGCGGAAGACGCTCTCGCGCAGGTCGGCCCCGCGGTCCGCCTCCAGGAGAACCCGCGTCTCGCCCCCGGCGCCGATCCGCGCGGCGCGGACGACCCCCGGCAGCTGGCGGAGGATCCCGTCGGCGTCGGGGATCTCGCCCTTGAGGCCTACGGCCAGGCCCGGCGCCTGCGTCAGCTGCTGGCGGAGCGTCTCCGGAGTGCCGGTGGCGACGATCTTTCCCCGGTCGATGATGACCACGCGGTCGCAGACGAGCTCCACCTCGGGGAGGATGTGGGTCGAGAGGAGGATCGTGTGGTCTTTCCGGAGGTCGCGGATCAGCTCGCGGACCTTGACGATCTGCCTCGGGTCGAGGCCGACCGTCGGCTCGTCCAGAATGAGGACCTGCGGGCCGTGGACGAGCGCCGCCGCGAGGCCGACGCGCTGCCGATAGCCCTTGGAGAGGTTGCCGATCGGCTTCCCTGCCACGTCGTCGACGAAGCAGGTGGAAAGGGCTTCCTCGACCCTGGCCTTCGTTTCCCGCCGTGGAACGCCGCAGAGCTCGGCGCGGAACTTCACGTACTCCCGGACCCGCATCTCCGGGTAGAGGGCGAGGGTCTCCGGGAGATATCCGATCCGGGCCCTCGCCTCCCTGGGCCTGGCGGCGGCATCGATTCCGTCGACGGTCACCTTTCCCGAGCCCGGCTCGAGAAACCCGGTGATCATCCGCATCGTCGTGGTCTTCCCGGCACCGTTCGGACCGAGAAAGCCCAGGATCTCCCCGCTCTCGACCCGGAACGACACGTCGTCGACGGCCACCGTTCCGTAGAACGACTTGCGGAGCGCTTCAACCTCAAGCATCGTCGTGCAGTCCCTCCGCGGACGGGCAGAACGCGACGCGGGAGATGCGCCGCCTTCTACCGAAAAAGCCCCTGAAATATAGCAGAGGAACCCTCCGTGCCCTCACCCGCAAGCGCCCGTTCGAAGGCCCTCCTCGGCGTCGTTCTCTGCGTCGTCGTCTGGGGCGTGAACTACCCGGCGACGAAGATCGCCTACCGCGAGTTCTCGCCGCTCGCCTACACCGGATGGCGGTTCCTCATCGCAGGGGCGCTGATCCTCGGCTGGGCGTTCCGGAACGGCGCGCCGATCCTTCCCCCGCGCGGCCTTCGCCGCCACGGGTTCTTCCTCGCCATGGCCGGCATCGGCATCTACCAGCCGATCTTCGCCATCGGGATCGCCCGGACGAGCGGATTCGCGGCCGCGCTGATGAACTCGGTCTCTCCCCTCCTCGCGCTCCTCATCGTCGCCGCGCTCGGGTACGAGCGCATCTCCCGGTTCGCCGTCGCCGGCACGGCCGTGGCATGGTGCGGGGTGGTGGGGTTCCTCGTGGCCGCTCACGGCTCGGTCGACCTGGGCGGCCGCTCCGGGAATCTCCTCTGTTTGTGCTCCGCGGCCTTCTGGGCCGTCTACAGCGTGGCGTCCTCGCGCCTCTCGACCAGGATCCCGCACGCCACGGCGCTCGCCACGACCTTCGCGTTCGGGATCCCGGTCCTCCTCGCCTACTGCGCGCCCGCGATGCGTGCGCAGGATTACCGCGGCGTGTCGGCCCTGACCTGGGTCATCCTCGTCCTCTCCGCCGTCTTTCCCCTCTATGCCGCCTTCCGGCTCTGGGCGCACGCCCTTGCGGTTCTCGGCGTCGCGGCCACGACCCGGATCGGCGTCCTCGTCCCGGTCGTCGCGGGGATCTCCTCCGCCCTCTGGACCGGGGAACGCTTCTCGGGCGCGAAGGTCGCCTCTGCTGCCGTAGTCCTCGCCGGGCTCGCGCTCGCGCGGCTCGGGGCCTCCCGGTCCGAACCCCCGCGAGCCTCCGGCTAGCGGCGGCGGGGTGTTCTCTTCGGCGTCGGCGTACGCGTCGGCTTACGCGTCGGCTTACGCGCCTGCTTCAGCGTCGGCTTCGGCGTCGGTGTCGGCGATCGGACTTGCGCAGCGGCCGGGCCGGGCTCGACCCGGCGCGGCCACGGGCCGGCGATCTGGGGCCAGGGCCCGGCGATCTCGCGCGCGGGCGTACCGGCGGCCGGATCGGCGGGGACCGTCGGGACGACCGTCGGCCGACCGTTCGCGGAGGGGACCGGCGTCTCCTCTGGCGGTGGAGGCGGCGCGTCCCCTTCGGGGACTCCGGTCCCACCGAAGAAAGCCAGGAGCCCGTCCGCAAGGGCCTCCGCGGACTGCTGCCGGAAGGCGCGCGTCAGCGTGAGCCCGCGATCCTCGTCGTTCGAGAGGTTCGAGAGCTCGAAGAGGACGCGATTCGGGATCTTGTTGTAGCGCAGGACCGCCGGCACCCATTCCCGCCCCGAACGGATGACGTGCGTCCGCACCGGCCGGAACTGGTGAACGGGCAGGCTCCGGCGTCGGAACGCGCCGATCAGCTTCTCGGCCAGCGAGGTCGACGCCCCCTCTGCCAGGACGCGCTCCTTCTTCGTGAAGGAGACGACCGGCTCGTCGCGCACCTCGCGGAACCTCCGGTAGAACGGCGTCGCGCGGCCGTAGCTCGAGCGCAGGAAGCGCTCGCCCGGGACGTACGCCATGGCGCCCCGGACGGAGGGGTGGAGCGAGTCCGCGTGGAGGGAGAGGAAGACGGTGCGCTCCGGCGGGATCGGCCTGCCGCCGGGACCGGGCCGTCTCAGTATGGCGTTCGCCAGGTACCACCGGAGGTTCACTCCCGCCGTCGGGTCCGTGAGCGTGTAGGGAGGATCGGTCAGGAGGACCCGCGCCTTGCGGTCCGGTAGCCGGTCGCGATCCGGAACCTCCCAGCCGATTCCCGGCTCGCGCGTCATCATGACGACCTCCGCACGGGTCGTCTCGAGGAGGACCTTCCGAAGGCGCGAGGCGACGTCGTAGACGTAGGTCGACTCCCAGACGCCGTGGTGAAGAGTCCCGGTGTCGCGGCCGCCGTGCCCCGCGTCGATGACGACGCGCACTCCGGCGAGACCCCGGGCCTTCGCGGGAGCGGCGAAGAGAGCCGCCTCGGCCCGCTCCTTCTCCCTCGCCGCGGTCTTGGGGTCGTCCGGCGGGAGGTACTCCTCGGAAAGGAGCTCGAGCGGGATCTTCACCGGGAATCCGACGGGAATCCCGTGGACGTCGTCGATGCCCGACCGCAGGGCGATGTCGAGCGCGAGCTGGATGACGTCCTCGGCGTGAAGGCGTCCGGTGAACCTCACGACGACGGCGGAGTACAGCGCCTCCTTCCTCTTCAGGCGGTAGACGGCGTACTTCCCCTTCGCGTCGGAACCGTACTCGAGGCGCGGCGGCTCCTCGTCGGGAATCGGCTCGGCGTCGCGGAACGGCGCGAGCAGGTACTCGACCGGCACCTTCACCAGGGTCCCGCGAGTGACGGACCGACCCGTCAGGCCGTTCAGCTCCGCGAGCCGGCCGGCGAGGCGCTCGTCGCCCGTGAACCAGGAGGCGATCGACGCGAGCGGCTCGGTCCCCACGGCGACGTGCAGCCAGCCGATCGTCGCGCGCGCGTCCGAAGGAAAGAGGGCGCGGACGGCCGCGAGCCGGGTCTCGTCCGAGAGGCCCGCGTAGGGCAACAGGATCGTCCGCGTCCGCGACGGGGGCGTCGCGAGTCTGAGGAGCGTCGCGGCCGCCCCCTCGTCGCGGGAGACGCGCCGCGCGAAGTCCGCGACGGACTCGCCCTCCAGCGGACGCACCTCGACGACGATCGCGCCTTCGTCGAGGACGGCCGAGAAATCCTCGGAAACGTCGACCCGCTTCGGCGGCTCCTGCGCGCCGAGGAGACGCGAAAGGAGCAGCAGCGCCAGGGCGAGGAGCCGGAGGGGGGACCTCGTCAACGGATCGCGCCCGGTGGACGGCCCCACTCGCCCGCCGCCCGCTCGACCTCGTGGCCCAGGGCCAGGAGCAGGGGCTCGGAGCCCGCCGGTCCCGCGAGCTGCATCCCGATCGGGAGGCGGTCTCGCGAGAGCCCGGCGGGGACCGAGAGCGCCGGGAGCCCCGCGAGGCTCGCCGGCACGGTGAAGACGTCGGCGAGGTACATCGCGAGCGGATCCTCGGCCTTCTCCCCGATCCGGAACGCCGGCTCGGGCGCCGTCGGGCAGAGGATCGCGTCGCACGAGCGAAAGGCCTCCTCGAAGTCGAGCGCGAGCAGGGCGCGGACGCGCTGGGCACGCTCGTACCAGGCCTCGCGGTAGCCCGACGAGAGCGCGAACGTCCCGAGGAGGATCCGGCGCTTCACCTCCGGGCCGAAGCCGGCGGAGCGCGTCGAGCGGTAGAGCCCCGCGAGCCCCTCGCCTTCGCGCCTCGCCCCGTAGCGGACGCCGTCGTAGCGGGCGAGGTTCGACGAGGCCTCGGCGGTCGCGAGGATGTAGTACGCGGCGACCGCGAGCGCGATGCGCGGCACCGAGACCCGGACGAGCGTGGCACCCGCAGACTCGAGGAGCCGCGCCGTCACCTCGAGCGCCGCGGCGACGTCGGCGTCGAGGCCCCCCTCGGGCGCTTCCGCCTCCGCCAGAAGCCCGATGCGCGCTCCCCGGGCACCGTTTCCGACGCGGCCGAGGAGGTCGGGGGGGGCGGACGACAGAGACGTGGAATCGCGCGGGTCGGCTCCCGACATCGCGGCGAGAGCGAGCGCCGCGTCGCGCACGTTGCGGGCGAGCGGCCCGGCCTGGTCGAGCGAGGAGGCGTAGGCGAGAAGGCCGTAGCGCGGGACGCGCCCGTACGTCGGCTTGACGCCCACCAGGGAGCAGAAGGCCGCGGGCTGCCTGACGGAGCCTCCCGTGTCCGTCCCGATCGCGAGAGGTACCGCGAGGGCCGCCACGGCCGCGGCCGACCCGCCCGACGAGCCGCCGGGAACGCGAGCGAGATCCCACGGGTTGCGGACCGGCCCCCAGGCCGACGTCTCGCTCGAGGAACCCATCCCGAACTCGTCGCAGCTCGTCTTGCCGACGACGACGCATCCGGCAGCCTTCAGCCGGGACACGCACGTCGCGTCGTCGGCCGCGACGAAGCCTTCGAGGATCCTCGACCCGGCCGTCGACGGGAGGCCGGCCACGTTGATGTTGTCCTTGACCGCGAGCGGAACGCCGGCGAGCGGCAGGGTCTCGCCGGCCGCGGTCCGCCGGTCGACCTCGTCCGCCGCCGCGAGGGCCGCCTGCGGTGCGACGTGAAGGAAAGCCCCGTGGAGGGCCCGGCTCTGCTCCACGCGCGCCAGCGAGGCTTCCACGGCCTCGCGCGCGGAGATCCCGCGGGCAGAGACCGCGGCCGCCAGCGCGTGGGCCGGCCCGTCGAGAAGGCGGTCGAGGTCCGGCGTCATCCGTTCCTCGAGACGACGCGAGGGACGACGAAGTGCCCGTGCGCGGCCTCCGGCGCGTTCGCGGCGACGAACGCGCGCTCGCCGGGCTCGCCCGACGGGACGTCCTCGCGCAGTGGCGTCGCCGGAGGCGCCGGCAACGGGGGGAGGAGCGCGTCCGGCACGCGTCGCAGGGCCTCGAAGTGCTCGACCACCCGGGTCAGCTCCTCCGCGAGCCGGGCGTCTTCCCCGTCGGCGAGATCGAGCGCGGCGAGCCGGGCCACGCTGCGGACGAGCTCGCGGTCGATCTTCACGGAGTCGAGTATAGCCAGCGGCTTGACGGCGCCCTCGGCGCTCCCCTACCGTCGATTCCTGCCGTGAAAGCGCTACCCGACATCCGCGCGGCGCTGGGACGCCTCGCGCGCCGCCGGACCATCCGCCTCGCACGGTCCGCGTCGGCGGAGTCGGGCGTGCCGTTCCTCCTCGTCGGAGGCGCGGTCCGCGACGCCCTCCTCGCCCTGCCGTCGGGAGACGTGGACCTCGCGGTGGCACGCGAGGGAGCGGCGGCGTTCGCCGACGCTCTCGCTCTCCTCGGCGGTTCGCGCGCCGTCTCGATCGGGCAGTCACCGCGCCGCATCCTCCACGTTCCGCTCGGCTCATCGTCCGTCGACATCTGGGAAACCGACGGCGACCCCGTCACGGACCTCTCGCGCCGCGATTTCACGGTCAACGCGCTCGGCGTCGCCTTTCCCGGCGCGCGACTCGTCGCACCCGACGGCGCGCTCGACGACCTGCGCGCCCGTCGACTGAGACTTCCGCGGGCCGGAGTCCTCGTCGAGGACCCGCTTCGCGTCGTCCGCGCCGCCCGCTTCCTCGCACGCCTGCCCGGCTTTCGGCTCGACCCCGCGGCGCTTCCCGAGCTGCGCCGCGCGGCCGTGGGCCTCGGCTCCATCGCGCCGGAGCGCCGCCTCTCGGAGCTCGACGCCATCCTCGCGGCGGGTCCCATTCCGGCCGCGCTCGCCCTGGCACGACTCGAGGCGTGGGGGGCGCTCGAACCGCTCCTGCCCGGCCTTTCCGCAGCGTCGCGGCTCCGCGGGACCCGGCTCGTCCGCGCGGCCGAGGCCGGGGCCTCCGTTGCCCTGCTCAGGACGCTCCTCCTTTCGCCATCCGGCCCCGCACCCGCCGCCAGCGCCCTCGAGGCGCTCCGCGCGAGCCGCCGGGACCGCCGCCTCGCGCAGACGCTGCTGGCCCTTCCCCGACCGGCGCGTGCACCCACCCGTCGCGACGCGGTTCTCCTCCTTCGACGGGCCGCCCCGTTCTCCCTGGAGGCCGTCGCCTTCTCCGCCGCGGCGCGGGGTGCGGCGGGGCGGACACTGGCATTCGAGGCGCGTCGCCTCCTCTCCGGGAGGGGGGCCCTCGGCCGGATCCTCCATCCCCGGCGACCCCTCTCTGCCGAGAACGTCGCCCGACTTCTCGGAGTGTCGGGCGTCGCCCTCGGCATCGCGCTCGCGAGCCTCGACGAGGCCGTCGCGGCGGGCGAGGTCCACGACCGGCGCGAGGCCCGGACACTCCTGCTCGCCGGGGACCGCAGACCGGGCCGGGACGACCGGATCCCCCCCGGAACGGTATAAGCTTCGTGCGAGGATCTGGAACATGGACCTGACCGAACTGTTGAAGTTCGTCACGAAAAAGGAGGCGTCGGACCTCCACCTCAAGCCGGGGCGACCGCCGCTCCTGCGGATCAACGGCCGTCTCGTCCCTCTGAAAACGGACCCTCTCACTCCGAAAGAGATCGAGGAGATGGTCCTCACGATCCTCACGCCCCACCAGAAGGACAAGCTGACGGCGAACTACGCCGTCGACATCGGCTACGGCATCCAGGGGCTGGCGCGCTTCCGCGGCAACATTTTCCTGCAGCGCGGGAGCTGGTCGGCCGTCTTCCGGCGGATCCCGTTCACGATCCCGGGCGTCGCCGAGCTGCACCTGCCCGACGTCGTCAACACGTTCTGCGACTACCCCGCTGGCCTCGTCCTCGTCACCGGACCGACCGGCTCGGGCAAGTCCACGACGCTCGCAGGCATCATCAAGGGCATCACCGAGAGGCACCCGGTCCACGTCGTCACCGTCGAGGACCCGATCGAGTACCTCTTCCAGGACAACCTCGGCTCCGTCTGCCAGCGCGAGGTCGGAACCGACACCACCTCTTTCCAGGAAGCGCTCAAGAACGCGATGCGGCAGGACCCGGACGTCATCATGGTCGGCGAGATGCGCGACTGGGAGACCATGCAGACGGCGATCACGGCCGCCGAGACGGGGCACCTCGTCTTCTCCACCCTCCATACGAACAACGCCGCGCAGACGATCGACCGCATCATGGACAGCTGCCCCAACGGCCAGCAGAACCAGGTCCGGCGTCAGGTCGCCCTGGTCCTGCGCGCGATCTGCTCCATGCAGCTCATCGAGCGGATCGACGGCCAGGGGCGGATCGCGGTGATCGAGATCCTCGTCAACTCCCCGAAGATCACCAAGCTCATCGAGGAAGGGCAGACCAACGAGATCCTCGACGAGATCGAGTCCTCGGTCACCTACTACAGGATGCAGTCGATGAACCAGTCGCTCATCGCGCTCCTCGTGAACGGCGCGATCGACTACGACAAGGCGATGCAGCTGACGGCGGACCCCGAGGACCTCTCCCTCAAGCTCCGCAAGCTCTTCCCCCAGATCGAGGAAAAGTTCCGAGGAGGCATCATGGCCCCGACCGCAAACGACTTCTCCGCCATCACGGAGCTGATGGACATCAAGAAGCTCTACGAGGAGGCGGAAGAGAAGTGGAAGATGCGCATCCAGGAGAAGGAGGATGCGATCGTCAACCTCGAGTCCGACCTCCAGGCCAAGGACCGGATGATCGAGTCACACACGATGGGGAGCCAGGAGCTCGAGGGCGAGCTGCAGAAGGCCCGCCAGGAGAACGAGCGGATCCGCCAGGAGGCCGCCGCGCGCATCGCCCAGCTCAACGACCGGATCAAGGAGCTCAACAGCCGGATCATGGGCGGCTCGGGAGCGGCCCCGCCGGGAACGCCGCAGTCGGGCTTCTTCAAGCGGTAGAGACAGCCGCCC
The DNA here is from genome assembly GCA_016719485.1 of Holophagales bacterium. Taxonomy (NCBI): domain Bacteria; kingdom Pseudomonadati; phylum Acidobacteriota; class Holophagae; order Holophagales; species Holophagales bacterium. Next base: position 306,766 of record JADJZB010000004.1, read on the forward strand.
ACGCCCCGGAACCCGTAGTGGGGCCTCCGGCGCAGGGTCTTGAATCCGCCACGTGCAGAAGAAGATCAGCGCGGTCCTTCCGGCAGCGGTTCTCGTCGCGCTCGTCGCCGCGTACCTGCCGGTGCTCCGTTCCGGGTTCATCTGGAACGACCACACGTACGTCACCGAGAACGCGACGCTGGACGGCCTGGCGGGTCTGGCGCGGATCTGGACCGACCCGTCGGCCAACGAGCAGTATTACCCTCTCGTCTTCACGTCCTACTGGATCGAGAAGCGGCTCTGGGGCCTTCACCCGCTCGGGTATCACCTCGTCAACGTCCTGCTCCACGCCGCCGGCGCGTTCCTCCTCTGGCGATTTCTCCGGCGCCTCGCCCTCCCCGCCGCCGGGCTCGCCGCGACGGCCTTCGCGCTGCACCCCGTCTGCGTGGAGTCCGTGGCCTGGGTGACGGAGCGAAAGAACACTCTCTCCCTCGTTCTGGTCCTGCTCTCGGCACACGCCTGGCGCGCGTCGAGGGACGCTCTCGCGGCGCGAGAGGCCCGGCAGGTGTCGAAGAAGAAACGGGCGCGTCCGGAAGCCCTCCCGCTGCTCGAACGGCCGGCCCTGCTCTATGCCGTGGCGCTGGCAGCGTTCACCCTCGCCCTCCTCGCCAAGACGACCGCGAGCGTCCTCCCGGCCGTTCTCCTCGTCCTCGTCTGGTGGATGGGCGGCCGGCTGCGTGCGTCCGACGTGCGGCCCCTGTTGCCGTTCTTCGCGGTCGGCATCGCGCTCTCTCTCCACACGGCCTGGCTGGAGCGGACCATGGTCCGCGCGACCGGGGACGAATGGGCCCACGGCCTCCTGGAGCGCGTCGTCCTCGCCGGGCAGACGACGACGTTCTACGCGGCCAAGATCCTCTGGCCGGAAAACCTCTCCTTCATCTACCCCAGGTGGGACCCCGACGCGGGGGACCTCCGGCAGTGGCTGCCCGTCCTCGGCTGGACGGCCGCGCTCGCGGTCGCAGGGCTGCTCGCGCGCCGGGGACGGCGGGGACCGCTCGCCGGGCTGCTGCTCTTCGGAGGTGTCCTCTTCCCGGCGATGGGGTTCTTCAACGTCTACGCGATGCGGTACTCGTGGGTCGCCGACCACTTCGCCTACCAGGCCGTGGCCGTGGCGGCGGCGAGCGTCCTGTGCGGCGCAGCGACGCTTCTCGAGCCCCTCCACGCGCGATGGCGCCGGTCGGCGGTGGTTTTCGCCTCGGCCGGTCTCTTCGTCCTCGCCGCGCTCACGTTCCGTCAAGGGCGGGCCTACCGGAACGAAGAGACCCTCTGGCAGCACACGCTCGAGAGGAACGCCGACTGCTTCATCTGCCTCACGAACTACGGCAACCTGCTTCTCGAGGCCGGAAAGACCGACGAGGCCCTTCCGCTGCTGACGCGATCCCTGGCGATCAAGCCCGACGCCCTGCCGACTCTCCTGAACCTGGCCCGCGTGGCCGAGGAGCGGGGACGCTTCGAAGAGGCCGCGTACCGCCTCCGGAGCGCACTCGCCGTCGAGCCCGAAGACGGGGAGGTTCGCGTCCACCTCGCCACGATCTACACGAAGGCCGGGCGGCTGGAGGACGCGATCCGGGAATACCGGGAAGCCCTGCGGGTCCCCTCCCAGGAGGACTTCCTGGCGCACAACGGGATCGGCGTCGCTCTGGTGAGGTCCGGCCGGCCCGCGGAGGGCGTGGAGCACCTCCGGACGTGCGTCCAGCTCCGCCCGGACTACACGCCCTGCAGGGCGAACCTCGAGGCGGTTCTCCAGGCCGCCGCCAGCCGCTGAGGGAGACGCCCCCGCGGGCGTTTCGCCGCTAGACTCGACGCAGCATGCCCGTCGTTTCCCGCCGAACGCTGGCCCTGGTGGCCGGTGTCTTCCTCGCCGCCGGCGCTGGCGCGGGCCTGACGCTGTACCGCCTCGACCGGACCGTGGCCCGGGAGGCGGCGCCCGGCCGCGTTCGCGCGGATCGGGTCCGGCCGCTCGCCTTCGTGACCAGCGAACGATCCGTGGTGAGGGGCGACGTCGCGGGCGACGGACAGGTCCTCGGCGCGGCCGAGGTGGCAGGCGTCCTCCACCTCGCCACCGGCTCGGGGCTCACGGCGGCAGACAGGCTCTTCGACGTCGGCGACGGCCTCCCCTCCCTGCGCGTCTCGGCCGTGGCCTCCTGGCGGGGCACGGCGGTCTTCGCGCTCGAGAAGGGAGGCTGGGGCCGGCTCGGCGCCACGGGGCCCGAGCTGGCGACGACGGGGTTCGGCGATCTCGAGGTGAGGGCCTTCGGCGAGACGGAGGGAGGCGAGCTTCTCGTCGGCTCCCGCCAGGGGCTCTACCGGGCTCCGTTCGGTGCCGGAGAGATCGAGAAGCTCGACGACGCTCCGGTCCGGTCCATCGCGCTGCCTCCGGGAGGCGAGATCGCCTCGGGCGGCGAGCAGGGGCTCCGGCTCGTCTCCCGCGGAGGCTCGGCCCCCCGCCTCGTCGCCACGCCCGACCCGTGGGTGGAGAGCGTCGCGGTCCTCGGGGACGAGCTCTGGGTCGCGACGGCCGCGGGCGCGGCGCGCGGACCGCGCGACGCAACGCGCCTGGCTCCCGTGACCCGAGGCGCCGACGCGACGTCTCGGCGTCGCCTGGGACGGCGCCCTTCGCTTTATCCCCTCCGGCGGCCCACCGCGCGTCTCGGCTCTCCTTCCCGACGGGTCGCGGCGCGAGACGCCGGCGCCAGAGCGGTTCCGCCGCCTCCTCGTCGTCGCGGGTCGCCTCCTCGCCGACGGCCCCTCGGGCCTCAGCCGCTTCGATCCTGCAAGAGGGTTCGAGCGCGTGCGGGAGGCGCCACCGTCGCTTCCGAATCCCCACGTCAACGCCCTCGCGACCGACGCGGCGCGCCTCTATCTCGGCTTCTTCGACGGCGGTCTCGCCGTCGCCGACCCGCGCGGGGCGCCGCTCAGCGCGAGCGCGTTCCCCTCGGGGGATGCCTGGGGCGTCAACGCGCTGCTGCCGATGGGCGGCGTCGTCTACGCCGCGACGCTTCGTGGCGCGTTCCGGATCGCGGAGGGAAAAGCCCGCCTGCTCGAGGGCGCAGGGGCGGCGTTCTCCCTCGCCGCCACCGGTTCCGGCCTCGCAGTCGGCTACGGCCAGGGAGTCCTCCTCCCCGGCCCGAGGCTCCTCTCGGCCTTTCACGGCCTCCCGGGAAACCAGGCCTACGCCCTCGCCGCGAGCGGCGAGGCGCTCTGGGTCGGCACGCCCACCGGCCTCGGGCGCGTCGAACGGCGGCGCGTGACGGAGCGCGTCCTGCCCGGCGAGGGGAAGCTCCCTCACCCGTGGGTCACGGCGCTCTGGACACGCGAGGACGGACTCTGGGTGGCGACCTACGGCGGCGGTCTCGCGGTCCGCCGCGCGGGGGACGAGGGCACTGCGTGGGAGAGCTTTCCGGAGACGCGCGGGCTGAAGGTGAACGCCGGCGCGCTCCTCGGCCTTCCCGACGGCCGCCTCTGCGCCGGGACGCAGGGCTCCGGCGTCTGGTGCTCCGACCGCTCGCGCTCGCGCTTCGCGCGCGTCGATCTCCCCCTTCCGTCGCCCGACGTCTTCGCCCTCGCGGCCTTCCCGAGAGAATCTCCCGACCTCCTCTTCGTCGGCACCTCGGAAGGGCTCCTTCGCCTTCCGGCCGACGCCCTTCCGGAGACACGATGAAAAGAGCCGCCCCGCTCCTCCTCCTCCTCGCCGGGCTCCCGGCGTTCGCGCAGACCGGCCTCCTCGTCCCGACCTCGACGGGAAGGCCCGACCCGCGCGTCCTCTCGCTCCGCGAGATGACCGTCGACGTCGGCGTGGCGCGCGGCGTCGCCCGCGTGAACGTGCGGCAGGTCTTCGAGAACCACACGGGGGAGATCCAGGAGGGAACCTGGCGCTTCCGCCTGTCTCCGTCCGGCGCCGTCGGCGACTTCGCCGTCTGGGACGGGCTCGTGAGGATTCCTGGCGTCATCGTGGAGAAGAAGCGCGCCCGCGCGATCTACGAGGAGCTGACGACGCGGCGGATCGACCCGGGCCTGCTCCAGCAGGGCGAGGAGGAGGACCCGGCGGGGGGCGGCTCTTCGCGGCCGTCCGGCGGCGCGGTCTTCTCGGTGAAGGTCGCGCCGATTCCCGCGTGGGGAACGAAGCGGCTCGAGATGCAGTACCAGGAGGAGGTGCCCTGGGCCGACGGCGTCGGGGAGCTCCGTATCCCGCTCCGTCCCGGCGAGGGAGAGCCGACGAGCGCGGGACGCCTCGAGGTGACCGTGACGCTCGAGGACGGCGCGTTCCTCGAGCCGCCCGCCGCGGCGCTTCCCCTCGCCGTCGCCGGAAAGACGGCGCGTTTCAGCGCGAGCGACGTGCCCCTCGCCAGGGACGTCGTCGTCCGCATCCGGCCTGCATCGTCCGCGCCGCTCGCCTTCTCGGCCTTCCGCAGCCCCGACGGCAGGCTCCCCGACGGCCTCGCCCTCGCGCCGTGGGAACGCCTCTCCGACGTCCCTCCCGAGAAGGACGGCTTCTTCCTCCTCGAGCACCGCCCCGCCGCGCACGCGGCGGCGCCAGGCGCCGCCGCCGCGCCGGCCCGAAAGCCGCTGTCCGTCGCGCTCCTCTTCGACACGTCCCTCTCGACCCGCTGGGGAAGCCTCGAGACGGGGTGGGCCTTCGTGAACCGGCTGCTCGCCCGCCTCGGACCGGCCGACCGCCTCGTCGCCGTCCCGTTCGACCGCTTTCCGGTGCCCGATCCGGCGGGCCTCCTCTCCGCCACCGATGCGACGAAGAGCGCAGCGCTGGCCACCATCCGCTCCCGGCTCCTCGCGCCGGGAACGGACACCGCCGCCGCGGTCCGCGCCGCCGCGGCGCTCCTCCCGAACGACCTCTCTGCCCGGCTCGTTCTCGTCACCGACGGAACCGAAGCGCCCGGCGACCTCGCGAAGGCCGCTCAGGGGCGGCCGCTCTTCACGGTCCTGACCGGCGAGGAGAGGCGCGAGGCCTTCCCCGCCGCCTCCCGCCAGGTCCTCCCTCTTCCGCCCGGCAGCGCGTCGCAGCCGCCGGCCGGAGAAGCGCTGTTCCTCGCGCAGCTCCTCGCCGACCTCCCGCGCGAGGGGGCGAAGGCACGCTCGGAGGCCGACCTTCCCTTCGCGGTGAAGGGGGCCGACCCGAAGCTGCGCGACGTCTACGGCGTCCTCACGCAGCCTCCTCTCGCCGGCTCCCTCTCCGGCTGGGTCGGCCGCTACGGACAGCCGGCGAAAACGACGATCGCGCTGGCCTCCGCGACGGTGCCGGCCGACTTTCCCGAGAAGGCCCTCGACGCGCGCGACCTGCCGCGCCGCTGGGCCCGGGCCCGGGTCGACGACCTCCTCCGCAGGATCGAGCTCGAAGGGGAGAAGCGCGAGTGGGTCGAGGAGATCCTCGAGCTCTCCCGCCGCTACAAGTTCGTCACGCCCTACACGGCCTTCCTCGCGGCTCCCCGCTCGCTCCTCCGGCCGCGCCGGATCCAGCCGGGAGACCCGATCCTGAGGATCGAGGCGCTCCCGGGAACGGCCGCGATCGCCGCCCTCCTCCCCTTCGGCCGGAAGCTCGACCTGACCCGCCGCCCGGGCTCGAACCTGTGGGAGGGGCGGTTCCTCGTTCCCGACCGCACCGCGGACGGACCGATGAACGTCCGGATCGTCCTCCGCGACGAAGGAGGCGCGACCACGGTCGAGACAAAGCGCGTCGTCGTCGACGGCACGCCACCGACCATCACGCCGACGCTTCCCGACGGCGCGACGGCGGGCTCGACCGTGACGCTCGCCGCGCGCGCCGACGCCGACGTCATCGCCCTCACCGCCCGCGTCGGCGACGGCCTGCCCGTGCCGCTCCGGTGGGACGGGCCGGCGAAGGCGAGCGTCGGCGAGCTTCTCCTTCCGCAGGGAATCACCGGCTCCGTTCCCGTCCTCTTCGAGGCGATCGACGGCGCGGGAAACCACGGGTTCGCCCGCGCGACGCTGAGGGTCCGCTGATGTCACGAACACTTCGCGCAAGGCGGCCGTTCTTCCTCCTTCTCGCCGGCTCGCTCGCCTTCTCGGCGGCCACGCGCCCCGCGGCGCTCGACGCGACGGCCTCGCTCGTTCCCTGGACCGACCTCACCGACGCCGACGCGCTCAGCTCGGCGCTCGTGAGGAAGGCGGTCGTCGACGGCCGGACCGTCCACTACCCGACCCCGACGAAGGAGCTCGCGGCCGAGCTCGAGGCACGCTCCGCCGCGGGAGGCGAGGTCGCCCTCGCCGCGCTGCGTCACCTCGCCGAGGCGCGCCGCGAGCTGGGCGATCTCGCGGGAGCCGAAGAGGCGCTCTCCCGCTGGGCCGCAGGAAGCGGTGGGAGGGCGTGGGCCGAGGCCGCCAGCTGGGGCGCCCTCTACCGTCGCTGGCCCTTCGCGTTCTCCGCCGCGAAATCGGCGATCGCCTCCGACGCCCCCGAGACGCTGCGACGCTCCGTCGCCACCGAGCGGATCGGCTGGGCCGACGCGGACCCGACGCTCGCGGACCCGCTCGCCCTCAGGGCCGAACGGGCCGCTCTCTTCCCGTCCGACGCCGGGTACGTCGAGGAGTGGATCCGTGCCCTCGAGAAGGCCGGAACGCTGAAGGAGGCCGACGACGCGCTCCGGGGCGCAAACGCGCTCCCCGAGGAGACGCGCCTCCTCGTCCTCTCCGACCTGAAGGGCGACCACGGCGATGCCGGCGGCGCCTTCTCCGTTCTCGAGGCGTTCGTCGCCGACCCGGCGAAGTCGCCCTCCTCGCGCGCCCTCGTGGCCTTCGCGCGCCGGGCCGACGCCGTGGCGCTCTCGCGGATGGAGGCCCTGCGCCTCGGCCTCGAGAAGGCCTTCGACGCGCGCTCCGTGACGCTCCTCGCCCGCTGGTTCGAGGGAAAGGGGCGGAGCGACCTCGCCCTCGAGCTCCTCGCGCAGGTCGAGCTGCGCCACGGGCCGGGCCTCGCCCGCGAGGGCCGCCTCGTCCTCGCGAGGCTCTTCGAGGCGCTCGACGCGATCCCCGAGGCCTTCCGCAGCCGCCTCGCCGCCGCGACGTCCGGGACGGAGGCGGAGCGGCTCGACGACCTCGCCGAGCTCGCCCGCCTCGCGCTCGCCGCCGGCTCGCGCCCCATTGCCTGGGGCGTCCTGAACGACGAGCCCTATCGCTGGGCGGCGCGCACCGACGTGACGCCCGGCTTCACCACGGCCGGGCTCTCCTTCCTCCTCACCGGCCTCGCCCCCGTGGACGCGCTCGCCGAGCTGGAGGCGCAGCGCCTCCCCGAGAAGACCCTCCGCGCCGGCCGGCTCCTCATCGCCGAGCTGCAGCGACGGAGCCCGAAGCACCCGGCACTGCCGGGCCTCTACGTGAAGGTGATGGACCGGCTCGTCCAGCGCGGCAAGGGCGAGGAGGCGCTCGGTCTCCTCGCGAGGGCCGAAGGCGGAAACGCGGCCACCCGCGCCGAGGCGCGCCGCGTGGCCCTCCTGGCGATGCGGCAGACGAAGGCGCCGCTCGAGCGGGAAACGCCGCTCTGGACCGAGCGGCTCGCGCTTCTCGCGCCGGACGGCAGCGTCCCGGGGTCCGGCGAGGGAGCCGGCGCCGAGACGGTTGAAGAGGGCACCGAGGGCGAAAGCGGCGAAGAGAGCGAAACGAAGAGCCGGCTCGCGAGCGGAGCCCGCGTGGACGCGTACGACCGGGTCCTGAACGAGGCGATCGTCCGCCTCGACGACCGCGACCGCTCGCACCGCGCGAGCCTCTCCCTCCTCCTCGGCGAGATGGACCGCCTGCCGGGCGCCGAATCCGTCTGGCTGAAGTCCGTCGACCGGATCTCCTCCTGGAAGCTCGACGACGACCTCGAGCCCCGCTATCGCAAGGCGATCGCCGCGTTCGAGGGGCCCGAATGGTGGAAGAAGCTCGCGCGGTGGTACGCGCGGCGGCAGAGGACGGCGGACCTGAAGGCTCTCGGAGAGGAGATCGTCGCGAGCTTCCGCGGGTCGGCCCTCTTCTCGCGCGACCCGATGCTCCAGGACGCCGTCGTGGCCCTGGAGCAGCAGCCGAACCCGTACGTTCTCTTCTCCGACTTCCTCGCCCTGCGCGCACTCCAGCGCTTCCCTTCGAGCCCGGCCGTCCTCGAGCGGGCCGAGTCCCGCCTGCTCGCGCGTTCGTCCTTCGACGCGCTGAAGGCGAAGCGGCCCCAGGACGTGAAGGACCGCGCCGTCGTCGACGACGCGCTTCTCGCGCTCCGCCGCGACGCCGTCCTCTGGGCCGACGCGCCGCGGCGCGGCCGCTTCCTCGACGCCCTCGTGCGGAAGGGAGCGCTCGAAGCGTTCCTGCGGCGTCTCGAGGAGACGCCCGCGAAGACCCCCGTCGAGAACCTCCTCCTCCTCGACGGCTGGGTGCGCCTGTCGCACTTCGAGAGGGCCGTGCCGTTCGCCGAGGCGCTCTCGGAGGCCTACCCGGGCGACCCGGTGCGGGCCTCGGAGGCGATCTCGCTCGAGCGTTCGCTCTCGGCGTTCTCCCCGGAGCGCGCCGCCGCCGCCGAGGGAATCGCCGCGCGGGCCGCCGCCGCCGCCGCGGACCCGTCGCCGTTCTGGACGCCGATCGGCGAGATGTGGCAGGACCTCGAACGCCCCGCCCCGGCGGGAGACGCGTTCCGGAGAGTCCTCGCCGCTGCGCCCCGGGATCCCGAGACGATCCTGGAGACGGCGACCGCATTCTGGGACTACGGCCGCTTCGGCGAGGCTCTCGCCGTCCTTTCCGAAGGCCGGGCACGCATCGGCAGGCCCACGCTCCACGCCTTCGAGGCGGGAGTCCTCAAGGAGGAGCTGCGCGACCGCGACGGCGCGATCTCCGAGTACGTCGCGGCGCTCGCCGACGAAGGGGACGGCGGCTGGCGGTCCCGGCAGCGGCTCGGCAGGCTCGTGGGCCGGGTCGCGATCCGCGACCTCCTTCTCTCCCGGATCGCCCGGCTCGGCCCGGGGAGACCCGCCGACGAGACCGCCCTCGTCTCGTTCATCCCGCTCGTCGGCCTCGATGCGACCGGGGAGAACGATTGGGACGACTGGATGGACCTGCCGAACGATCCGGTCGCCCGCGCCGCGCGAGCCTCCCGCCGCGAAGAGTCGACCCCTGCCGAGCGGCAGGGAACGGCCGCCGTCGGCGAAGCCCTCTGGAAGAAGACGCTCGACATGGCGCCGCAGGCGACGAGCCCCGCGTTCCTCTCCTCGGTCCGCACCTGGTCGGGCTCCCTCGCGAGCGCCCGCTGGGCCGGCGCCGACGGGGCCACCCGGCTCGAGAGCACCCTTCTCGCCCGCGAGGCCGAGCTCCTCCCGACGGAAGAGGCGCGCGTCCCGAAGGAGGCGGCCCGCGCCGCCTGGCTCCTCGAGCGCGGGCGCGCCGACGACGCGAAGGCCGCCTGGGCCCGGCTCCTCCCGCGCGTCGACGCCCTCCCCGACGGCGCGACGAAGCTCCGGACGCTCGCGACCCACGCCCGGTTCCTGGAGGCGGCGGGCGGGGACGCCGGAGGCGCCTTCCGCGACGCGACCCGGCGCTTCCCGTGGTCCCTCGGCCTCCTCGAGGATCAGGTCGCCTACCTCTTCCGGGCCCGGCGCGACACCGAGGGCCTCGACGCCCTCGAAGCGGCGGCCCGGCGCGCGGCCGAGGGTCACAGGGAGCACCTGACCGAGCGCCTCGTGAACGAGTCGCTCTCCCGCAAGGACCTCGTGCGCGCCCGCAGGGGCGTCGAGAGGCTCCTCTCCTTCACTCTCGAACCGCGCGCGCGCGTGAACGCCCTCGCCCTCTCGGCCCGCCTCGCCTGGCGCGAGGGTGGCCCGCTCGACCCGATCGCCTTCGCGAAGGCCGAGGCCCCGAGCCTCCCCGAGCCGCTGAGGCCGGACCTCTGGGCCGCCCTTGCCGGCGCCGCCCGGGACGAGGGCAAGCTCGACGTCGGCGTCGACCTCTACATCGAGGCGCTCAACCGCCGGACCGAAAGGGAATGGCTTCGCGAAGCGTGCCGTCTCGCCGTCCGCGCGCAGAAGGCGGACGTGCTCCTCGGCTTCTTCCAGAAGCAGCGGGCTCGCAGCCCGCGGGACGTGCGCTGGGCCGTGGCCGTCCGCGAGATCCGCGCGTTCCAGGGAGACCTCGAAGGCGCCGTCGCCGCCGCGCGCGAGGCCGTTTCCGTCGCGCCGGAGCGCGAGGAGCTGACCCGCGAGACGGTCGCGCTCCTCGAGCTCCAGGGGCGGTTCCGCGAGGCGGCCGATTTCCTCGAGGCCTGGGCGAAGACGCGGCTCGCGGACGAGGGCGTCGCCTCGTGGCGCGCGTCTCTCTACGTCCGCGCCGGCGACGTGCGGAAAGCGCTCGCCGTGGACCGCGCCTCCATCGCCGCCGTCCTCGCCACCGGCGCCGAGAACGCCGAGGAGGAAGCCGGGCGGCGGACGGCCCGCGCCGCGCGTCGCTACCTCCGCCTCGGCCGCGCCAATGCCGCGTGGGAGCTCGCCGCTCCCGGCGGCGACCCGGCCCGGGTCGTCGAGATTCCCCTCGGAAACGCCGAGCGCGCCGAGATCGCCCTGCGCGCCGGCGCCTTCCCGCGCCTCTTCGCCCGGTACGCCGCCGACGAGGAGTTCCTCCAGGAGACCGGGTGGGCCTTCTCGCGCATCGCGCTCCCCGAGCAGCGGGAGGCGCTCGAGAAGGACCTCCTCGGGCGGATCTTCCGTCCCGGCGGGACCGTCGACGATGCCGCCGTGGCGCGGCTGCACCCCTACGCCGAATCGGCGGGGCTCACCCGCTTCGACGAGGCGCTCTCCAGGAAGCTGCTATCGGCCGTTCCGCCGGCGAGGGCGTTCTGGGGAAGCGAACCGCCCGAAGCGTTCGTCGCCGGCCTGCGCCCCGTCGAGTGGGCGAGCGCGAAGGACGGCTCGAACCGCCTCCGCCTCGTCCGCTCCGATTTCCACGCCGACTGGGTGAAGTTCCTGGTCGAGCGCGCGGACGACGACGCGCTGCGCCCCGCGCTCGCGCCGCTCGTCGCCGACTTGAATGGGAGGATCCTCGGCGCCGCGCCCGTGACGAAGGCCGTGCCGTACGCCTCGTGGTTCCCCGTCGAGCCCTTCGCGCGCCTCGCCGCCCGCCCCGAGAACGCCGAGTGGAAGGCCGGCGTCGACGGCTGGTTCCGGACGACCGGCGCGTGGAAGCGGTTCCTCGCCGCCTCCGACTCCTCGTGGAGCGTGAAGCCTCTCGTCCCGCTCCTCTCGACCGCCACGCGCCGCGCGTACTTCCTGCGCGGCGCGCCGGCGCCTCCGCCCGGCGTTCCCGAGAGCCCGCAGCGGCTCGCGCGCCACGCCGCCGTCGACCGCGTCGCCGACGCCCTCGAGGCGCTCGTCGCGAACGCTGCCGGGGCCTCCGCCAGCCCCGACGTCGCCCGCCTCCGTGGCCCGCGCAGCGTCGACGAGGTCCTCGGCGCAGGTCCGCGCTTCACCTGGGCCGAGCTCGCCTCGCTCCCGGGCGACCGCGGCGACGACCTCGTCACCGGGTCGGGAGTCGACGCGGGCCGCGCCCCGGCCCGCCTCTGGGGCCTTCGCCCGTCCGCACCCTGGTTCGTCCTCGAATCGCTCTCCCGCCTCCGCGAACGCTCTGCCGACACGCCGGGTGTCCCGCTCGAAGCCGCCGCCCGTGGAGGCGAGTCGGCCCGCGCTCTCGCCGCCGGGCGCTCCGCCGAGGCGCTCGGCGATCTCCCGCTCGCCCTGGCCCTCGACGAAGCCTGGTTCAGCGACCTCTCGCAGGCCGACCGGCTCGCCCGCCGCCTCCGCCTCCTCGTCGCCACCGGCGGCGAATCCGGGAAGGAGAGGGCGAACGTCCTCCTGGGCGCGGAGGTCCGCGCCCGACAGGCGAAGTCCTCGGAGTCGCTGCTGCGGGCCTGGGAGCGCAGCGCCGAGCCGCTCGGGCTCGCCCCGCCGGTTTCTCACCTCGACCCGGCCCAGCCGGTCGCCGCCGGCCTCCTCGCGTTCCTCTGCGACCGCGAGGGACCGGCCGCCGTCGCGGCGCTGAAGCCCACCGACGAAGCCGAATACCGTGGCGCCCTCGGCGCCCGCTGGGGAAGCCGCATCGAGAGCCTCCCGGCCGATCGGCTCGACTTTTACCTTCGAGAGGTGTGGGCCCACGACGCGGGGGCCTTCCCCCTCGCGGCCGCGTCGAGGCTCCCCGGCTTCGTTCGGCATGCCGCGCCCGTTCTCGCTCGCCTCGACGCGCCTCTGCGCGCCGACGGCCTCGCGGCAGCCCGGGCCCTCCCCGACGCCACCCGCCTGGCCGACGTCGCCCGGCGCGCCGGAGATCTCGGCCCGGAGCTGGACCTCCTCCACCTCCGCGCCGACGTCGCCCGGGCCGACGACGCGGCGGCTCTGACGCGCCTCGACAGGATCGTCGAGCTGCCGGGCGGCCTCGTCGCCCCCCTCACCCTCGCCGAGCCCGACCTCTCCTCGTCGCTCGAGGGCACGGAGGCCCCGGTGGCGCCCCGTGAGGGCGGATCGCCCGTCCTGCGCGCCTTCCGGATCGTCCGCGACGCGAAACGTCCCGACCTCCTCGCGAAGGCGACGGCCCTGCTCCTTCCACGAGTCGAGACCAGGCTCGCCGCCGCGGCGGCGCCGCCAGACGTCTGGGAGCTGGCGTTCGAGCTGAAACCTCCTGTCGATCGACCCCTTCTCCTCGCCGAGCTGGAGAGAAGCTGGGCGCGGGGCGAGTGGTATGGCCGCGACCAGATCGCCGCGCTCGTCGCCGTCCTCGCGCGGAAGGAGCGTGCCGCCGGGCTGAAGTGGTTCGCGAGGATTCCCGAGCCGGTCTATTTCGCCGAGGCCCGGGAACGCGCCACGCTCCTCGTCGCCCTGAAGGACGTCGACGGCGCCCGCGGCGAGTGGGTCGCCGCCCGCGCGCGCATGGCACTCACGCAGGACCAGGAGCTCTCCGCGTTCGACGCCTGGCGGCGGCTCGGCGGCGACTCCGTTGCCGGCGCGCCGGCGTGGTGGACCACCGCGCGTCCCTTCTGGCACAGGAAGGGGTCCGACTTCGCGTCCTGGGGCGGCGACCTCGCGAAGCATCTCGCCCTCCACCCGTACGACCGCCACGCGGCCCGCGTCGTCTATCGGAGCCTCGCGCCCGCACCCGAGCGTTTCGTCGCGCCGGCCGCCCTCGCCTCCGGCGGAACGGAGGACAGCGTCACCCGTTGGCGCGTCGCGCGCGCGGAGCTCGCCCGCTCCCCGGCTGCGGCCCGCGCCGCGCTCCGCTCGACCTGGCTGGACCCCGACGAGCTTCGCCAGCGGCGCTTCCCCGCCGCCGAAGCCGAGGGGCTCCTCGGCGACCTGGCCCGCATCGGTGCGGCCACGCGCGACGAGAACCTCGCCGACCGGGCTCTCTCGGCGCTCGAGGACCGGCGCGCCGCCTCCGTTCCCACGCTGCGCGTCGAGCTCGCCGCGCTCCGGCTGAAGGCGGCTCCGCGCCCCGAGACCCTCCTCGGCAGCGGCGTCGCGTTGACGCGCCTTCTCCCCAAGGACCTGACCTGGGAGCTCTACGCCCGGGTCCTCAACGCGGAGGACGTTCCGTGAAGACGCTCGCCCTTCTCCTCGCGCTCGGCACGACGACGGCGGCGGCCGCCACCGAGCCGCTCCTTCCGCTCCCCGAGGCCCCCGTCGTCCTCTTCTCGAGCGACCCCGCCGCCCTCGACAGGGTCCTCGCGGGCGGGCTGCGAGCCGCGCTTTCCGGCAAGGCCGGCGCGGAAGACCCGGTCATGAAGGGCCTCCGCCAGACACGCGTCGGCGCCAAGCTCGACGAGCAGTGGGCCCTCTTCGCCGCCGATCTACCACTGTCCTGGACCGAGATCGCGGCGATGAAGCCCACGGCCCTCGGCCTCGCCCTCCTGTCGGCGGGAAACCTCGAGGCCGTCCTCGCCATCCGCACGCCGCTCGCGCAGCTTCCCGTCACGCTTCCGGCGGGCGAGGCGCGCTCGCGGGCTGGTGTGACCTATGCCGTCGTCGCGCGCGGAGCCGGCGACGAGCGGACGCTCGACCGCCGCATCGGCCTCGCCTGGGCGCGCGTCGACGGCACGCTCCTCCTCGCCACGAGCGAGCGGGCCCTCCTTCTCGCCCTCGACCGGGCCGCGGCGAAGCAGGGCTACGCCGCGTTCCTCCCCGGCCTCCTCTCGGCGCGTCTCGACCTCACCGCTCTCCGCGGCGACCGCTACTTCCGCCGGGAGTTCCTCTTCGCCGAAGGGCTGGAAGGATCAGAGAGCGGAATCCTCCTCTGCGCTTTGCGCGAGGAGAACGGCCGCCTCGTGGAGGTGCGTGAAGGAGAGGCGGCTGCCGGTCCCGCCGCGGCCCGATGGAGCCTCGACGGCCGGCGCGTCGCCGCCGCCGGCTGGGAGACCTCCGGCCGCCGCTTTCCTTCGGCCCTGCGTCGCGGCCTCCTCGAGCCGGTGCCGAGCCCGGCCTCTCGCCCCGGGCTCGCCCTGAAGCCGCTCCCCGATCCCAACGCAGCGCAGGGAGAGCGCTACCTCGTCGACCTCACGAAGCCCATTCCCGCCTCCGGTGAGGGCGACGCCGCGGAGCTGCCGCGCTGGGCGGCGTTCCTCGACGGCCTTCCGGTCGAAGGGTGGGGCTGGGAAGCCGGAGCGGACGGCTCCCGGCGGGTTCTTCTCAGAGTGCCTCCGGCGAAGGAGGACGAGCTCGTCGACCTCGCGAAGGCGACGCTGACGCGGCGCGCGGGCGCGGCGATCCCGGCGCCGTCCCGGCTCGACGTCGGCCCGGCGCTGCCGGGTCTCGCCTGGGCGCGACGGGGCGACTGGCTCTGGCTCGCCGCGAGCGAGAGCCATCTCGCGGGCGTCCCGGCCCCGGCGCAGGAGCCCGGCCTCGTCCGCTGGAGCCGCCTCGACCTCGACGCCGTCCGCGCCGAGAAGGGCCCGTGGCGCGACGCGGAGGGCGCCTCCTTCGAGGGGCGCGTCCGCCCCTTCTCCGACCGGATCCTCGGCCTCCTGGGCTGGGCGCCGAAGACGACGTCGGTGACCGTCGAGAGACGCCAGGAGGGGAGCCGCTTCCGGGAGCGGGTCGTCTTCGCCTCGAAGTGATCCTCGCCGCGCTCCTCGTCTTCCGCCTCGCGGGAGATGTGGTCTCCCCCGGGGCGGAGGCGGCAGTGCCCCGTCCCGTCGGCTCCCTCCAGAAGCCCTGGGTCGTGGCGGCCTGGGCACGAGCCCACCCGTACGACGAACCGCCCCGGCTGGACTGCACGGCCCGGTCCCGCTGCTGGAAACCGTCGGGGCACGGGCGCGTCGACCTGTCGCGCGCTTTTGCACAGTCGTGCAATGCGTATTTCCTCGCCCTCGCGCGCGCCACGCCGGAGGACGTCCGCGCGCGCACACTCGAAGGCGCCGGGTTCGCGCTCTCCCGCCCCCTCTCTCCCGAAGCCACGATCGGCCTCGGGCCGCTCGACGCCCTGCCCCGCGTCTCCCCCGCGACGCTCCTCGGTGCCTACCGCGATCTCCTGACGCGCCCCTGGCCGTCGCGCGACGCGCTCCGCCTCGCCCTCGTCGACGGAATGCGCGCCGCCGCCCTCGACGGGACGGGCGCGGCCCTCGCGCAACGCGGCACCTTCGTCAAGACGGGCACGGTCCCGGCGCTCGACGGCCGGCCGCTCGCGACCTCTGGCTGGGCGCTCGCGGCCTCGGCCGGGGGCGAGAGCCTCGTGCTCGCGCTTCTGCCCGACGGGACCGGCGCGATGGCGGCCGCCGCTCTCGGCGAGGAGCTGGGGAGAGAGGGACACACCGCGACGATCTCAGCCCGCGCCGAAGCCTCGCGCGGGCGCCCGATTCCCGCTCTCGTCCGCGTCCGGCTCCTCGAGGCGCTCCGTCCTGCCGAAGTGACCGTGTCGAACGCCGGCGAGGCCCCCGTCCGGATCCGCCGTCCGCGCCGCGGCGACGCGTGGCAGGGCCCCGGTGCGACCGTCGCCGCCGAGCCCGGTCTCGGGATCGGCCCGGGTCTCCTCCGTCTCGCCGTCGCGCCGTACGGGCTCGTCCGGTTCGTCGAAGGGACCCTGGAGATCTCGGGGAGAGCCGGCTCTCTCGGCGTCGTCCTCACCACGACGCCCCGCGCGTGGGTCGACGGCATCCTGCGCGGAGAGCTGCGCGACGGCTCACCCGGGCTGCGCGAAGAGCTCGGAGCGGCGGCGCTTCGCTTCCTGCGCGCCGGGACGCGCCATGGCCGCGACCACCTCTGCGACTCCACCCACTGCGCCGTCTTCGCGGGGCGCGGCCCCCTCGTCACGTGGGTGACGCCGCGACAGGCCGAGATTCCCGCGTCCGCCAAGGGCGCGCCCGCGCCGGCGCTCCTCGGCGAAGCCGCCTGGAGCCGCGTCCTCTCCATCTCCGAGCGGCCCGGTCCGTCCCAGTTCACCGGGCATTGCGGCGGGACGCCGCTCTCGTCGCACGAGGTCTGGGGAAGCGGCCCGCGCGAGGCTCCTCCCTGCCCGCGTCACGGGGCCGCCGACGACGCCCCGTGGGAGCGCCTTCTCCCGGCGTCCGCCCTTCGTTCCGCTTTCGGCGGGCCGGTCATCGAGCTGCGCACGCTCGTCGCTTCGGGCGTGCGGAAGACGCGCGTGACGACGGACGCGCGCTCGGTCGACCTCCTCTACGACGAGCTGCACCGCGCGCTCGCGCCGACTCTCGGGTGGGATGCGCTTCCTTCGCCTCCCGACGCGTTCCAGCGGACCCCCGGGGGGGTTATCGCCCGGGGTCGCGGGCGCGGCCACCGGGTGGGGCTCTGTCTCGCGGCCCCGTTCCGGTAGTCTCGGCGCGTGAGACCGATCCGGCTCCACTCCCGCCTCGCCAAGCGCTCCCGCCGCGGATTCCGCGGTTTCCCGGCGGCCACGGTCGCCTACTACGGCCCCGACGACACGAAGGCCACGAAGGCCGTGGTGACGATCGTCCCCGCAAAGGACGCCGAGCCGGCACACCAGACCATCTTCACCGCCGAGACCGGCGATCTCCGCGAAGACCCCTTCACCGGAGACCTGATCGTCGCATTCGTAGAGCGGCACGAAGCCCTCAGCGTTTTCGTCGCCGATGAGATCCTCGGCTGCCCGCACGAAGAGGGCGTCGACTTCCCTGGGGGCGGGACCTGCCCCGCCTGCCCCTTCTGGGCGGAGCGAGACCGGTGGGCCGCGACGAAGGAACGCCTCGGCGCGGCCAGGGGAGAGCTCCTGACGCGGGCCATCGCCGAGGTGCGGGCCGAAGAGGCCGAGGAAGAGTCGAAAGCGCAAGGTCCGTCGGAGGAGAGACCGGGAACGGGAAAAGCCTGACCGCCCTCTGTTCCGGCGCACGGGTCATGCAATTCATCGGTCGCCCGTTCCGGCCAACCAGCGGCCTGCTGCAGCGCGAAAAGCAAAGCGGCGCCGCGCCAGGGCACCGGTCTCGATGCTACGCTGACCCCCCATGGGAGCGGCAACCGTGCGGAGCGCGCCGGCCGGCCTCGACGCGACCGAGCGTCGCGTCCTGAATCCGCGCCCGTTCCGCGTCTTCCGGAAGTCGTATTCCGTCACGGAGGCGAAAGCCGGGGCGGTCGTCCTCGTCGGCCTCCTCGCTCTCGCAGCCTGGGTCGTGTGGCGGGGGGCGCACCCCGACCCCGCGCTGTTCGCGGATCCGGCCGCGACTGCGGTCAGTCCTGTCGCGATCGCCGAGATCGAGGGGCGCAGGGCGCCCGACGGGCCATCGGTTGCGGGCGCGTCCAACGCGGAAGCCTCGGGGGCCGCGCCGACCGGCGGCGCCGCAACAGCCGTCGACCGCGGCGCTCTCCCGGCCTCGCTCGCCGCGACGGGCTGGACGGAGCGGACCCCGTCCCGCTTCGACGCCGAGAACCTCTACGTGAAGATCAACGGCCGCGCCGACTTCTTCCTGTCGCGCGGCTTCCGCTCCCTCACGTTCGTCACTCTCGAGGGGCCGTCGGGCACCGCCGTCGACGTGGAGCTCTACGACCTCGGCTCTGCCGAGAACGCCCTCGGCGCCCTCGCGGCCGAAAAGCCGCCCGAGACGAAGGCTTCGAGCGGCGGCGGGACGTCGTGGTACGTCGCGCGCAACGCTCTCTTCCTCGCGCGCGGGGCAAGCTACGCGAGGGCGATCGGCTCCGACGAGTCGCCCGCGGTCCTCGCGCAGCTCGAGGCTCTCCGGAAGGCGTTCGAGGGAGGGATCGCGGCCGGCGAGAAGCCCTGGACCGTCGCGCTCTTCGCCGACGCGCTCGGCCTCCCGCCCGATCGCCTCCAGTACGCGGCGGAGAACGCGTTCTCCTTCGGCTTCGCGAAGAACGTCACGTCCGCCACCCTGGACGACGGAGAGACCGAGCTCTTCGTCCTCCCGGCGGGCGACGCGGCGAAGGCGAGGGCGCTCTCGGCGAAGTTCGAGGAAGGGTTCCTCTCCTACGGCGAGAAGGTCGCGGCCGCCGGAGCCTCGTGGGTCAAGGACCGCTACCTCTCGACGTTCTCGAGGACCGTCGCCGCCGGGACGATGGTCGTCGGCGTCCGCGGCGCCCAGGACATGGCGAAAGGGGCCGAGGCTCTTACCAGGCTCGAGAAGGCCGTCCTCGCCCTTCCGGCCGACGTCGCGAAGAAGGCCGCGGCGGGTCCGCCTGCCGCGGCGAAGCCGAAGGGAGGCGGATATGAATGAGGACCGGCGTCGCCTCCTGAAGCAGCTCGGCGCGGTCGCGGGGATCTCCCTCGGCGCCGGGTACGTGTCGCTCGCCCCGTCCGGCTGGCCGCTCTCGCTCTCGGACCCCGACGGCGAAAGCGGCAAACCGCGCGAGAAGGGGCTGCGCCTCCCGGAGAAGGGCTTCGCGGTCGACCCGTCGAACGTCCTTCCCCACCTCGGCGTCGCCCGCGGCGCGGACCTCGACGCGATGCTGAAGGCCGCCGTCGACGCCATCGGCGGAATCCGCCGGTTCATCCGGACCGGGGACGTCGTCCTCGTCAAGCCGAACGTCGCCTTCGAGCGCTCGGCCCCCCTCGGCGCCACATCGAACCCCGACGTGGTCGCGGCGCTCGTGAGGCTTTGCCGCGAGGCGGGTGCGGCGGAGGTGCGGGTCGCCGACAACCCGATCGAGTCCCCCGCGGCCTGCTTCGCGCGCAGCGGCGTCCAGCGCGCGGCGATCGACGCGGGCTCGGAGGTCTACCTCCCGACGCCGTCCGACTTCCGCCTCCTCGAGACGCCGGGCGCCACGCACATCGCCCGCTGGCCCTTCTTCTGGAGGCCGTTCGCGGGCGTCACGAAGGTGATCGGCGTCGCCCCGGTGAAGGACCACAACCTCTGCCGCGCGTCGATGACGACGAAGAACTGGTACGGCCTCCTCGGCGGCCGGCGCAACCAGTTCCACCAGGACATCCACGGCATCATCGCGGACCTCGCGCTCATGCTCCGGCCGACCTTCGTCGTCCTCGACGGGTCGCGGGTCCTCTGGCGGAGCGGCCCCACGGGCGGCAGCCTCGCCGACGTCAGGGAAGGCCGGACCATCGTCGCCTCGACCGACTCGCTCGCCGCCGACGCCTTCGGCTGGGACGACCTCCTCGGGAGAAAGGGCGAGCCCCTGCCGGCTTACTTCGGCAAGGCGGCCGAGCGCGGCCTCGGCAACCCCGACTGGAAGCTGACCAACGTGCGGGAGATCCAGGTCGGATGAGCGCCGCACCCACGCCCGGGCCGGCTGCCGCTGCCGGCAAGGGGCTTTCCCTCCCCTCCTTCCAGGCGCGGCTCGCCCCGAACCCCGACGGCTCGCCCTGGTGGGCGCGGGTCTTCCGGATCACGAACATCCGCGTCGCCTCGCAGGCGTTCTTCTTCGGCCTCTTCGTCTTCCTGCTGTGGGTGACGTGGCTCTCGCGGCTGAAGGGCTACCCCGCCTCTCTCTTCCTCGAGATGGACCCGCTCGTCGGATTCGCGACGGCCCTCTCGACGCACACCGTCTACCGCCACCTCTGGTGGGGCCTCTTCCTCCTCGTCCCGACGCTCCTCCTCGGCCGCGTCTTCTGCAACTGGGCCTGCCCGTACGGGACTCTCCACCAGGTCACCGGCTGGCTCTTCAACATCCGTAACAACAAGAACCGCATCGAGAAGAACCGCTACCGGCCGCTCTTCCAGACGAAGTACGTGATCCTGGGCGTGTTCCTCGTGATGGCGGCGTTCGGGTCGCTCCAGATCGGGCTCCTCGACCCGATCTGCCTCCTGGTCCGGACCTTCACCGTCACGATCATCCCGGCCGTCGACTGGGGCCTCGCCTCCCTCGCCGCGCAGGGCCTCACGGCGGCCTCGTCCATCGTCTTCAAGCCGGCGACGCCCGAGCCGCGCGTCTTCGCCGGGGCGTGGTTCGTCGGCGCGCTCATCCTCGGCCTCGTCGGCGCGAACCTCTTCATCCCGCGCTTCTTCTGCCGGGTCCTCTGCCCCCTCGGCGCCTTCCTCGGCGTCCTCTCGCGCTGGGCCCTCTTCCGGATCGACCGCGACGTGACGAAGTGCACCGACTGCGACCTCTGCCTGAAGGGGTGCGAGGGCGCCTCCGACCCGCAGGGCGCCCTGCGCAAGAGCGAGTGCTTCGTCTGCTTCAACTGCATCGACGACTGCCCCGAGGACGCGCTGACGTTCCGCTTCAACCCGCTCCCGTCCATCTCGCAGCTCGTGAAGGGATCGCCGAAGGACGGCACCGCGACGCTCGGCGGGCTTCCCGTCATCTCGAAGAACCTCGCCGTCGAGGTGAAGGCTCCCGACGTCCCGCGCCGCCGCTGGCTCTTCACGGCCGTCGCCGGCGTCGTCGCCTTTCCGTTCCTGCGCTTCTCCAAGGACGTCAACAAGCGGGGCTTCCACCACAAGGCGATCCGCCCGCCCGGCTCCGTCGCCGAGCCGGAGTTCCTCGAGCGCTGCATCAAGTGCGACCAGTGCATCAACGTCTGCCCGACGAACGTCCTGCAGCCGGCGAAGCTCGCGGTCGCGGGGCTCGAGGGGCTCTGGACGCCGGTGATGGACTTCTCCGTCGGCTTCTGCCAGCTGAACTGCACGCTCTGCAGCGAGGTCTGCCCGACGGGCGCGATCCAGAAGACGAGCGTCGAGAAGAAGCTCGGCCTCGGCGCGTACGCCGAAAAGGGCCCCGTCCGCCTGGGCACCGCGTTCTTCGACCGGGGCCGGTGCCTGCCCTGGGCGATGGAGACGCCGTGCGTCGTCTGCGAGGAAGTCTGCCCGACGACCCCGAAGGCGATCGGCACCTACGACGAGGTCTTCACCCGCTGGGACGGGAAGACCGTCACGCTCAACAAGCCCTACATGCGGCCGGAGCTCTGCATCGGCTGCGGCATCTGCCAGAAGGAGTGCCCGGTCGTCGACGACGCGGCGGTCTACGTGACCGCGATCGGCGAGTCGCGCAGCGACGACAGGACCCTCCTCCTGCCGCCCGGGGGGCGCTACTCGCCGCCCCCCGGCCCCCCCGCCTCCCGGAAGGACGCAAGGCTCGTCCCCGCCGCTGAGGCCCGGAACGGAAAGAAGACCACCTGAAACGGTGCCCGGCGCGCGCCGGCACGGAGGACGACATGGCGAAGCACGACGGAAACGGAATGACCCGGCGGCACCTCCTCGGCCTCGGCGGAGCGGCCGCGGGAGCGGCCCTCGTCGGCGGCATCACCCTGCCCTCTCACCCCGTGGAGGCCCAGGCGAAGGAGGAGCCGCCGCTGCCCCAGGTGCCGCGCCGGACGCTCGGAAAGACCGGGAAGACCGTTCCGATCCTCCTCGTCGGCGGCATGGCGCTCGACAAGAAGTTCGACCCGAAGCTCGCCGAGGCGGTCCGGTTCGGCGCGAACTACGTCGACGCGGCGGACTGCTACCTCGGCGGGCAGTCGGAGGCGGGCCTGGCCGACTACTTCGCCCGCGCGAAGAACCGCGACAAGGTCTGGGTGACGTCCAAGAGCGACAAGCACGACCCGAAGGCGTTCGAGCAGACGGTCTTCCGGAGCCTCGAGCAGCTCAAGTCGGACTACGTCGACATGTACTACCTCCACGCCCTGAAGGACGCGGACTACCTGAACGACGACCTCGCCGTCACCGTCTCGCGCCTGAAGAAGGCCGGGAAGATCCGCCACTTCGGCTTCTCCTGTCACGACGGCAACGTCGCCGAGCTCCTCCACAAGGCTGCGAAAACGCCGTGGGTGGAGTCGGTCATGTTCCGCTACAACTTCCGGAGCTACGGGAACAAGGAGCTGAACGCCGCCATCGACGCCGCCCACAAGGCCGGCGTCGGGCTCATCGCGATGAAGACCCAGGGCGCGGAGGCCGGCTTCCGCGACGCCTGGCAGAAGTTCGAAAAGACCGGGAAGTGGAACAAGCACCAGGCGGTCCTCAAGGCCGTCTGGGCCGATGAACGGATCTCCGCCGCCGTCTCGCACATGGACTCCTTCGAGAAGCTGCGCGAGAACATCGCCGCGGCCCTCGACCGAACGTCCCTCACTTCCGTCGAGACGGAGGCTCTCGACCGCTACGCGCAGGCCACTCGCCCATACGCCTGCGACGGCTGCGACCACATCTGCAATGCCGCGGTCGCGGCAGACGTCCGGATCGGCGACACCATGCGGTTCCTCATGTACCACGACGCCTACGGAGAGCCGGGGAAGGCCCGGGATCTCTTCGCGAAGCTCCCGGCCCCGGCCCGAGCGCTGTCACAGGTCGATTTCACCCCGGCCAACCGCGCCTGCCCGCACGGGGTCGACGTGGCGGGGCTGATGAGGAGGGCCGAGTCCGTCCTCGCCTGAGGGCCTTCCGGCCCGGCGCGGCGCCGGAGGACGAATCGCTCACCTCGAGGGACGATCTCGCCGTTGCTGGCATCGTTCTTCCTAGTCTCTTGGCGTGACCTTGCGAGCGGCGTCCGGCCGCAACCCCGCTCCGCTGGAACGAATGGCAGCAAACACTTTCCTTCCAGTTGTTTACGTTGGGCCGAGGGATTCAGCTTCCTCCGCCCCACCTTTACACCGTCTTCGCATAGAATCCGAAGGTTTGGATCGACCTCGGAATTACCGTATCCGCTCCGCACACCGGCCCGAATTCAGCTCCACCGACGAGGGGAGTCCATTCGGCGCGTCCTCACGGTGTCCGGCGCGACTCAGACATCACTACGCGAAGGGAGGAGCCCCGAACCCGTTGAGTTTGCACTTGAAGTCTCTTGCGCCCACGTCGCCGGCGCGCAAGGACCGAGTCCCGGCGGCGGCATCTACCCCGGTCGATTCCACCTGGAGTTCCGTCAACCCCTGTCAACCCATTCCCAGAGAGGAGAGAGGCATTACACGATGAGAACCCACCGTATCTGGCTGGTCGCGCTCATCCTGCCCGTCCTGATGGCGTCCATGTTGGTCGCCCAGATTCCGACGAGCATGATCTCCGGTCGCGTCATCAACGAGGGTCAGGGCCTTCCCGGCGTCACGGTGACTGCGAAGTCGCCCGCGCTGCAGGGCACCCGTACCGCGGTCACCTCGACCAACGGCGACTTCGTCTTCCCGAACCTTCCCCCGGGCGACTACACCATCTCCTTCACGATGTCCGGCTTCCAGACGGTCACCCGGACCGTCAAGGCGAACGCCGCCCAGCAGGCCGTCCTCAACGCCCAGATGAGCCTCGCCGCCGTCGCGGCCGAGGCGGTCGTCGTCGGCACGGCCGAGACGGTCTCGCAGACGACCCAGAACGCGACGACCTACTCGTCGGACCTCACGAAGAAGCTCCCGGTCACCCGGACGCTTCTCTCGTCGGTCCTCCTCGCCCCCGGCGCCTCCACGAGCCAGCAGACGGGCAACACGACGATCTCCGGCGGCCAGACGTTCGACAACCTGTTCATGGTGAACGGCGTCAACGTCATGGACAACATCCGCGGCACGCCGAACAACCTCTTCATCGAGGACGCGATCGCCGAGACGACGACGTCCAGCTCGGGCATCTCCGCCGAGTACGGCCGCTTCACCGGCGGCGTGATCAACGCGATCACGAAGTCGGGCGGCAACAACTTCAGCGGCTCCTTCCGCGTCAGCCTCGACAACGACAACTGGAACGACAAGACCCCGTTCGGCGAGAACCAGGTCGACAAGACCATCCCGACGTACGAGGGCACCCTCGGCGGGCCGATCTGGAAGGACAAGGTCTGGTTCTTCGCCGCCGGCCGCCTCCGCAATTCCGAGGTCGGCAACCAGACCCGCTTCACGAACATCCCGTTCGCGCAGACGGACGACGAGACCCGGCTCGAGGGCAAGCTCACCGTCTCGCCCTTCCAGAACCACACGTTCACCGGCTCCTACCTCGAGGTCGCGCGTGAGCAGGGCAACTACTACTACACGCCGATCCCGATCCTCACCCTCGACCAGCTCTACACGCGGCAGCTCCCCCAGTCGCTCCTGGCGCTCAACTACAACGGCGTCCTGACTGACAAGCTGTTCGTCGAGGCGCAGTACTCCCAGAGGAAGTTCGAGTTCCAGAACTCAGGCGCGCTCTTCACCGACCTCATCGGCGGGACGGCGATGTACGACCTGAGCCTCGGAGCGATGTACAACTCGCCCGTCTTCTGCGGCGTCTGCTCCCCCGAGCAGCGCAACAACGAGGCCTTCCTCGTCAAGGGGACCTACTTCCTCTCGACGAAGGGGCTCGGCTCGCACAACATCGTCCTTGGCTACGAGGACTTCACCGGCGTCCGCAAGTCGAACAACTACCAGTCGGGCAACAGCTACTGGTTCTATTCGGCGGACGTCATCATCGACGGCCAGGACGTCTTCCCGATCATCGACTCGTCGTCCTACCTCGAGTACTGGCCCATCCCGACCCTCTCGCAGGGCTCGAACGTCAGGACGTACTCCTTCTTCCTGAACGACACCTGGCGCCTCAACAACAACTTCTCGTTCAACGTCGGCGTCCGGTACGACAAGAACGACGCGCAGGACTCCAGGGGCGCCACGACGGCTGACGACGCGGCCTTCAGCCCCCGCCTCGGCGCGACCTGGGACGTCTTCGCGGACGGCCGGCTCCGCTTCAACGCGAGCTACGCCCGCTACGTCGGCGGCATCCAGGAGAACCAGGTCGGCGCAGGGTCCGCCGCTGGCAACCCGGCCTACTTCCAGTACTACTACGAGGGCCCCGAGATCAACACGGGCGCCGGCCCGTACCTCACCCCCGCGCAGACCCTCGAGTCCGTCTTCCGCTGGTACGGCATCACGGGTCCCGGGCAGTACCCGACGAACAAGACGGCCGACGCCGTCTCCGTCCCGGGCGTCAACGTCCAGTTCGACGGCGTTCTCAAGTCGCCCTATGTCGACGAGTTCACGGCCGGCATCGCCGGCTCCATCGGCACCCGCGGCAACTTCCGTGTCGACGGCGTCTACCGCAGCTGGGCCGACTTCTACGGCGAGGTCCGCGACATGTCGACCGGCCAGGTCACGGACTCGCTGGGCAACGTTTTCGACCTCTCCCTCGTCAAGAACGAGAACGACCCGCTCGAGCGGACCTACTACGGCCTCCAGGTGTCCGGCAACTACCGGATCTTCGACTCCCTCAACATCGGCGGCAACTGGACCTACTCGCACCTCTACGGCAACGTGACGGGTGAGACCTCCGGTTCCGGCCCGGTCCGCACCGGTTTGAACTACTACACCGAGTACAGGGACCTCGCCTGGGCGATCCCGACCGGCGACCTCCCGGAGGACCAGCGCCACCGTGTCCGCATCTACGGCGGCTGGGACGCTCCCCTTCCGAAGGCGTTCGGCGCCCTCAACCTCTCCATCATCCAGACCTACGACACCGGCCAGGCCTACTCTGATTCCGGCACCGTCCGGATCCAGCCGTACGTAACGAACCCCGGCTACCGCACCCCCCCGACCTCCCAGACCTACTACTTCAGCGGCCGTGGCGCGAACCAGTGGGACGACGTCTGGAGGACCGACCTCCAGCTGAACTACAGCTACTTCTTCGGTCCGGTCGAGCTCTTCCTCTCGCCGCAGGTCTTCAACGCGTTCAACAACGACGCGCAGATCAACGGCAACACGCTCATCGAGACGAACGTCAACCGTTCGGCGAACTACGCCGCCTTCAACCCCTTCACGACCACCCCGACGTTCGGGGCGCGCAACACGGGCGCGAACTGGGGCTACGGACCGTCCTACGGGCAGGCCACGGCCTCCACGCACTACCAGACCCCGCGCACCTACCGCGTGTCGGTCGGCGTCCGCTTCTAGTCCTTTCTCCCCCGGTCTTTCGGGCCCCGGTCTTCGGACCGGGGCCCTTTTTCTTTTTCCGTCGTCCGCGCGCCGCCGGCCGTTCGCCTTCCCGCCTCAAACCTCCTGCTACTCTCGCCGCCGGAGAGCCGATGAAGACGCCCCGACTGCTCGCACTCCTCGTCGTCGCCCTGACGCTGCCAGCCTGCCCGGGCCGCCGGCCGGAGGGCCCACGGACCTTTCCCGGGGCACCCGTCGTCCTCGTCTGCGTCGACACGCTCCGTTCCGACCGGCTCCCCTTCTACGGCTACGCGGGTGTCGAGACCCCGGCCCTGACGGCCCTCCGCAACGACGCGGTCCTCTTCGAGAGGGCCTACAGCCACGTCCCGCTCACCTTCCCGGCGCACGCCTCGATCTTCACCGGGACGCTCCCGGGAGCCCACGGCCTCCTCGACAACGCCGGCTATCGGCTCGCGGCGGGTCTGCCGACCCTGGCCGAGATCCTGAAGAAAGAGGGCTACGCCACCGGCGCGGCGGTCTCGAGCGTCGTCCTTCAGGGAACCAGCGGCATCTCGCGCGGCTTCGACCTCTGGGACGACGCGATCGAGCCCGAGAAGGCCGGCCTCCCGATGAACCGGGTCCAGAGGTCCGGCCTCCGGAGCGCCGCGATCCTCAACACGTGGATCGACACGCAGAAGGCGTCGCCCTTCCTCGCGTTCCTCCACGTCTACGAGCCCCACAGCCCGTACGAGCCGCCCGAGCCTTTCCGGAGCCGGTACGCCCAGCCCTACGACGGGGAAGTCGCCGCGTCGGACGCCGTCGTGGGAGCGCTGATCGACAGGCTGAAGGCGCTCGGCCTCTACGACAAGAGCCTCGTCGTCTTCCTCTCCGACCACGGCGAAGGGCTCGGTGAGCACGGCGAGAACGAGCACGGCGTCTTCCTCTACCGCGAGTCGCTCCAGGTGCCTCTCCTCGTCAAGCTCCCCGGGAACGCCCTCGCCGGGACGACGGTCTCCTCGCCGGTGCAGATCAGCGACGTCTTCGCCACGGTCGTGGAGGCGGTGGGAGCGAAGGGCGCTCCCGCGCGCCCGGAGCTCGCGAACCTCGTGGCCCTCGCGTACGGTGCGCAGGCGCCCGAACGGCGGATCTACGCCGAGACCTTCTACCCCCGGATCCGCTTCGGCTGGAGCGAGCTCGCCGCGGTCCTCGACGGGAAGTGGCACTACGTCGACGCCCCGAAGCCGGAGTTCTTCGACCTCGAGAAGGACCCGGGCGGAACGAAGAACCTGGCCGCGGAGAAACCCGGCCCGTTCCGCTCCTTCGTCGTCGAGGCGAAGAAACGCCGCACGCCGTTCCAGGCCCCGTCCGCCGTCGACCCGGAGCACGCGAAGAAGCTCGCCTCGCTCGGCTACCTGAGCATGACGACGTCCGGCTCATCCGGCGCCCTCGCCGACCCGAAGGACGAGATCGCAAGCCTCACGCGGCTCAAGGAAGGCCTCGGGTACCTCCAGTCCGGCCGTCCCGCGGAGGCTGCGGCGGCGCTGAAGGAGCTCCTCGAAAGGAACCCGCGCGTCATCGACGCCTGGGAGCTCCTGGCACAGGCGCTCGTCCAGCTCGGGCGCCCCGACGACGCGCTCGCGGCGATGAAGAGGACGGTAGAGCTGTCGCCGCCCGAGAAGACGAACTACATCCTCGCCGTGGCGAACCTCTGCCTTCAGATCGGCCGACCCGACGAGGCGCTCGCGCAGGCGAATGTCGCGCGGGAGCTGGGAGACCCGAGCGCCGACGAGGTGATCGCGCGGGCCGAGCTGGCACGGGGGAACCTGTCCGGAGCGGAAGTGGCCGCGAAGCGGGCCCTCTCGGGCGGGCGCATGCCGAAGAGGGCGCTTCTCGTCCTCGCCAGGATCCAGGGCCTCAGGGGCGACCTCGCCGGCGCTCTCGCGCGCACCGACGAGGTCCGGGCCCTGGCAGGAGGGGACGAGGAGCTGGGGGGCCTGCCCGGATTCCACTACCTCCGCGGCGACCTCTTCGCCCGGATGAACAGGCCCGCGGACGCCGAGAAGGAGTTCCTCGCGGAGATCCAGGTCTTTCCGCAGGGCCTCGACGCGCGCGTGGGGCTCGCCGTGACCTACGCCTCGATGGACCGGAGGCCCGACGCGATCCGCGTCGTCCTGGAGATGGTCCGCGACGTCCCGCGTCCCGACAGCTACGCGACCGGAGTCCGGGCTCTCCGGATCCTGCAGGAGCCGGCCGCCGCGGCGCGCCTCCGGGCCGAAGGGCTCGCGCGGTTCCCGCGGGACCCGCGCCTCGCCGGCGGGGCCTGACCTGCCGCGTACCGGCCCGGCCGGCGATCGCCGGAGATGAGCCGCACACATTCGACCGGGGCCTGCTATCCTCCGCTGCGCAGTTCGGGGCGCTGCTTCCACCAGGCAGCCCGCCCCACGTTGCGAAGCCATATTCAGGAGGTGGGCATTTGGGCCGTCCCAACTACTCGCACAGCAAGCGGCAACGGGAAATCGTCAAGAAGCAGAAGCGCGAGGAGAAGCTCGCCAAGAAGCTCGAGAAGAAGAGCGGGACCCCCGAGGCCGCCACCGACGAGACCGGCGGGATCGTCGAGAACGCCGAGAACGTCGAGCCGACAGAAGCTCCGAATCCGGACGCCTGAGCGCCGGAACCGACCGGGATAGAAGAAGGCCGCCCCTCGGGGCGGCCTGATGCTTTCCGGGGCCGGCGTCGAGGTCAGGCGCACCGGGCGGTGAGCCGGGTTTAGGATCGCCTCGCCGCCATGAGACGCCACACCTCGCTCGCCGCCGCCCTCCTTCTCGCTCTCGCCACCGCTCCGCTGGGCGCCGAGGACGCAGCCCTCGACCTCCCGCTCGGCGATGCCGCCCGCCGGGAGAAGACGCTCGCTCCCGCTCTCGACACCGTGACCGACGCCCGGACCGCGGCGGCGCTGACGCCGGCCGAGGTCGCGAAGAAACTCTCGAAGGCGAGCCTCGTCTTTCTCGGCGAGAGCCACACGAGCGCCGAGTTCCACCGCGTCCAGCTGCAGGTGATCCGGGAGCTGCACCGGGCGGGGAGGAAGGTCCTCGTCGGCCTCGAGATGTTTCCCGTCGCCGAGCAGCCGGCCCTCGACCTCTGGAACGGAGGGACTCTGTCGGAGGAGGAGTTCGTCGAGAAGTCCCGCTGGTACAGGAACTGGGGCTACCACTGGAACTACTACCGCGACATCTTCCTCTTCTGCCGCGACGCGAAGATTCCGCTCCACGGAGTGAACGTCCCGCGCGAGCTCGTCTCCGACGTGCGCAGGAAGGGGTTCGACGGGCTCACGGCCGAGCAGAAGGCCCTCCTGCCACCGAAGATCGACGCGGAGAACGCCGACCACCGCCGGCTCTTCAAGGCGTTCTTCGACGAGGCGGACTCGATGCACGCGGCCTCGATGCCCGAGGCGATGTGGGACGGGATGTTCCGCGCGCAGTGCACCTGGGACGCCGCGATGGCGTGGAACGCCGTCTCGGCGCTGAAGAAGGCGAACGATCCGAACGCCGTGATGGTCGTCCTCATCGGCTCCGGGCACGTCGCGTACGGGCTCGGCGCCGAGCGGCAGGCCGCGCTCTGGTTCTCCGGGGCCTCGGCCTCGATCATCCCGATCGCCGTCCTCGACGAGAAGGATCGCCCGGCGAAGGTCCGCGCCTCGTACGCGGACTTCGTCTGGGGCGTGCCGAAGGAAACCGATCCGGCCTACCCGGTGCTCGGCTTTTCCACGCGCGACCCGAAGGACGGCTCCGAGGGCTGGCCAGTCATCAACGTCGAGAAGGACTCGGTCGCCGAGATCGCGGGCTTCAAGGTGGGCGACCTCCTTCTCGCGATGGACGGGGCATCGCTCAAGGAGAAGGGAACGCTGAACCGGCTCATGGCCCAGAAGCGCTGGTCCGACACGGCCTCCTTCGACGTGAAGCGGGGCGATGAGAAGGTGACGCTCGTCGCCAGGCTCGCGCGCAGGCTCCCCGAGCCGGCGAAGCCCGAAGGCGAGAAGAAGTGAGGAGAAGCGGCGCGCGCCTTACCGGTGCCCGTGCAAAGGCCCTCGCCGTCGCGCTCCTGGGCGCTGCGCTCCTCCCGGGGCCTGCCGCCGCAGAGGGACAGCCCTCTCCCACGGCGATCCCGGTCTCCCCCGCCGTTGCCTGGGAGCTCGACGTGTCGTTCATCCCCGGGACGGGCCACCTCCGGGTCGCAGCCACCGCCACGCTTCCCGCGGGCGCGAAACCGGAGTTCCTCCTGAACGCCGCGCTGAAGGTCGTGAAGTCCGAGCCGGCGGTCGTGGAGGTTGCGCTCGGCGACGTGAGCGCGTTCTTCGGGAACAACGCGGCGGCCACCGAGGCCCCGCGGCGCGTCCCGCTGAAGCGTTTCCGCGCGAAAGGGTCGCCCGCGACGATCGGCCTGACGTACGAAGGCGTCGTCAGAAACGACCTTTCGGCGCCGAAGGAGGAGTACCAGCGGGGCTTCCGGGAGACGCCCGGAACGATCGGCCCCGAGGGGATCTACCTCGCCGGGAGCACCTTCTGGATTCCCGCCTTCGGAGAGGCGCTCGTCAGCTTCCGGATGACGGCGAAGGCGCCCGCGGGCTGGCAGGTCGTGTCCCAGGGGGACGGGACCGCCCGCGACGCCGGCGGCACGGCGCGCTGGGACTCGAAGGGCCCCGTCGACGAGGTCTACCTCGTGGGAGGACCGCTCCACGCCTGGCGCGACCGCGCCGGCGAGGTCGAGACGCTCGCCTTTCTCCGCGAGAAGGACGACGCGATCGCCGCGAAGTACCTCGCCGCCACGGCGCAGTACCTCGAGATGTACCGCGGCCTGATCGGCCCCTACCCGTACGGGAAGTTCGCGCTCGTCGAGAACTTCTGGGAGACGGGGTACGGGATGGCCTCGTTCACGCTCCTCGGGCCTCAGGTGATCCGCTTCCCGTTCATCCTCACCTCCTCCTACCCGCACGAGATCCTCCACAACTGGTGGGGAAACTCGGTCTTCGTCGACTACGCGAAGGGGAACTGGTGCGAGGGGCTGACGGCCTACCTCGCCGACCACCTGATCCAGGAGCAGCGCGGCAAGGGCGAGGAGTACCGCCGCGGGACGCTCCAGAAGTACCTCAGCTACGTCCGCGACGGCCGCGACTTCCCGCTCACCGAGTTCCGCGGGCGCGAGAGCGCCGCGACGGAAGCGGTCGGCTACGGCAAGGCGCTCATGGGCTTCCACATGGTCCGGCGCCACCTGGGCGACGCCACGTTCCGCAAGGTCCTCTCCCGCTTCTACGCCGACCTCCGCGGCAGGCGCGCGACGTTCGACGACTTCCGGCGGACGGCCGAGGCCGTTTCCGGCACGCCGCTCGCCGGCCTCTTCGACCCGTGGGTCACGCGGGCCGGGGCGGCCGAGCTCGCTCTCGGCCCGGCGACGACCGCGAGAGCCGGCGCGGGCTGGACGGTGACCGGGACGCTCCGGCAGGCCCAGCAGGACGCACCGTTCGCGCTCGAGGTCCCCGTCGCCGTCGTGACGGCCACGGGGACCGTCCGGCAGGTCGTGAAGCTGGACGGGCGCGAGGCCTCTTTCGAGGTGCGCACCGACGCCGAGCCGCTCGGCCTCGCGGCCGATCCGCAGTTCGACGTCTTCCGCAAGCTCGACCCGAGGGAGATCCCGCCGTCGATCGGGCAGCTCTTCGGCGAGCCGAAGGTCCTCGCCGTCCTCCCGTCGGGCCTCGCCAACGAGGAAGAGGCCGCGTGGCGCGCGCTGCTGAAGGGGTGGGAGACGCCCACGCACGGCATCGAGGTGAAGCGCGACGCCGAGGTCGAGGCGTTCCCCGCGGACCGCGCCGTGTGGGTCGTCGGGAAGGGGAACAGGCACGCGTCCCTCTTCGGGGAGCAGGAGGGGCTCACGCTCGACGCCAGCGACCTGACGGCGCTCGGCGAGAAGACCGCGCTCGCGGGGCACACGTTCGTCTTCGTCGCGCGCCACCCCGGGAACGCGGCGAAGGCCGTCGGCTGGCTCTTCGGCGATCCGCCCGCCGCGCTCCCCGGTCTGGGTCGCAAGCTCCCCCACTACGGCAAGTACTCGTACGTCGGGTTCGACGGCACCGAACCGGTCAACGTCCTGAAAGGACAGTGGCCGGAAAGCGACTCGCCGCTGCGCGCCGACCTGCGCCCCGCCCAGAAGCGCGGCGCGGCGATGCCGGCGTTCGCGCCGGAGACGCGTCGCGCCCTCGCGGAGCTGCCGCCTGCGTTCTCCCAGGCGCGCCTCGCCGCGCACGTCGCCGCACTCGCCGCGCCCGGACTCGAAGGCCGCGGCCTCGGGACCCCCGGCGAGCGCGCGGCCGCGGAGTACGTCGCCGCGCAGATGAAAGCGGCGGGCCTCTCGCCGGCGGGAGACGACGGCGGTTTCCTCCAGCGCTTCCGGGTCGAGAGGACCGCCGCGGGCGGACCGGCCGACGTCGTCAACGTGGCGGGCCTTCTCCCCGGGACCGACCCGGCGTGGAAGGACCAGTCCGTCGTCGTCGTGGCGCACTTCGACCACCTCGGCCGGGGATGGCCCGACGCGCGCAAGGGTTCCGAGGGGCAGGTCCACCCCGGAGCGGACGACAACGCGAGCGGCGTGGCCGTGCTCCTCGAGCTGGCGCGGGCGATGAAGGACGAGAAACCGAAGAGGAACGTCGTCTTCCTGTCCGTGACGGGCGAGGAGGCGGGGCGCCTCGGCTCGAAGCGGTGGGTCGCCGGACCCTCTCCGTTCCCGGCCGCCAGGACGCTGGCCGCGGTGAACCTCGACACGGTCGGACGTCTCGGCACGGGAAAGCTGCAGGTCCTCGGCACCGGGACGGCCGGCGAGTGGATCCACGCGGTGCGCGGCGCCACCTGGGTGACGGGCGTCGAGACGAAGGCCGTGCCGGAGACACTCGAGTCCTCGGATCACGTCAGCTTCGTCGAGGCCGGCATTCCGGCGGTCCAGCTCTTCACGGGACCGCACGCCGACTACCACCGCCCCTCCGACTCCGCGGAGAAGATCGACGTCGCGGGCCTGGCGAAAGTCGCCACGGTGACGAAGGAGCTCGTCTCCTGGCTGGCAGGGCGCGCGGAACCGCTGACGGTGTCGATCGCGCCGAAGACGGCTCCGGGCGCGCCCGCTTCTCCCGCCGTTCCGGTGGCGGGATCTCCGGTTCCCGCCGGGAGCGCCGCTCCCCCGGCCCGGAGGGTCAGCTTCGGGACGATGCCCGACTTCTCTTTCGAAGGGCCCGGCGTGAAGGTCGAGGGCGTCGTTCCCGGGTCCCCCGCGGAGAAGGCCGGCGTGAAGCCGGGCGACGTCGTTCTGAAGCTCGACGGGAGGGACGTTGCGAGCCTTCGCGACTTCTCGGAGCAGCTGAAGGGGATGACCCCCGGGCAGATCGTGAAGACGACCCTCCGCCGCGAAGGCAAGGACCTCGAGGTCCCCGTGACGCTCGTCGAGAGGTGACCCCTCGCGACCGGCCTTGACCGCTCCGGTGCGCACGTGCTGTATTGACGCGGTGCGACCTCGTCCCGTGCCTGCCTTCGTCCGCGCCGGCCTCGCCGGCCTCTTCGCTCTCGCCGCCGGCCTGACGTCGGCCGGACCGGCCGCGGCCCAGCTTCCCGGCCTGCCGAAGGGGTTCTTCGGCTCTGCCACCCCGACTCCGACACCCGTTCCCGAGACCCTGCCGGACGCTCCGCGCTCGGCCGTCGCGGAGTACCTCAGCCTGGCCCGGATGGGTCGGTACGAGGAGGCCGCGCGCTTCCTGGACGTTCCCGCGAGCCTCGAGAAGCGGGGCCCCGAGCTCGCCCGCAAGCTCAAGCTCGTCCTGGACCGCAACCTCTGGATCGACCTCACGAAGGTCTCTCCCCTTCCCGGCGGCCACGACGACGACGGCCTGCCGCCGGAGCTCGAGGAGCTCGGATCGATCACGGGCCTCACCGGCAAGCCCGAACCGGTCCGGCTCGCCAGGAAGGTCCGGGGCGAAGGGACGATCTGGGTCTTCTCCCGGAGCACGGTCGCCCGCGTTCCCGCCTGGTACACCGGCCTCGACAACCACACCGTCCTCGACCGGATCCCCGCCGCGCTCCTGCGGCCCGGTCCGATGGAGCTCCTCTGGTGGCAGTGGATCGTCGTCCTCGCGCTCATCTACCCGGTCTGGCTGGCCGGGCGCGTCGTCGGCTGGGCCTCGAGGAAGGCGCTTCTCAGGCTCGCGGCCCGCACGAAGACGGTCTGGGACGAAGCGCTCCTCCGGCGGATGAGGGGCCCGTTCGCCCTGGCGTCGACGCTCGTCCTCATGCGCGCCGGCCTCTCCTTTCTCGGCCTCTACGACCCGGCCGAGGAGTTCGCCGTCCAGATCCTGAAGGCCGCGGCGATCGTCGTCTTCTTCTGGGCGGCGCTGCGCGCCGTGACCGTGACCGGAGACGTTCTCGCCGAGGCGCCGTGGGCGACGGCGAATGCCGGGGCGCGCTCGTTCCTCCACTTCTCGGTGACGTTCGGAAGGGTCTTCATCGTCAGCATCGGCGCGCTCGCCGCGCTCGGCGCGCTCGGCATCCCGGTCAACAGCGTCCTGGCCGGCCTCGGCATCGGCGGCATCGCCATCGCCTTCGCCGCGCAGAAGACCGTCGAGAACTTCTTCGGCGCGATCTCCATCGGTGTCGACCAGCCTCTGCGCGTCGATGACTACGTGAAGGCCGGCGGGGTCGAGGGAACGGTCGAGAGGATCGGCCTGCGCTCCACGAGGATCCGGACGCTCGACCGGACGGTCGTGACGATCCCGAACGGCAAGCTCGCCGACATGCAGATCGAGACGTTCGCCGAGAGGGACCGGATCCGCCTGAACGCGGTCCTCGCGCTCCAGTATTCGACGACGGCGCGCCAGCTGAGGGAGGTCCTGGCCGGCATCGAAGAGATCCTCCGCGCGCACCCGAAGGTCTGGCCCGACGTCGTCGTCGTCCGCCTTCTGGCGTTCGCAGACTCGTCCCTGAACGTCGAGGTGATGGCGTGGTTCCAGACGACCGACTTCGGCGAGTTCCGCCAGATCCGCCAGGAGATCCTGCTCGGTGTCATGGAGGTCGTGGAGCGGGCCGGAACGAGCTTCGCCTTCCCGACCCGCACCGTCCACCTCGTCGGACCGGACGGCGCGGACGCTCCGCCGGTCCGATAGACTGCACGGCCGCATGACGCCCAGAGGAGAGAAGATCCGCCGGACTCTCGAGCCCCTCGCCCGGGCTCCAATTCCGGACGACGCCGACGCCTCGCTCTTCGAGCTCGGCGTCCTCGACTCGTTCGGGCTGATGGACGCGGTCGCGCGCCTCGAGGAGGCCTTCGGCGTGAAGGTCCCCGACGCCGACCTGACGCCGCGCCGGTTCGAGACGCTCGCGAAGATCGAAGCGTACTTCGCGGCGCGCGCCGCCTGACGGCCGTGGCGCACCTCGCCGGCCTCGGCCACGCCCTGCCCGAGCGGGTGGTCCCGTCGTCGGAGCTCGCGGCGCGGCTCTGCGTCACGGAGGAGTGGATCCTCGGCGCCTGCGGCATCCGCGAGCGGCGTTGGATCTCGGAAGGAGAGACGGCCGCGTCGCTGGTGGAACGGGCCGCGCGGAACGCTCTCGCGCAGGCCGACCTCGCGCCCGCGCGGCTCGGGGCGATCGTCGTCGGGACGGGAAGCGCCCCGCGGGCCTTTCCGGGAGTCTCGGCCGACCTGCAGCGGCTTCTCGGGGCTCCCGGGATCCCGGCGTTCGACGTTCCGCTCGCGAGCGTGGGCGGCCTCTTCGCCCTCGCGCTCGCGGTCGACCTCTGCCCCCGGACCGGGCCCGTCCTCGCCGCGGGCGCCGAGGAGATGTCGCGCGTCCTCCTCCGCGCCCCGCTCGCGAAGGAGACGGCGATCCTCTTCGGCGACGGCGCGGGCGCGTGCGTCGTCGCGCCGGGGGACGGGCCGATCGCCGTCGTCGACGTCCGGCTCGGGAGCGACGGGACGTTCGCCGACGCTCTCGCGCTCTGCGCAGGCGGGCCGCTCGTCATGGACGGCCGGACGGTGATCCTTCAGGCGAGCCGCAAGCTCCCGGCGGCGATCCGGTCGGTCCTCGAGCCGCAGGGGCTCTCGCCCGCCGACGTCGACCTCTACGTCCTCCACCAGGCGAACCTGAACCTGCTCCGGGGTGTCGCCCGTTCGCTCGACCTCGGCGAGGAGAAGCTCTTCGTGAACGTGGACCGGGTCGGGAACACGTCGGCGGCCTCGGTCCTCCTCGCGCTCTCCGAGGCGTCGGAGCAGGGCCTCCTCCGGCCCGGCTCCCGCGTCGTCCTGGCTGCGTTCGGCGCCGGTTTCAGCTGGGGGGCGGCCCTGCTGCGCGTGACGGGCTGACCGCCCGCGCGGCGCGCAGCGCTCCGACGAGGAGCCTCGCCACGCGGTCCGAGCCCGCCTTCGTCGTGTGGGTGAAGTCTCCCGTGACGAGGCGCGGCGCGCTCTCGTACCAGCGTCCCATCGTCCCTTCTCCTCCCATCGCGGTAAACGTGTCGAAGAACGCGCAGGCGTTCTCCCGCGCGATGCGCCGCTGGACCGCGACGAGGCGCCGGATCGACGGCATCGTCCCGACGCTTCCGTCCGCGAGCCGCACCCCGCGGTCCATCGGCGCCATGACGAGGACGGATGCGCCCGGCAGCGCCCTGCGCACCCGGCCGATCGTGCGGGCGTACTCCCGCTCGTAGCGCGGCCCTCCGATCCCTTCCATGCTGCTCTCGTTCGTCCCGTAGTTCAGGATGACGAGGTCGCTCCCGCGCAGCGCGAGCGCCTCGACCCAGCCTTCCTCGTCGAGCAGGTTCAGCGCGTGGATCGAGGCGCCGTTCGCGCCGATGGCGTCGTAGACGACGCCGGGTCCGCCGGTCTCGAGGACGACACCGTGCAGCGTCACCTCTCCGTCGCCCTTCGGCCGAAGGACGATGCGTCCCGCACCGCCCGGAGCGGCCGCAGCGAAGTGTCCCGTCCCTCGCCGGGAAGCCGAGGTGGAGACCTCTTCCTCCGGGCCTCCGTCGAGCGAGACGAGGAGCGTGCCCCCTCCGGGAGCCGCGGTGAACGTCACGTCCGCGCGGGCGAACGTCCCGGCCTCGCGCCGGATCTCGCTCCGGGCCGAGCCGGACGCGCTCGTGAACGACACGAGGCCGAGGCCGTGGTGCCCTCCGTTCCCGGGCGAGAGGAGCGGGCTCCTCGCGACCCACCCCTTCGCGTGGATCGAGATGCCCTGGTGACCGTACCAGCCCCACGGCTTCGCGACGAGGACGAACCCCGGCCCTCCGTCTCCCAGCTCCGCCTGGAGTATCTGACGCGCCTCTCCCGAGATGAGGTCGCCGGTGAGCGGCGAGTCCCCGAGGTGGGTGATCCGCACGAGGGCGCCGGTCCGCCTCTCCTCGACCGGCTCGAGCCTCGCGAAGAAGCGTCCGAGCTCGTTCGACGGGTCCTCGATCGGCACGAGGGGCGGTGCCGCGGCGTGGACGCGGCGGCGTTGGCTGTATGGCAGCGGCGGTGCGGCAACCTCCTGTGGGCGTTGCCCGGGGGCCGGCCCCGTGACCACAATCGCGGTTTCGTTTCGCTTCACGAGCGGGGCGCGCGGCGCGCCGCGGAAGGACCCCGTCACGCGGGCGAGGTCCGCGGGGGAGACGAGGCGAAGGCGCTCCATCCCGGGCGCCAGGTACGGAACGAGCGCGCCGAGAGCGACGAGGAGCGCGGTGCCCGCGAGCCTGGGGAACCGGTCCGTCTCTCGCACGACGTCCTCAGAACCTGAAGTAGACGAACGGGGCGACGGAGGCCCCGGCCGACAGACGGATCGTGGCGAGCAGGGCGAGGAAGAGCCCCGCCTGGGCGACCGACGGGAGGACGGCGAACCGGACCTCGGCCGCCCCGTGCCACCGGGCGGGGACGAAGTGCGCCGCGAGGCCGAGGACGAGAGCCGCCGCGGCGGCGAAGGGCACGTTCCCGACGCCTCCCGTGCCGGCGAAGAGGACCCTGAGGAACGCACGTGCCGCCTCGGTGCTCTCGCTGCGGAAGAGGATCCAGGCAAACGAGACGACGTGGAAAGTCACGACGATACCCAGGGCGCGCCTCCACCCGGAGCGCGGCGCCACGCCGCGCCGCCGTCGCGATTCGAAGAGCCTCTGGATCGCGAGGCCCGCGCCGTGGATCAGGCCCCAGCCCGCGAAGGCCCACGTCGTCCCGTGCCAGAGGCCGCCCAGGACGAACGTGACGACGAGGTTCGCGTAGGGCGCCGCGCCCCCGCGCCGGTTTCCCGGGAGCGAGAAGAAGAGGTAGTCGCGCAGCCACGTGGAGAGCGAGATGTGCCAGCGCCGCCAGAACTCCGCCAGGTCGGCGGAGCGGTACGGGGAGTCGAAGTTCTCCTTCAGGCGGAAGCCGAGAAGGAGGGCCGACCCGAGGGCGATGTCGCTGTAGCCGGAGAAGTCGGCCCAGATCTGGACGGCGTAGCCGTACGTCGCGAGGGCCGCCTCCGCCGACGTGAAGAGCCCCGGCACCTCGAACACGCGGTCGACGAGGTTCACGGCGAGGACGTCGGCGATCAGGAGCTTCTTCGCCAGGCCGAGGCCGATCCGGAAGAGGGCGCGGCTCCCGTCGGCGTCCGAGAGCGGGACGAGAGGACGTGCCGCCTGCGGAAAGAACGTCCCCGCGCGGGTGATCGGCCCCGCGAGAAGCGTGGGGAAGAAGGAGACGAAGGCGAGGTAGTCGAGGAAGCGGGCGGGCGGCTCCTCGTCCCGGCGGTAGACGTCGAGGACGCAGCCGAGCGACTGGAACGTGTAGAAGGAGATCCCCGCGGCGAGGACGAGGGTGAACGGCGGCCACGCCGCGTCGTCCGCACGCCCGACGAGCGGGGCCGCCGCCCGTGCGAGGAGCCCCGAGTACTTGAAGGCGGACAGGAGTCCGAGGTCGACGACGACGCTCGTCGCCACGAGCGCACGGCGCAGGGCCGGCCGATCCGTGCCCACGAGCGCCCGCGAGACGTGGAAGTCGACGGCGGCCGTCGCCAGGAGGGGGAGCAGCGCGAGCGGATTCCAGGTCGCGTAGAAGACGAGGCTGAGCGGGACGAGGACGAGCGCCCGCGGCGCCCGGTTGCCGACGAATCTCGCGCCGAGAACCGCGATCGCGAGGAAGACGAGGTAGAGCGGCTCGGCGAGGCTCACCGGCCGGGCTCCGCGGCCGCGTGCGCCGCGTACGCTCGAAGGAGGCCGTCGACGAGCGTGTCGGCCACTCTCCCGTAGCCGCCGCGGCTCAGGTGGACGAGGTCGCGCGCCGCCAGGCCCCGGCGTGCCCAGGCCCGTATGGAGCCGTCGCCTCCCATGATGGCGCGCTGATCGACGAAGGCGGCGCCCGACGCCAGGGCGGCCGACCTGAGGGCGCGAATCACTGCGGGCTCGTTGACGGAGAGGAGACGGGAGACCCGCTTCGACCGGCTCTCGCGGTCGAGCGGCCCGGCGACGAGGACGGCCGCGTCCGGTGCGTCTTCGCGCAGCCCTCGCAGGAGGTCGGCCGCGGCGGACTCGAACTCCTCCGGGAGGATATCGGGCCGCCCCATGTCGTTGGTCCCGAAGGAGACGACGACGAGGGCCGGGTCGAGCCGCTCGAGAAGGACACGACGCAACTCGCGATCGGGCCTGCCGAGCCAGCCGATCTCGGCGCCGTTGATCCCGACGGAGTCGACGAGGATCCCCCCCCGGCCGCTTCGAAGGTCGACGCCCAGGATGCGCACCGCCCCACCGCAGGCGGCGCTGACGGCGAGGGTCCGCGGCACGTCGCCGGCGTCCACCGTGTCGACGAAGGCCACGACCGCGCCGCCGCGCAGGATCGCCCCGTCGACGCGCGCACACGGCGAGGAGGTTCCGTCGACGGCCTCGCCGACGTCGCCGCCGAAGGCCGTCACGCCATCGACCGAGATGGACAGGCATCCTTCCCCGGAGGGCGCGAGCGCCACGACCTCGGCCTCGGCGAAGCTGGCCAGCACGCTCGCGCTCCCGTCGGCACGAGGGGCGAGGGCGACTCCCCAGAGCCCTACCAGCGGGTCGACGACGTCGGGCGCCAGCCCCGTCGTCTCGAAGCCGCCGTCCCCGCGGCTTCGCGCCCTGTCGTGGTGGAAGTAGCGCCACGGGTTCCCGGGCATGACGAGCCCGGCGCCGGCGTCTCCGAACCTGGCCTGGAGACGGCGCCTCGCCTGCCCGCAGAGGAGGTCGGCCGCGACGTGCGAGTCGCCCAGCCACAGGACCCGGACCTGCCGCGCTTCGCCCCTCTCCAGCGCCTCGAGCCGGTCGAAAAAGGGGGCGAGAGAAGCGGCGCTCTCGAGGACCGCCCGTCGGCCCGTCGGGCTCTCCGGTGCCGGTTCCCGTCCCTCGGCCCCGGGCACGGCACCAGTCCCCACGAGGAGGCCGAGTGCAGCGACGGCGGCGGCCCTGCAGCCGCGACGCCCTCCGGGGCGCGGGGTCACATCGTCAGTTTAGACGGGAGGAGGTCCGGGCCGAAGCCAACTTGCGGATCACGCGGCGATAGGGACCCCAGTGGTCGTGGTACCCCTGGCTCCACATCCAGGCCATCACCTCGATCGCCTGTGCAGGCTCGTACGGGGACCACTCCTCGTCTCCCCAGATCAGTCCGAGCCGCCTCATCACCCCGACGTTGTGCCGAAATGTGGAGGGGGTGAACTGGCCGATGCCGTAGTAGCGGCCACAGGGCGAGGTGACTCCCGACGTGAGGCGGCTTTCCTCCCAGAGTACGTGGTACATCGTCACCGCCTCCTCGAGGATCCCGTGCCTCTGGCAAGCGGCGTGGACGGTGGACCAGATGTCGGCTTCGAACGAGGTCCTGAGAGCCGGAGCGGGACCCGGCCAGCCGGCCGGTAGCGTCGAGAAGCCCGGCAGGGTCGCCGGATTCAGAAGCGCAGGCCCCCCGGCGCTGACGCGTCCGCTCCCGTCCGTCGGGACGCCAAGGGCGAGAACCGACGCGAGACCGGCTCCGGCGATCCGAAGGGCCACCCCTCGGTTCCGCCGGTCAGAGGTCTCAGGGGGCTCTTCGTCTCGTCGTTCCATAAAACTCCATTCTTCAAGGGCTTGCGGTAATCCGGGGCAGAAACGCCGATCTCGCGCCAACCTTGGCCGACTGCGAGGAGCTCCCCGAGGATGATCGGAATATGGGTGACGATCTCCGAACCGTCAAGCAAGCAATATTCGCGCCACGGGGATGGACCTTTTTCGAGATCCAGGTGCGGAGGGGCCCTCGAAGTGTCGCCCTCGGTGCCGTCGCTACCGCCCGGGCGACGTGGAGGATTCAGTAGCGCCGCATCAAGCCGACGACGATTCCCTGGACCTGAACGTCTTCCTCGCGGGCCCGGATCGGCGACAGTGTCTCGTTCGAGGGTTGCAGCCGGACGTGCCCCCCCGCCTCACGGTAGAGGCGCTTCAGGGTCGCTTCGCCGTTGACGAGGGCCGCGACCATCTCCCCGTTTTCCGCGCGGGTCCGGCGGTGGACGACGACCCAGTCGCCGTCGCGGATCCCCTCGTCGACCATCGACTCACCGCTGACCAGGAGGACGAAGTTCTCCCCCTTCCGCGTGAGCGACTCGGGCACGTGAATGCGATCGTCGCCCGGAAGCACCTCGATCGGACTTCCCGCAGCGATCCTGCCGAGGAGAGGGATCTCGAATGCCGCGACCGGGACCGCGTCATCCGCGACGTCCAGCGACCGGCGCTGGTTCCAGTCCCGAACGAGCACTCCCTTCTCGAGGAGGAGCCGCAGATGCTTCTGGAGCGTCCCGAAAGAGGAATACCCGAAATGCTCGCAGATCTCTCGCTGGGTCGGGGCGATTCCTCTCCTGGATCGGTACTCCCGAATGAAAGTGACGATCTCCTGCTGTCTTTCGGTTAGATTCGGCCGAATCGCCATATGAAATTCTGTCCTTCCAGCATTTCACCTTACAAAATTAGGCTCTGCATTCACGTTTCAGGATAGAGTATGGCGCAAACAAAACGCAAGTCAAGACCCGACGCGTCCTTTGCGGTGCCGCCGCGTCTTGCGAGAACGACGGAC
Source organism: Holophagales bacterium (assembly GCA_016719485.1). NCBI lineage: Bacteria > Pseudomonadati > Acidobacteriota > Holophagae > Holophagales > Holophagales bacterium. Next base: position 349,088 of record JADJZB010000004.1, read on the forward strand.
ACCGATATATCCCCGAAATGACCCATAGTAGTAAAGACAAAATCGAAAATTGCCTTATTTTTTATGGAAAGTTGCGATTGAACAGTAGATTTATTCGGTACAGCTCCCATTCACAAAGAAGCGGCTTAGAATCCTCCGGACAGGACACCCGGCGAGGCCCGGGCCTTGCTTCTCGTGTGTTGAAGACGATGCCGACTCCCCCCTGGGCAGACCCGTTCGAAGCCGAGCTCGGCCGCCTGCCCGAGAAGCTGAGGCGGTTCTTCCTTTCGCGGGGCGTGCGGACCGAAGACGAAGCTCTCGACCTCGCTCAGGAAACGCTCCTGAGGGTCCTCCAGCGCGTGAGCCGGGGGGACCAGCCTCTCGATTCTCCCGAGGCCTTCTCGCTGGGTGTCGCCAAGAACGTCTTCCTCGAATACTGCCGCCGGGTCCAGCGCGCGAACAAGCACGAGGGGCTGTCGGGTGTCCTCGATCTCGCCGGGACGGAAGACCCCCTCTCCGACGCTCTCGCGAGCAGCCGGAAGCTCATCGTCCGGAAGGCCCTCGAGCTTCTCCCCGCGCGCATGAAGGTCCTCCTCGTCCGGCGGTTCGTCGAGGAAATCCCCTCCCGGACGATCGCGCGCGAAGAGGGAATCACGACGGACGCCGTCGACATGCGCGTCTACCGGGCCAAACGAGAGCTCCGCAAGCGCATGGACAGCACGGAGGCGCGCTCCGCCGTTCGCGCCATGCGGGAAGAAGCGGCCCGGAACCCGACCGACGATGGGGAGAACCCGTGAGCCGCGAGCCCGCCGTCGAGCGTGGACGTATTCGCGAGTACCTCCTCAGGAATCTCGCCGACGCCGAACGGGCCAGGTTCGAGGAGTCGTACTTCGCCGACGACGATCTTCTCGATCGCGTCGAAGCCGAGGAGGACCTTCTCGTCTCCGACTATGTTCTCGGACGACTCTCCGACGCCGACCGCCGCCGTTTCGAGAAGGCCCTGCTCGCCACGCCGTACTACCGCGAGCGGGTGGAGACGACGACCCGGCTCCGCCTCAGGATCGCCCGCGACCAGGGCCTGAAGCGGCACGGCCGGGAGGCCTCCCCCTCCTCCGGGGGCGGGCTCTTCCCGGGCCGGACCGGAACTGTCGTCGCATTCGCGCTGCTCTGTGTCCTGCTCCTCGCCTCTCTCGTCACCGCCCTTCGACTGAAGCAGCAGCTCTCGGCGCTTCGCGCCGAGCTGAACACGCCGGCGCCTTCCGCGGTCACGGCAGGTAGCGGCGGCGTCGTGCCGGGCACTCCGGCCGTCGTACTGCAGGCGCCGTCGGGCGAGGGCATCGGTGCCCGGAGGGTGGAACGGGCCGCCGGATCGCCTCTCGTCCTCGTCTTTCCCCGGTCTCTCGCGCCTTCCGACGCGAAGACCTGGAGGGTCGTCCTGCGCGCCAACTCCGGGTCGGTCCTATGGGACAGCGGTGACCAGCCCGTCGCCTCGGGGGCCTCGGCCGATCTCGCGGTCCGTCTTCCCGCCGGGGTTCCCGAAGCGGGTCCGGTCGGCGTCACGCTCTGGGCCGACGGTGCACCGGCCCTCTCGGCCTTCGTCGAAGTCGTCGAACCGCCCGCCCGAGGGGGGCGTTAGGTCTCGGAGGGAACCGACACTCCTCGGCGAAGGGTGAGTCCGATCCGTTCTGCTCGTCCCCGGTAGGCGACACGCTCCCTCCGTGGCGCCGTCTCCTTCCTCCCCCCGCCCCGGGGACCCTTTCCCCGGGGCGGGGGTTCCTGTCTCTAGCGGTCCTTCCAGACAGGCGGCCGGCCCTCGAGGGCCGCGCGGATTCCCTCGATCGCGTCCTCCGTCCGAAGCAGTTCGCGCGTCCACGTCCGCTCGACGGCGGAGAGGGCCGAGAGCGGGTCCCCGCTCGAGCCCTGGTTCAGCGCACGCTTGGCGAGCCGGAGCGAAGAGGCCGAGAGGGTCTCCAGGCGAGCCCGCATCGTGTCGAGCGCCTCGACCAGGTCCCCCGGGTTGACCAGGGCGTTCACGAGACCGCGGCGTTCGGCCGCCTCGGCCGTCATCGCCGCCCCGCAGAGGATCAGGTCGGCCGCCTTCGTGCGGCCCGTCCGGCGCTCGAGAAGCACCGATGCCACGGGCGGAAAGGATCCCCGGTGGATCTCGGGAAAGCCGAAGGTCGCCGTCGTCTCGGCGAAAACGAAGTCGCAGGCGAGCGCGAGCTCGGCGCCGGCGCCGAGAGCGCGCCCCTGGACGAGCGCGCACGTCGGGACCTCCGTCGTCAGGAGGAACCGCACGAGAGAATGCCACGCCGAGAAGAGGGCCTCGGCCTGCCCTCCCTCGGGCAGGAGAATCTCCGTCCCGTTGCAGAAGTCCTCGCCGCGCGCGGCCAGCGCTACGAGCCGGATGTCCCGGCGGCGCGCCACCTCCCGCACCCGGGCCTCGAGCGCCGACACCGTCTCGCGGTCGAAGACGTTCTCGGGAGGCCGCCAGAACGTGACCGTCGCGGCCGTACCGTCGACCGTCACCGAGACGCCACCACTGCCCATCGGTTCTCCTTCCCTGCCGCCCGGCCGCGAAACGGGTTCTGCGTCTCCGGAAGCCTAAAGGAAAAAGACCCCGCTCGGGAGGCGGGGTCGTCGGCTGAAATGGTCGGGGCGAGAGGATTCGAACCTCCGACCCCACGGTCCCGAACCGTGTGCGCTACCAGGCTGCGCTACGCCCCGAGAAAAGCGCGGACGCGGAAGATAGCACGAGCATTTGCGGAAGGGAAGCCGCCGGACCCTCAAGGCGCCGCGGGAGCGCCCTCGCCGCGCGGGTCGGCGGCACCCGTGAGGCGTCCATCACGGTCGAAAACGATCGCGTGGACTTTCCCGATCGGGCCCCGCTCCGTGAGGACGTGCCCCCGCGCGCGCAGAGACTCCCGGAGGGCCTCCGGAGCCCCGCCCTTCTCGAAGGACACCACGTCGGGAGTGTGCTGGTGGTGAAGGCGCGGCGCGGCCACCGCGGACGCGAGGCTCTCCCCGCCGGTGGCGCGCAGGAGCACCTGCAGGACCGTCGTCGGGATCGTGGACCCGCCGGGCGAGCCGATGACGAGGAGCGGCCGGCCCTCCTCCTCCACGATGACGGGCGACATCGAGGAGAGCGGCCGCGCACCGGGCCGCACCTCGTTCACGCTCCCCTGGACGAGGCCGTAGAGGTTCGCGACGCCGGGCGCGATCGCGAAGTCGTCCATCTCGTTGTTCAGCAGGACGCCGATCCCCGGAACGATGGCGCCGTTCCCGAAGGAGCCGTTCAAGGTGGTCGTGAGCGACACCGCACCTCCGTCCGGCGTGGCGACCGAGAGGTGCGTCGTCTCCTCCGATTCGCGCGGGAGAGAGGCCCCCACACGGGTCGAGGGCGTCGCGCGCGCCGGATCGATCGACGCTCCGAGCGCGGCGAGCCGCGCCGGCGCGAGGATCTCCCCGAGCGGGACGACGCTGCAGTCACCGTCGCCGAGCCAGCGGTTACGGTCCGCGTAGGCTCGCCGCTCGGCCTCGAGGAGCAGGTGATACGAATCCGCGTCGAGACCTCTCGCGAGCCCCCGGGCGACCTCGAGCTGCGCGAGCACCGACCGCAGGATCTGCCCTGCCGACGACGGCAACGGCATCGTGTGGACGACGAGCCGACCGTACCGGATCTCTTCGGGGACCCTCCAGACGGGCGCGTAGCCCGCGAGGTCCTCCTGCGCGAGGACTCCGCCGTGAGCCTTCACGAACGCGACGAGACGCGCGGCCACGTCTCCTCGATGGAACGCCTCCGGACCCTCTCTCGCGATCCGGGCGAGGGTCGATGCGAGTTCAGGCTGCCGGAGCAGCGCGCCGCCCGCGAGCGGTTCCCCTTCCGGGAAAAAGAGCCGTCGCGTCTCCTCCCAACGCGTGAGGAGCTCTCGCGACTCGGCCAGGTCCCTCGAGAGCCCGACCGAGACCCGGAACCCCTCGCGTGCGAGGCGCTCGGCCGGAGCTACGACCTCCTCCCACGAGAGGCGCCCGAGGCGCCGGTGCGCCTCGGCGTAGCCGCGCACGGAGCCCGGCGTGGCGACGGCGAGGGCGGTGGTCGTGGAGGACTTCGGGACGGGCCGGCCGTCGGGACCGAGGAACATGTCGCGACCCGCACGGGCAGGGGCCGTCTCGCGGAAGTCGAGCGCCCGGACGGTGCCGTCCGGGCTCCTCGCGACGAGGAACCCTCCCCCCGCGAGGTTTCCTGCCTGCGGGTAGACGACGGCGAGGGCGAGCGCCGACGCGACGGCGGCGTCGATCGCGTTCCCGCCGGCCGCGAGGATCTCGGCGCCGGCCTTCGAGGCCTCGGGCGCTGCGGAGACGACCATCCCGCGACGCGAAGTGAGAACGCGGGCCGCGCCGAAGGGAGCGTCCCCTTCGGCTGCGGCGAGCCCGCCCCCGTCGCTCAGCAGGGCGACGAGGGCGGCAGCGAGGCCGAGATGAAATCTAGCGGAGCGAGAGGACGAGCTTGCTGGCTGCATTCAGCTCGAGGACGAGGGTCCGAGTCTCGCCGCCGGGGATGACGAGGTCGGCGGTCTCGTACCCGTTGAACGCCCGGTTCGTCGGTATCGCCCAGGCCTTGAAGCTCGCGGGTCCCGACGGGACCTCGATGGTCCCCTCGACGAGGCCGCCAGCGCTCTTCCGCCCGAAGTCGAACTGGCGGCGGAAGACCTCCTTGTCGTTGCGGCGGATCATCACGTAGCCCTCGGGAGCCGGGCTCTGGAAGGCGATCCTGATACGCGCGCTCCCGGGCGTCGGCGTCGCGGGCTTCGGCTGCTCCACCGGCACGACGGGCTGGACGACGCGCACCGCCGTCGGCACCGGGGTGGGCCTCTTCTTCTTCGCGAGCTCCGCCGCGGCCTTCTTCTCGATGGCCGCCTGCTCGGCCTGAGCCGCCTTCACGGATTCTCGAATCGAGAGCGCATCCGCGTTCTCGGGCTGGAGAAGGAGGACGGCGGAGAGCTCGTTGAGAGCGGTGTCGAAGCTCCCGGTTTCCGCGGCTGCGCGGGCCGAGGCCAGGCGCGTCTCGATCTCCTTTTCGGTCTCCTGTCCCGCCTGCATCGTCCGGGCCTGCTCTTCCGCGCGGGCCAGGGCGTCCCGGGCGGCCTCCGAGTCCGGCTTGCGGCGGATGACCTCGCGGAACTTCTCGACGGCCTGCCCTGCGCTTCCTCCGGCGAGGAGGCGATTCCCGTCGTCCATGAGGCTCTTGAGCTCCTGGACCTCGCGCTCCCTGACCTCGTCGACGATCGCCTGCTCGTCGATCTTCACCTTCTTCGACCAGAGCATCCCGGCGGTGATACCGGCGGCGACCAGGACGAGCCCGATGATCAGCGCGACGAACTTCCCGTTGATCGACCTCTTCATGAGGGGCTGGGGCACGCTCGGGGGCTTCGGAGGCGGCTCCGGAATCGGAGCGAGCTCGACGGGGGGGAGGGGCGCCGCGGGCGGAGGCGGAGCCGGCGCAGGGGCCTTCGGCGCCGGTGCCGGGATCGGCCGTTTCGCCGAGGGCGCTGGCGGGACCGGCTTCGGCGGGGGGGCGGCCGTCGAAACCGGCGGCGAGGGAGCCTTCGCCGCGGGCGCGCCCGCGGCCACGAGCTTCATCGCATCCACGATCCGCTCGGTGGCGCCTTCCTCGTCTCTGTCGGATGGCGCTGGCCCGGAGGAAACGGGCGAGGTGGGCGGGAACGGACTCCGCAGGATCTCGGTCGGCCGGTCGGAACCGGACGGCGGGGGGACCGGCAGCGCCAGAGGCAGATCCTCGGGCTCTTCCGCTGGTTTCTTCTCGATGAGCGGGGGAAGCGCCTGGAGGATCTCCGTCGGCCGGTCGACGAACGCCGGCTGCGGGGGGGGGGCCATCGAGACGGGCGCCGCTGGCGCCTCTGGCACCGTCGCGGGCGGCGGGATGGCCCTGAGGATCTCAGTTGGCCGGTCGGTGCCGCCCGAGGGTGGCACGAAGCCGGCGAGCCCGCCGATCTGGATGATCTCCGTAGCACCGTCCGGGTGGTCTTCGGAGAGCCCGGGAGCCGAAGGGACGTCGTCGAGCGGGGAGACGGCGAGCCCCCGGGGAGGCGCGACGGCGGCTTCCACCACCTCGGGTCCGGGAAGCGAGGCGTCGACGTCGGAAACCTCGTCATCGGGAGGCAGGGCGAGAGGGGGAGGCGGAGGAGGGGCCTTCTTCGAGCGCGTCGGCTCGTCGAGCTGCCAGTCGTTCGCAGGACCCGTCGCCCCCGCGTTCGCGACCTCGGCCGGCGCACCGGACGGAGCGACGTAGGCCGTGGCCGGAAGGGGCCGGACGACTTCGCGCGTGGCGAGCTCGTCCTCGTCCGGGCGTACCGCGTACGGCGCCGGGGCGGCGCCGAGAATGTCGAACGGCGAGCGCCCGCCGGCCGGCGTCGGTTCCGGCGGAGGCGGCGTCGAGGGCTGAGCGAGGGGCGAGGGGGGCGCCGTGACCGCGGCGACGGACCCGAGCTTCTCGGCTTCGGCGACCATCTGACCGAGATCGCGGAGCATCTGCCGCTCCTCCTCGCGCGCCTTGAACTCGTACAGCGCGAGGGCGAAGTCGTTGCCGCGCTGGAACCTCTCGCCGGCGTCCTTCGACAGGGCCCTTTCGAGAACCGTCGTGAACTCCGGGGGGATCGAGGCGTCGTACGTCTCGGGCGGCACGAACTGCTCGTGGACGATCTTGTAGGAGATCGACGTGAGGTTGTCGGCCGTGAAGGGCTTCTTCCTGGTGAGAAGCTCGTAGAGGACGACGCCGAGGGAGAAGAGGTCGCTGCGGCCGTCGACCGCGTCGCCCGTCACCTGCTCGGGCGACATGTAGTTCGGCGTCCCGAGGAACTGCCCCGTCGTGGTGAGGTTCGACTTCTCGGTCTTGGCGATCCCGAAGTCGGTGATCTTCACCTGGCCTTCGGGGGTGATGATGATGTTGGCCGGCTTGACGTCCCGGTGGACGATGCCGCGCCGGTGCGCGTAGTCGAGAGCCTCGGCCACCTGCCCGACGATCTCGGCAGTGCGCTCTGCCGAGTACGGCGTCCTCTCGGAAAGGAGCTGCTTGAGGTTCTTGCCCTCGACGTACTCCATCGCGATGAACGACGTCTCGGTCGAGGAGTCTTCCCCGACGTCGTGCACCGTGACGATGTTGGGGTGCGAAAGGATGCCCGCCGCCTGGGCCTCGCGCAGGAAACGCTCCTGGAACTCGCGCTGCTCGACGTCGTCTTCGCTGACGGCGCGGATCGTCTTCAGGGCAACCAGCCGGCCGATGACGGGGTCGCGGCCGAGGTAGACGACGCCCATCGCGCCTTTACCCAGCTCTCGAATGACCTCGTAGCGACCGAACCTCTTCGGAAGTCCCGAGGGGGGCGCACCGGATACGCTCGGCAGAGGTCCTCCCGTTCGCGACTGCGGCAATGAGATGCCGGGTTTCCCCCGGTATCGCGCAGTTTAGGTCTGGGCGAAAGAGGGTGTCAACGCGCCCCTCGCCGGGCTCTTCCGATTCCTCCCTGCCCCGTCGCCGGAAATGAAGACGCCGCTTCGGGGAAGCGCCTTCGATACCTATAATGCGGGGCTTTCGAGAGACCTCGCCGAAGGGGATTCAGCATGAAACAGTACCCCGCATCCGCCATTCGAAACGTGGCCGTCGCCGGCCACAACGGCGTCGGGAAGACCACTCTCGTCTCGGCGCTCCTCCACGAGGCGGGCGCTGTCAACCGCTTCGGTCGCGTCGACGACGGCTCGGCGCCGACCGATTTCGACCCGGAGGAGATCGAACGGAAGATATCGATCGGGCTGGCCGTGGCGGCCCTCGAGTGGAAGAAGAACAAGATCAACCTGATCGACACGCCCGGCTACGGCATCTTCACGTCGGAGATGATCTGCGCCATGCGCGCCGCCGACGCGGCGCTCATCGTCGTCGACGCCGTCGCCGGCGTCGAGGTCCAGACCGAGAAGGCGTGGCAGGTCGCCGAGGAGTTCGGCCTGCCGAAGATGATCGTCGTCAACCGGATGGACCGCGAGAATGCGGACGGCGGCCGGGTGATGGACCAGATCCAGAAGAAGTTCGGCCGCTCCTGCGTCTGCGTCGAGGCAGCCATCGGAAAGGAAAAGGGCTTCCGGGGTGCGATCGACCTGATCGGGATGAAGGGCTTCCTCACCGACGACACCGGCAAGACCATCGAGGGGCCCATTCCCCAGGAGTTCGCCGAGGACGCGGCGACGCTGCACGAGGCGCTCGTCGAGATGGTCGCCGAGGGGGACGACTCCCTCATGGAGACCTTCTTCAGCCAGGGCAACCTGACCGAGGAACAGATGCTCCCGGCCCTTCGCAACTCCATCCGCGAACGGAAGATCGTGCCGGTACTCTTCGCCGCCGCCGGCGACCACGAGCGGGGCGTCGAGAAGATCCTCGACGAGATCGTCGACCTCCTTCCCGGTGCAGACTCCTTCCCCGCCGCCGCCATCGGAAAAGACGGCAAGACCGACGTGCTCGCGTGCGACCCGAACGGCCCCGTGGCCGCGATCGTCTTCAAGACGATCTCCGACCCCTTCACGGGCCGCCTGACCCTCTTCCGCGTCCACTCCGGCACGATCAAGGCCGACGGCACCTACTGGAACGTGAACCGCGAGCTGCCGGAGCGCTTCGGCCCGGTCTTCTCGCCGCTCGGCAAGCAGCTGAACCCCGTTCCCGAGGTCCCGGCCGGGGACATCGGCGTCATCGCCAAGCTCAAGGAGACCCTCACGGGCGACACGCTCTCCGCCAAGGAGAAGCCGTACCGCTTCCCCGCCGTCGAGGTCCCCGAGCCGGCGATCTCCTTCTCCATCGAGCCCAAGTCGAAGGGGGACGAGGACAAGATCTCCATCGCCCTGGCCAAGCTCACCGAGGAAGACCCGTCCCTGAAGTTCCACCGCGACGCCGACACCAGCGAGCTTCTCCTCTCGGGCGCCGGCCAGCTCCACGTCGAGATCGCCGTCGCCCGCATGAAGCGGAAGTCGAACGTCGAGGTCATCCTCCACCCGCCGAAGGTCCCCTACCGCGAGACGATCACGCGGGCCGCCGAGGCGCACGGACGCCACAAGAAGCAGACGGGCGGCCACGGGCAGTTCGCCGACTGCAAGATCCGCGTCAAGCCGCTCCCCCGCGGCTCCGATTTCGAGTTCGTGGACGACATCTTCGGCGGCTCGATCCCGAGGAACTACATTCCCGCCGTCGAGAAGGGAATCCAGGACACCCGGAAGAAGGGCTACCTCGCCGGCTACCCGATGGTCGACTTCCGCGTCGAGCTCTTCGACGGCCAGTACCACGACGTCGACTCGTCGGAAATGGCCTTCAAGATCGCCGGCTCCCTCGCCTACAAGGATGCGATGGAGAAGGCGAAACCGACGATCCTCGAGCCGATCATGAAGGTCGGCGTCCGGGCGCCCCAGGAGTACATGGGCGACCTCATGGGCGACCTGACGAGCCGCCGCGGCCGCCCCTCGGGCATGGACCAGATCGGCGACGACGCGGTGGTCAAGGCCGAGGTCCCGCTCTCCGAGATGCTCGCCTACTCCGCCGTCCTGCGCTCCCTCACCCAGGGCCGCGGCTCCTTCACGATGGAGCTCTCCCACTACGAGGAGCTGCCGAGGCCCCTGCAGGAGAAGCTCATCGCCGAGCGCGCCAAGCTGCTGCACAAGGCCGACGCCGACGCCGACTGAAAACCCCAGGAAGCTTTTGGGAAACCCCGAGGGGCCGCGCAAGCGGCCCCTTTTCTCGTCGCAGCGAGCCGCGAGAAACCGTGAATCGCTGGGAGCACGGGATAACGGGATAACGGGATAACGGGATAACGGGATAACGGGATAACGGGATAACGGGAGAACTGACCATTCCTCTTCACCGTGCCGCACGAGTCGCGGGCGGGAGGGACGTCCCACGGCGACTGCTGCGCGCGTGCGACCCGCATCGGCTCCACTGCGCGGGCCGCCGGGGCGAGCGCGAACGCCTCGCTCCGCTCGTTGCACGCGCGCGCTCGCCTGGTCCAGCGGCCTGCTCGCGGAGCCGTGCGGGGCCCCGCACGTGCTCACGTGTCGCTCGCGGGACACCCCTCTCGCCCGCTCGGATCCCCGGCGATTCACCCGCGGGGTCAGGTCTCGCCCACTCGGGGTCAGGTCTTGTTTTTCTACTATTCGACGAATCGGTCGTCCAGCTCGGCGGAGTACGGGATTCCCATTCGCTTCACTCGAGCCGAGCGACGCGCCTCACCGCGCGAAGGGGGGTACGGGACTCGCCGGGACCCCACCCCCGGCTCCCCCGGCGGTCCGGGTTTCCCTGCTCACTTCACGCGAGCGAAGCGAGCCGCCTCACCGCGCGGAAGGGGGTACGGGGGAAACCCGGCGGTCCGGGTTTCCCCTGTCCATCACGCCCCGTGAATGCCGGCCTTCGAGCTCGTGATGAAGTCGAGCAGGACCCGCACGTCCGGCGCGGTCTCGGCGAGCGCGTCGAGGGCCGTCAGCGCGGCGACGTGATCGTGCCGGTTCCGGTGGAGGAGCCGATAGGCCTTCTGGAGGGAGGCGACCCGCTCGGCCGAGTAGCCCTTTCGGGAGAGGCCGACACCGTTGATCTTGTAGGCCTTCGTGTCGCGGTCGCTCGACGTCCAGGTGAAGGGCAGGACGTCCTTGTTCACCGGCGTCATGCCACCGACGTAGGCGAATCGCCCGACGCGGCAGAACTGCCTCACGGCGACGAACCCGCCGAGAACGACGTCGTCCTCGACGACGACGTGCCCGGAGAGGGACGCCGAGTTCGCGAAGACGGTGCGGCTCCCGACGACGCAGTCGTGGGCAACGTGCGAGTAGGCCATGAAGAGGTTGTCGTCGCCGATGACGGTCTCGCCGTGGCCCGTCACCGTGCCGCGGTGGGCGGTCATGAACTCGCGGAAGACGTTGCGGCTTCCGACGACGAGTCGGGTCGGTTCCCCGGCGTACTTCAGGTCCTGCGGAGGCCCGCCCAGGGCGACGTGCGGGTGGACGACGTTGCCTTCACCGAGGACGGTCGGCCCGTCGACGATGGCGTGCGCCCCGACGACGGTGCCCGCCCCGATGACCACCGACTCCCCGATGACGGCGTACGGGCCGATCTGGGCGTCCGGGTGAACCAGCGCGGAATCGTGAACGACCGCAGTGGCGTGGATAGACATTCAGCCTCGCTCCTCGGGCCCGCAGTCCTGGATCATGCTCAGGATCTCCGCCTCGGCGCAGAGGTGCCCGTCCACGCGCGCCTCACCGCGGACCTTGACGATGGACTTCTTCGCCGCGACGAACTCGACGGTGAAGAGGATCTGGTCTCCAGGGACGACAGGACGCCGGAACCTCACGGCGTCGAGGCCCGCGAGCCGCAGCTGCCTCCGGGACGGGTCGTCGGTCGCGGCGATCAACATGAAGGCCCCGACCTGGGCCATCGCCTCGATGAGGAGAACACCCGGCATGACCGGGTTTCCGGGAAAGTGTCCCTGGAAAAACTCCTCGTTGAACGTCACGTTCTTCAGGCCGACGACCTTCTTCCCCGGTTCGACTTCCAGGATCCGGTCGACGAGGAGGAAGGGATACCTGTGAGGGAGGACCCGCAGGATGTCGCGTATCCCGAGTGCGGTCGCGCCCGGCTCCGAGCTCATCCCTTCACCTCGTCCCCCTTGGCCGCCTTCGCCAGCTCGCGCACGATCCTGGCCGTCTCGGGAAGGCGCTTGAGCTCCACCTGCACGCGCAGGGCATCCTTGTATGGCAGGTGGGGCCGGCCGTAGATCGACGCGCCGTCGGGGACGTCCGAGCTGATGCCCGTCTGCCCCCCGGCCTTCACGCCCCGCCCGATGCGCAAGTGGCCGCCGACACCGACCTGCCCGCCGAGGACCGTCTGGTCACCGACCGTCGTCGAGCCCGCGAGGCCCGTCTGCCCGCAGAGAACGACGTGCCGGCCGACGTCGCAGTTGTGGCCGATCATGACGAGGTCGTCGACCTTGGTGCCGTCGCCCACTCGCGTCATCTCGAGCGTGGCCCGGTCGACGCAGGTATTCGCGCCGATCTCGGCGTCGGCGCCGATCTCGACGCCTCCGACCTGCGGGACCTTCCGGAGCCCGGCCGCGCCGGGGGCGTACCCGAAGCCGTCTGCGCCGAGGACGGCTCCCGAGTGGACCTCCGCACGGGGTCCCACGGACACGTCGTCGTAGAGGACGACGTGCGGGTGGAGCCACGCACCGGCGGCGATCCGGCAGTTCCGGCCGACCACGACGTGCGCCTCGAGGATCGCGCCCTCCCCGACTTCCGAGCCTTCGCCGACGATCGCGTACGGGCCGACCTCGGCCCGGGGATCGACGCGGGCCCCCGCTTCGACGATCGCCGTCGGGTGGACGCCGGACCGAGCCGACCGTCGCGGGAACGCGCTCGCCAGGATCGCGGCGAGTGCCGCGGAGGGGTCGGAGACCTCGATGACCGTGCGGCCCGGGAACGGACCGGCCGATTTCGCGAGAATCACCCCGGCGGCCGAAGCGACGGCTGCCGCCTCGGCCCGGGAGTCTGCGACGAAGGACAGATCGCGAGGCCCCGCCCTCTCGAGCGACCTCACACCCTCGACGACGGAAGACCCGTCCCCGACGAGGCTCCCCCCGCAGACGGAGGCCAGCTCGGCCACGGGCGCCGCTGCGGGAAGTCTCGCCATCCGCCTCTTACTTTTTCGGAGCCGGGGCCGCCGCCGCCGGGGCCGGCTTGGCGTCGGTCTTCGGGGCCGCCGCGATCGCGGTGTTGAACTTCTGGATCACGGCGTCGGTGATGTCGACGCCCGGGTCCGCATGGAGCAGGCCGCTCTGGAACTTGTTGAAGACGAGGCTGTAGCCCAGCTCCTTCGAGACCGCCTCGATGACCGGGAGGACCCTGCGCTCGAGCTCGCCGAGCTCCTTGCGCTGGAGCTCCTCGAGCTCGCGCTGGGCGTCGTCCTGGAAGCGCTTGAGGTCCAGAGCCTTGGCCTGGTAGTCCTTCTGGATCTTCTCCATGGCCTCTTCGGAAAGCGACTTGCCCTGGTCCTGGATCTTCTTCTCGAGGTCCCGCAGGTCGGTCTGGCGCTTCACGAGGTCTTCCTGCTTGGCCGACTGGATCTTCTGGATCCGGGCGAGGCTCTCCTTGCCGACGGCAGACTCCTGGACGATGCGCTGGACTTCGATGACGCCCACCTTCTGGGCCGTGGCAGGGAGGGCGAGCAGAGCGGCCGCAGCGACCGCGCCCGCGACGATCAACCGGTTCCCGATCATCTACGTGACTCCTTTTTTCGTGACTGGCGCTGCCGGAGACCCTCCGGCGGGCGCGCGATTCTACTGTACGTGGCCCTCGCGGGGGGGCCGGCCGGGACTCACGGGGGAACCCGGCGGTCCGGGTGCCCCCGATCATTCCAAGCGAGCGCAGCGAGCTGCCTTCCCGCGTGGAGGGGGTAGAGGGGGAACCCGGCGGTCCGGGTGCCCCCTCTAGAAGGTCGTCCCGATAGAGAACTGGAAGTCGCTGCGCTTCTCCTGCCCGCCCGCCAGGGGAACGCCGTTCTGGCCCCTGATGGTCTTCGGGTCCAGGTTGATGCCGTAGATGAAGCGCAGCGGCGCCTGGAAGATCGGCAGGAACATCCGGAGCTCGACGCCCGCGGAGGCGCGCATCTTGAACGGGTTGAACGTCTGGCCCTCGAGCCAGGCGTTCCCCGCGTCGAAGAAGAGGACGAACTTCAGCGGTCCGGCGACGTAGTAGACCGCTTCCAGGTTCATGACGAGGTACCGGTCGCCTCCGAGGAGGGCCCCCTGCTCGTTGAAGAAAGCCTGGTCGTTCTCGTCGAGCGGGTAGATCGACCCGTACCCGAACCCGCGGACAGAACGGTCGCCGCCGATCCGGAAGCGCTCGAAGATGGGGATGGGCTGGCCGTCGTAGGGCCGGACGAGCCCGCCTTCCACGTTCACGGCCAGGTGCGACTTGCGGTTGACGTTGTAGTAGATGGTCCCGTTGCCGACCGGCTTGACGTACGAGAAGTCGCCCCCCAGGACTCCGCCGGCCACGGTCATCGACAGGCCGAAACGCCGTCCGCGCGTCGGGTCGAACGGGTCGTTCCGGCTGTCGTACCGGTACCCCGGCGCCACGGCAGACGTCCGCCCGATGTAATCGGCGTAGGCGGCGGGCGGGATGCCCGATCCGGGCGGCGGCGGCGCCGGGAAGACCTCGTAGCGGCTCTTCGTGTCGGTGTAGCTGTAGAAGAACGAGAGCCCGTCGAAGAGGCCCAGCCCGAGACCGAGCGAGGCGTTGAGACCCTTGGACTGCTGGTCGACGTCCGCGTATTCGAGGGAGCGGTTGAAGATGGACCCGCCGATCGACATCCGCTTGTCGAGGAACCACGGCTCGACGAACGACAGGTCGAAGTAGTTCGAGTAGCCGCCGCGCTGGAACTGGATACCGATGGTGTCGCCGCGGCCCAGGAAATTGCGCGTGGAGAACTGGAACTGCCCGAAGATCCCGTCGAGCTGGGAGTAGCCGGCACCGAACTGGATCTCGTTCCGGTTCGTGTCGAGCCCCTTGATCGTGACGTCGACGGCTTTCTTCTCCGCGTCCACCCGGAACTCCGGGTCCTCCTCGATCTTGAAGTAGCCGAGCTGCGTGATCTTGAAGAGCCCCTTCTTGAACGACTCCATGTCGAGGACGTCGCCCTCGAAGAGCTGAAGCTCCCGCCTCAGGACCTTGTCCTTCGTCGTCTTGTTCCCCGTGAACTCGACCCGCCCGACCCGGAACTGGTCGCCCTCCGTGACGCGGACCGTGACGTCGACGAGGTTCCCCTTGCCCGGCCGTTCGACGTACTCGGGATTCATGAAGGCGTAGATGTAGCCCCGGCCCCGGTAGATCTCGTCGAGCGTCTTCATCCCGTCCACGAGGACGGCGCGGTTGAGCGGCTTGCCCGCCTCCCAGTTGAAGAACCTGAGGAGACGTTCGGGCGGAAAGACGGTCGTACCCTCGATCTTCAGGTCGCCGAAGTAGTACCGCTCTCCCTCCACGAGGGGAATCTGGATCCTCGCGCGCCTCTTGACCTTGTCCGGGCGCTTCTCCTGAGGATTGACGACGAACGTCTCGATCAGCGGGTCCTTGACGACGACGTCCTTGTAGCCGGCGTTCTGGTAGACCGTCTTGATCGACTCGATGTCTTCCTCGTAGCTCGTCTGGTTGTAGACGTCCTTCGAGTCCCAGAACTGGTAGAAGTTCGACTCCCGGGTCTTCTTCATCGCGCGGGAGAGGCGGCCGTTCGAGATGACGGTGTTCCCGGTGAAGTCGATCGATTCGATCTTGATCTTGTCGCCCTCGTCGACGAGGAAGACCACGCGGCGCCCGTTGTCGCCCATCGGCTCGATGGCCGTATCGACGACCGCGGACCGGAAGCCCTCGGCGCGGTACGCGTCGATGAGGACGGACTTCCCCTTCGAGACGTCACGGAGGGAGACGGGCGCGCCGACCCGGATCTCGACCTTCCCTTCCTTCAGCTTGTCCTTGAGCTGGGAAGTCGTCAGTTTCTTGTTGCCGCGAAACTCCAGGTCGTCGACCCGCGGCCGCTCCACGACGACGGCGACGAGTCTCACCCCCCCGGGCGCCTGTTCCTTCTCGATGCTCAGATCCTCGAAAAGGCCCGAATCCCAGAGCTTCTGGAACGAGCGGCGGATCCGTTCGGTGTCGTACGGGTCACCGACCTTCACGCCGAGGTAGAAGCCGATGGTCTCGGCAGTGACGGTCTTGCCACCCCGGACGACGATCTCGACGATCCCCTCCGAGGCGCCGGCGGCGGCGTTCAGGGTGGGGGTGGACGGGAGGGCCCCGGCGAGGGGCGACGCCGACGGCGCGAGCCCGCCCGGCCTCAGATCGAGCGTGGCCGGTGGCGGCGTGGGAGCCGGAGTCGGGGTAGGGTCAGTCTGCGCGAGGGCCGTTCCCGCGAAGGCGAGCAGGCCCGCCAGCGCCAGAACGGCGGTTCGGAGGCGGCAGGACGACGCAGAGCCGATGGCCGGAGCCGGCCCGGGCCGGGTCGGCTCGGCCAGGACGGGGTCTCCCGTCACGTGCCTTGCCGCCCGGGCACAACCGCAGCCGACGAGCGGACGAGAACCTTCAGGTCGTTGTCGATCACTGTCACTTCGAGGCACTCGAGCTGCTCCCGGGCGCCGATAAGCAATTCGGATACCGCATCCTCCACGTGTCGCTGGATCGTCCGCCTGAGCGGCCGTGCTCCCGAGTGGGCGTCCTGCCCCGACATCGAGAGGAGCCAGTCCACGGCCATCTGGTCTGCCACGAGCTCGAGGCCGCGATGCTTCAGCGTCTCAGCAACGTCGTCGAGCAGGAGACGGCAGATCGCCCTGAGGTTCTCCGTCGAGAGCGGGTTGAAGACGATGACCTCGTCGAGCCGGTTCGTGAACTCGGGCGAGAACTCCCGCCGGAGCTCCTTGAGGACCATCTCCTCGACCTCGCGCGCCGGAGGGGCGTTCTTGCCGTCGCCGAAGCCCACCCGCGCCTGGTTGACCAGGAACTTCGTCCCGATGTTGGACGTCATGATGATGAGCGTGTTCTTGAAGTCGACCGTGTTCCCGTAGGCGTCGGTCAGCTGGCCGTCCTCCAGTATCTGCAGGAGGAGGTTCGCGATGTCGGGGTGGGCCTTCTCGATCTCGTCGAGGAGGATGACGGAGTAGGGCTGCCTGCGGATGCGCTCCGTGAGCTGCCCGCCTTCCTCGTGCCCGACGTAGCCTGGCGGAGAGCCGATGAGCTTGGACACCGCGTGCTTCTCCATGTACTCCGACATGTCGAAGCGGACGAGCGACTTCTGGTGGTCGAACAGGAACTCCGCGATGCGGCGGGCGACCTCGGTCTTCCCGACGCCCGATGGCCCCAGGAAGATGAAGGACCCCATCGGACGGTTCGGGTTCTTGACGCCGAGGCGGGAGCGCCGGATGGCCCTGGAGATGGAGTCGATGGCCCGGTCCTGGCCGATGACGCGCTTCTTGAGCGTCGCCTCCATGTTGAGGAGCTTCTCGGCCTCCTCGACCTGGATCGACGTGACCGGGATCCCGGTCCAGCTCGCGATGATCTCCTCGATGTCTCCGCGGACGACCTCGACGAAGGAGCTCTCGTCGAGCTGCGCGCCGCGCGTCCGCTCGATCTCCTCCTTGATCTCGACCTCGCGCTCGCGGAGCGAGACCGCGCGTTCGAAGTCCTTCTCGGAGATCGCCTTCTTCATCTCCTTGACGATCTGGCGGGCCTCGTTCTCGAGCCGGCGCAGGTTCTGGGTGTCCGCCGTCATCCGCAGCTTGACCTTGGCGCCGGCCTCGTCGAGGAGGTCGATCGCCTTGTCGGGGAAGAAGCGGTCGGGGATGTAGCGGCTCGACTGGTAGACCGCGGCCTTCACGGCGTCGGGCGAGTAGCGGACCCGGTGGAACCGCTCGTAGCGCTCGCGGATTCCCTCGAGGATCTGGAGGGTCTCCTCCTCGTCCGGCGGGTTCACGGTGACGGCCTGGAACCGCCGGAGGAGCGACCGGTCCTTCTCGATGTACTTGCGGTACTCCTTCATCGTCGTGGCGCCGATGCAGGCGATCTCGCCCCGCGAGAGCGCCGGCTTGAGGATGTTCGCCGCGTCGAGAGACCCCTCGGCCGACCCCGCCCCGATGAGGGAGTGGATCTCGTCGATGAAGATGATGAGGTCCTGGTTTTCCCGGAGCTCCTTCAGGATGCCCTTCAGGCGCTCCTCGAACTGGCCGCGGTACTTCGTCCCGGCCACGATGAGGGAGAGGTCCATCGCGAGGATCTTCTTGTTCGCCAGGAAGAGCGGGACCGCCCCCTCGATGATCCGCTGGGCGAGCCCCTCCACGATGGCCGTCTTCCCGACGCCGGGCTCGCCGAGGAGGATCGGGTTGTTCTTCGTCCGGCGCGAGAGGATCTGGATGATCCGCTCGACTTCCTTGTCACGCCCCACGAGCGGGTCGAAGGTCCCCTGGGCGGCGAGCGCCGTCAGGTCGCGCGCGTACTCGGCCAGGAACGGGAGCTCCTTCTTCTGCTTGGAGGCCTCGCGCTCCTTGATGAGGGCGATCGCCTCCTCCCGCACGCCGTAGAGGTTGAAGCCGTGCCCGGCGAGGAGCCGGGAGGCGACGCACGGGTCGACGCGGAGGATGCCGATCAGGAGGTGCTCCGTCCCGACGTAGGGGTGCATCATCGACTCCGCCTCGTGCGAGGCGTAGGCGAGGATCTTCTTCGACTCCTCCGACAGGGGGAGCTCCTGCGACGACGAAACGCGCTCGACGAAGACCCGGTCCCCCTCGATCTCGCGGCGGACGTCGTCCGGCTTCACGTTGAACCGGGAGAAGATCTCGCGCGTGACATCCTCCCCCTCTCGCAGGATGCCGAGGAGGATGTGCTCGGACTCGATGACCTTCGAGCCCAGCTTCGAGGCCTCGTACCGGGCGAAAAAGAGGGCGCGGCGGGCTTTCTCGTTGTACTTTTCGAACATGGCTCGACCTCGTCGGAGGCCGCTAGGGAAGCGGACTTCGACCGGCTCCGGATCGTAGCATACGGGGTGCCAGCGCTCCGGCCGCTCAGGAGGGCGTGAGGCCCCCCGGGGAGAGCGTCAGAACGGTGCCGCACCGGCCGGCGACTCCCGGGTCGTGGGTGACGAGGAGGAGGGCCCCGGCCCGCTCGCGCGCCGCGCCCAGCAGAAGGTCCAGGACGTCCGCTGCGTGCGCCGCGTCGAGGCTCCCGGTCGGCTCGTCGCAGAGGAGCAGCCGGGGGCGCCGGACGACGGCTCTCGCGATGGCGACGCGCTGCCGTTCTCCACCGGACAGGACCCGGGGAAGGCTCCCGGCCTGGCGAACGAGGCCGACCCTCGCGAGGAGCTCTCTGGCGGCCGCGCGCGCGGCGGCGTCCCCGATCCCCGCCAGGAAGAGAGGCAATGCGACGTTCTCCTCGGCCGTCAGCTCCGGCAGCAGGTGGTGCAGCTGAAACACGAACCCGACCGCCTCTCCCCGCCACTTCGCCTTCGGTTCCGGGGCGAGCGTCTCCCAGTCGCGGCCGTCGACGGCGACGCGCCCGGCGTCGGGGCGATCGAGGCCCGCGAGGAGGTGCAGGAGGGTCGACTTGCCGCAGCCCGAGGGGCCGACGATCGCGACGGCTTCTCCCGCCTCGAGGGTCAGCGAGAGGCCCGAGAAGAGCTCGAGGCGCGCCTCGCCCTCTCCGAAGCCGCGAGCGAGCGATTCGGCGACGAGAATCGCATCACCCGGCACGGAGCGCCTCCGTCACGTCGACGCGCGCGGCCATGCGGGCCGGCGCGAACGAAGAAAGGAACGACCAGGCGAGCGAGAAGGCGCCGACGGCCAGGAGGTCCCGCGGCGCGGGCCGGAACGGGACGTGCGCGAGCGCGAAGAGCTCGGCCGGGAGAGGGATGGCGTGGGTTGCGTCGAGGACGACGGCCAGGGACGTGCCCAGTACGAGGCCGGTGAGGGTGCCGACGGCCCCGAGGAGGAGACCGACGAGGAGAAAGACGCGGGAGAGGACGCCCGGCGAGGCGCCGAGGACCGTCAGGACGGCCGCGTCTCCACGGCGCGTCGCCGCCAGGACCGCCGACGTCGCCGCCAGGTTCAGGCCCGCCACGACGACGACGAGGAAGACGGTTGCGAAGATGGCGATCCTCTCGAGCCGGAGGGCGAGGAGCAGCGGGCGGTTCGCCTCCTGCCACGTCGTCGTCGCGGTCTGCGTCGCCCCGAGAGTCTCGCGCGCCCGGAAGGCCAGGTCCGCCGCCGTCGCCGGGTCCGCGAGCCGGAGCTCGAACCCCGTCGCGCCTCCCTCCGGAAGGCCGAATAGCCTTCGAGCCGCCTCGGCGGGCAGCACCGCTTCGGGCTGACGGCGCCCCGTCGCGGTCGCCCCGACCTCCCTCACGGAGAGAGTGACCGTCACGGGAACCGGTCCGAGCGGCGACAGCCGGGTGCGCGAGGAGACGATGGAGACGTCCTCTCCCGGGAGGACCGAGAGCTGCCGGGCCTGCGCCGGGTCGAGCCGGATCCCGTCGGCTTCGTCCCGGCCTGCCAGGATCGCCGGGACCGCCTGGCCGCGCGCGGTGATCCAGCCCCGTCCGCGGACGACCGGCGTGACCGAGACGACCCCCGGCAGGGAGGCGAGCCTCGCGGCAGCCCCTTCGGCGGCCGCGAAGTCGGCCCGGCCCGCGGGCGAGACGAGAACGTGGGGCGCCTCCTCGGCGAGCCTCGTGAGGACGTGGGTCTGGAATCCCGTGAGGAGCGCGAGGGACACGACGAGCGCCGCCACGCCGAGGACGAGCCCGACGAACGCCGCCGCCGCCACGACGCCGACCTGCGCGTCCCGCCGCGAAGCCAGGAGGTAGCGGCGGGCGAGGAGGAGCTCGATCAGCGGCCCGTCCCCTTCGGCCGCATGAGCGGGAAGAGGATGACGTCGCGTATCGAACGCGAGTTCGTGAAGAGCATGGCGAGGCGGTCGATGCCGACCCCCTCCCCCGCCGTCGGCGGCATCCCGTACGCGAGCGCCTCGACGTAGTCCTCGTCGTAGAGCATCGCCTCGTCGTCCCCCTTCGCCCTCTCGGCGACCTGCGCGCGGAACTTCTCGGCCTGCTCGTCGGGGTCGTTCAGCTCGGAGAAGCCGTTCGCCAGCTCCATCCGCCCCACGAAGAGCTCGAAGCGGTCGGCGGTCTTCGGGTCGTCGGGCCGGGTCTTGGCGAGAGGCGAGATCTCGGCCGGGTAGTCGACGACGAAGGTCGGCTGGAGGAGGTGCGGCTCCGCGAGAGTCTCGAAGAGCTCGGCGAGGAGCTTCCCCGGAACGTCGCCGAACCGTTCGATCGACTCGACGCCCGCGCGTACCGCCGCCGCCTTCAGCCCCGCGAGCGACTCGAGCTCCTCGGGCCGGATCGCACCGCCGGGAACGTCCCGGCCGTATTCGACGACGGCCGCCTTCATCGAGAGCCTCCGGAACGGCGCCTCGAAGGAGATCGTCTCCTCGCCCCAGGCGAGCTGGGTCGTCCCGAGGATCTCCTTCGCGGCGCCGGCGAGGAACTCCTCGGTGAGCGCCATCTGGTCGCGCGCGTCGGCATAGGCCGTGTAGAACTCGAGCATCGTGAACTCGGGGTTGTGCTGGGTCGAGATCCCCTCGTTGCGGAAGTTGCGGTTGATCTCGTAGACCTTCGGGAAGCCCCCCGTCACCAGCCGCTTGAGGTAGAGCTCCGGCGCGATGCGCAGGTAGAGGTCGACGTCGAGGGCGTTGTGGTGGGTCACGAACGGCCGCGCCGCGGCGCCCCCCGCGAGGAGCTGCATCATCGGCGTCTCGACCTCGAGGAAGCCGCGGGCGTCGAAGAAGCGCCTCAGGTAGGAGACCACCCGCGCGCGGATCTCGAACGTCCGGCGCGTCTCCTCGGAGACGATCAGGTCGACGTAGCGCTGCCGGTACTTGATCTCGACGTCGGTCAGCCCGTGCCACTTGTCGGGAAGCGGCCGGAGGCACTTGGCGAGGAAGACGAGGCCGTCGGCCTTCACCGAGAGCTCTCCCGTCCGGGTCCGGAACACGGTTCCCGTGACTCCGACGTGATCCCCGAGGTCGAGGTTCTCGAGGAGGGCCCAGCCGCCGTCGCCCACGCCGTCCTTCCTCACGTAGGCCTGGACGCGCGTCCTCCCGTCGGACAGGTCGAGGAAGACCGCCTTCCCCATCTTCCGGATGGCCATGATCCGGCCCGGCACGGCGAGGTGGCGGGCGGCCTCGGGCTCGGCCTCGAGGCCGGCGGCGTCGCTCCCGCCCCAGCGCTCGACGACGTCCGAGACGAGGTGAGTGGCCGGGAAGCGGTTCGGGTGGAGCGGGTGACCGAGGGTGGCGATCCGGTCGCGGGACGCCCTTCGGTTGACGACCTGCTCGGCGAGGCTTTGCTCTGGGTACTGGGTCTCTTCGGACATCGGGCGCCGATTCTCCGCGCGCCCTACCCCCGGGTCAAACCGCTTCGGCGGACCTGCGGTCCGGAGAGCCTACTCTCCGCCCGAGACGCGGGCGTTGTGGAGCAGCCAGAGACCGGAGAAGGCCCGCAGGAGACGGAAGCGGGAGCGGGTCAGCTCGTTCAGCCGCTCCGGTGGCCCTTCCGGCCCCGTCGCCTCGAGGGCCTGACGGAAACGGCGATCGAGATCCTGCGCCCGCCCGAGGCATTCGCCCGCCTTGTCGAGGTCGCCCGCGTCGGCCGGCTCGCCGGTCGGGGACTTCAAGCGCGTCGCGATGTCGTCCACGATGAGACGCAGGGCCGCCCCTTCGATATACAGGTCGTCGTTGGCGGCGTCTTCCCCGCTCGCTTCAGGCTCCTCCGCCTGGAGTCGCCGGGCGGACCGGACCTCCCAGGGTTCGAGGCGGAACCGTGCGAGCGCGGCGCCGTAGGCGGCCTGCCCCGACCCCGCTCCGCCCCGGAGCATGTCGATGGAGTAGAGGATCTTGGAGGCGCTCTCCCCCAGGAGGCCGTCCGTCAGGAACGCCGGAGGCTTTCGCGTCTCTTTCGGCGCCTCGGGTGGCGCAGCCACGGCGTCCCGCCCGGGGAAGAAGCCGCTGATCGTCTCCTTCGCCTCGGACAGGTCTTCTTCCTCAAGGGCTGGCAGGATCTCCGGGAGGGCCTCGCCGGCGGCGTCCCCGCTCACGTCGAGCCTCGTCATCAGCTGGTCGATTGCCTCGGCGAGGCGCGTCACCTGCCCGTGCCGGATCTCCCCCTCGTTACGGTTCTTGTCGAACTCGTCCTTGAACTGGCGGAACCTCCGGAACTCCTCGCGAAGGTCGGCGTCCGCGACCTCGGGTCGCCGCGAGAGCTCGCGCTCGATGTCGAGGAGGTGCTGGGACGACTCGAAAATCCGCCTCTCCTCGTTCCGGTAGAGGGACTGGAACCGGTTCTTGGCGGCGAGGTTCGCCTCCAGGATGGCCGAGAGGACGTTCTGGTCGTAGTACGCGGGGCCGAGCCTGTGCTTGACCGTCCTCAAGTTGTCGAGGATCTTCTTCTCCGTGAGGTCCTCGAAACGCTCGCACGCGTCGATGTCCTGGCGGATGAGACCGAGTGCCTTGACCGCCGCCGTCAGCTCCGCCGTCGGTGCCGGTGAACGGCGGACGAGCCCGAGGAGCGCCGCGAAGAGCTTCGTCAGCTCCTGGGGGAACCGGGGCAGGTAGCGGCCGTCGTCGAGGGACCGGCGGGCCCCGACGAGAGTGACGAGGAAGTCCATCTTGTCGAGGGCTTCCGGCGAGACCTGCCGCGAGTGGAAGTAGAAGCGGAGGATTGCCAGGAGGAGCTTCTCGTCCTCCGTCCTCACCTTCTCGAAGAAGCGCCGCACCCAGCTCGCGGCGATTCTCTCGTCGTCGGCCGAGAGCGCCCGGTAGACGATGTCGAGGCGGCCGTCGAGCTGGTTGATCTGGTCCATGACGACGGGCGGTGGCTGGACGTTCAGGATCGTCGTCACCGATCGGATCTGGTCGTAGAGCCCCTGGAAGTCGATCTGGTAGCCCGGCGTGTCGCCGAAGAAGGTCTTGTGCACCCCCTGGAGGAACTGGTGAAACGTCCAGAAGGTCTTGAACTTTTCGGTCAGCCTCGTATAGGCGTCGTGGAGGGTCTTCAGATCGACGATCGACGTGCTCAAGTTGAACCTCTCGGAGTTGCGCCTGCATTATAGTTTCGTCCCGTGATCGACCGCACACTCATTTCAGAGGAGCAGATCGGGACCCGGCTGGACGAGCTGGCAAAGGAGATCGACTCGGCCTACGCGGGCCGCGAGATCCTGGCCGTGGGAGTCCTCAAGGGCTCGGTCTTCTTCCTCACCGACCTCCTCAAGCGCCTTTCGACCCCCGTGGCCGTCGACTTCCTCCAGGTGAGGTCGTACTCGGGCACCGCTTCCACCGGGAACTTCGAGCTCGTTCGCGACGTCTCGTCCGACATCGCCGGCCGGGACGTCCTCATCTTCGAGGACATCGTCGACACGGGCCTGACGCTCCGCAAGCTCCTCGGCCTCCTCGGGACGCGCCAGCCGCGCTCCCTGAAGATCGCCGCGCTGCTGAAGAAGGACCTCCCCGAGAACGCGGACCTGCCCGTCGACTTCCTCGGATTCACGATCGGCCCCGAGTTCGTCGTCGGCTACGGCCTCGACCTGGACGAGAAGTACCGCAACCTCCCCTACATCGCCATCTGGGACCCGAGCAAATGAACGATATCCGCACCATCGCCGTCGAAAACGCCCCGAAGGCCATAGGTCCCTACGCCCAGGGGATCGTCGCCGGAGGATTCCTATTCACCGCCGGACAGGTCCCGCTCGACCCGGCCACGATGAAGCTCGTGTCCGGGACGATCGCCGAGGAGACGAACCGCGTCTTCGACAACCTCACGGCGATCCTCGCGGGAGCCGGCTGCCGCCTCGCCGACGTCGTGAAGACGACCGTCTTCCTGACGGACATGGGCAACTTCGCCGAGATGAACGGAGCCTACGCCGCCCGCTTCGGCGACCATCGACCCGCCCGCTCGACCGTCCAGGTCGGGGCGCTGCCGGGAGGCGGACGGGTCGAGATCGAACTGGTCGCGAAGGTCCCCGCCGCCTGAGCGCGGCGAGGTCGCCCGCCTTCAGTTCCCGGTCGAGATCTCGCGGAAGGCCGCGACGCACCGGTCGGCGTCGGCGTCGCCGACGTCGGCGTGCGTGACGAGGCGGATGGAGCTCCCACCCGCAGCCCCGGCGAGGAGGCCCCGCTCGCGCAGGCGGGAGAGCGCCTCCGGTGCCGTTCCGAAGACCCGCGGGTCGAGGTCCGCGATGAGGATGTTCGTCGGGAACGCCTCCGGTTCCAGCGAGACGCCCCGTATCCCCGCCAGCTCCCGCGCCAGCCTGGCGAGCCGGGCATGGTCCTCCGGCAGCCGGGCCCGCTCCTTGTCGAGCGCCACGAGCGCGGCGGCGGCGAGGACGCCCGCCTGCCGCATCCCGCCACCGAAGAGCTTCCTCACGCGCCGGGCCTCGGCGACGAACGCCTTCGAGCCGGCGACAGCGCTTCCGACCGGCGCCCGGAGCCCCTTCGAGAAGCAGACCATGACCGAGTCCAGGCCGTGCGCGAGCGAGGCTTCCGACACCCCGAGGGCGGCGGCCGCGTTCCAGAGCCGCGCGCCGTCCAGGTGGACGGCGAGGCCTCTCTTCCGCGCAAGGCCGAGGACCTCCTCGATCGCTGCGCGGGGCAGGACCGTGCCACCCGCGAAGTTGTGCGTGTTCTCGAGGCAGACGACCGACGTCCGCGGCAGGTAGTAGACCGACTCCGGACGGATCCAGGCTTCTATGCCGGCAACGGGCATTCGGCCGCCGGGCCCGGCGACCGGGCGCGGGAGGAGGCCGGAGAGCGCGGCCATCGCCCCCATCTCGTAGTGGAAGACGTGGCTGCGCTCCTCGACGATCACCTCCGTCCCGGAGCGGCCGTGAACCCGCAGGGCGATCTGGTTCCCCATCGAGCCGGTCGGCACGAACAGGGCAGACTCGAAGCCGAGGATCTCGGCCGTCCTCTCCTCGAGGCGGGTGATCGTCGGGTCCTCGCCGTAGACGTCGTCCCCGACCTCGGCCTCGGCCATGGCGCGGCGCATCGCGGGCGTCGGCTGCGTGACGGTGTCGGAACGGAAGTCGGAGAAACGGACCGTGCTCATCGCGCGGGAGTGTAGGCCCGCTGCGCCCCACGCGTGTGGCAGACTCGCCCGCGATGGGACTCGTCCTCGTGGAGACCTTCCCCGTGGCGCCTCTCGGCTGCAACTGCGCCATCGTGGCCGATGCCGCCACGCGGTCCGCGATCGTCCTCGACCCCGGCGGCGAGCCGGACCGGGTGCTGGAAGCCCTGTCGCGACACGGCCTCACCGCCGTCGC